>NZ_JBIUCH010000021.1:0-148682 GCF_044548625.1 Micromonospora sp. NPDC051925 | reverse complement strand
ATCACCGCAGCGGCCCTCGTACTCCTGCACGTCGAGCACAACCGCACAACCTGATCACCCAACGCCACGACCCGTTACGCGGAAAGGCTCACTGGATAGTCATGGGTGCGCAACCAGGTGGCGACCCGTTGGACGTCGACGTCGGCAGCGAGCAGTTGCCGGGGCCGGTAGAGGATCTCCCGGCTCGCTGCGGTGTACCGGCGCACGTTCTGGTCGGCGGCCAGCGCCGCTTCGAACGCCTTCTGGTAGGCACCGGCGTCCGTGTCGCCACCGACAGCCGGGGCCGGGCGCGGCACGACGCCGAACGGTGCCGCCGCCGCCAGCGCCGACAGCGCCAGGATCCGCCGTCGGGACATCCGGCCGGCCGGGCCCGGCACGGTAGGGTGGTCAGACGGCGGCACGGATCCTCCATGCTCTTGAGAGAAGCGCGCCCACCGATGGCAGGCGTGGCGAATTCCCCGACCGCCAATTATTCCAAACCATCGCTGCTTGTCAATCGCACAACCAGCAGGACACCCATTGACGACATTCCCGCGACGGATTTCCGACATTGACTCGCGGCTGTTCGTCGTGGACTCTCTATGGCATGCCCGACAGCACCGGTTCCGGTGCCGTGACGGCCCAGGCGGCGCTCGACGCCGTCCAGCGATACCCACCCGAGGCGATCACGATCGCCCACCAGGTGCTCGCCAGCCAGACCGCCGACGACGACGAGCGCTCCACCGCCGAGCGGGCCATCGGCCTGGCCCTGCGCGAGCTCAACGACCTGACCGGCGCACTGCGCCACCTACGCCGGGCGGTACGAGCCGCCGGCACACCCCGTACCCAGGCACTGGCCCGGATGAGCCTCGGGTACGTGCTGGCCAATGCCGGTCGTACCGCTGCGGCGCTGCGGGCCGTGACCGCCGCGCTGCCCCAGCTCACCGGTGCCGACGCCGGCCGCGCCCGGATGCAGCGGGGGGTGGTGCTGCACTACCGCGGACGCTATGACGAGGCGGTGCGTGACTACGGCATCGCCATCGACATCGCCCAACGCGAAGACGACCCGCTGCTGGAGGCTCGCGCCCGCAACAATCGCGGACTACTCAACGCACACCGGGGCTCCTCCGGCGGCACCGACGACGACCTTTCCCGGGCGGCGGCTGTCTTCCACCGGCTCGGACTCGACCTCGCGGCGGCAGACGCCCGCTGGAACAGCGGCATCGCCGCCGGGCAACGCGGCGAAATCGCAGTGGCGCTGCGCTGCTTCGCCGACGTCGACGAGGAGTACCGGCGGCTCGCCGTTCCCCGTCCGGCGCTGCTGCTGGACCGGTTCGAGCTGCTGCTGTCGGTGCCGCTGCTCGACGAGGCGGTCAAGGTCGCCGCCGCCGCAGTACGGGAGCTCCACCACAGAGGAATGGCCTCGGACCTCGCGGAGGCGCTGCTCGCCCAGGCACGGGCCGCGCTGCTCGCCAACGACCTGGACACCGCGACCGCGGCTGCCGCCCAGGCCCGGGTCAGATTTCGGCGTCAGGGCCGCCGCACCTGGGCCGCCTTCGCCCGGCACGTCGAACTGCGCGCGGAGTTCCGCCGGGGCACCCGAACGGCGGCCCTGCTCACCGCGATGGTGCGGACGGCCGGCCAACTCGACGCCACCGGATGGCCCGGCCCGGCGCTGACCACCCGCATCGAAGCCGGCCTGCTGGCCGCCGCCTCGGGTCGCGTCGGCCGAGCCGTCGCCCTGCTCGACGTGGCCGCCCAGGCCCGCCGTCGAGGCACCGCCCCCCGCCGCGCCCAGGGTTGGTACGCCCTGGCCCGGTCGCGTCGGCTCACCGGGGACGACCCCGGCGCGGCCCGGGCACTGCGCCGAGGGCTGGCCGTACTCGACCGGCACCGCACGTCGCTCGGTGCCACTGAGTTGCGGGCCCACAGCGGGACGTACGGGCAGGAACTGGCCGCCGAGGGCCTCGACATCGCGGTCCGGGCCGGCTCCCCGGCCCGGACCCTGGCCTGGGCCGAACGCTGGCGGGCCAACACACTGCGGATGCGGCCGGCGCTGCCCCCTGACGACCCGGACCTGTTCGCGGCGCTCACCGAGCTCAGGCTCGTCAGCAGCCTGTTGGAGGACGCAGTGCTGGCCGGCCGGCCGGCCCACGCCCTACGCAGCCGGCAGTCGCGGCTGGAACAGCGCATCCAGGACCTGGCCCGACGGGTGCCCGGCGGGACCGGCGTGGTGACCCCGCCCGGCGTGGGCATGCTCGCCGGGCGGCTCGGCCCCCGCGTGCTGGTCGAGCTGGTCGCCCACGGCGACCGGCTCCGGGCGGTGCTGGTCCGCGATGGCCGGGCCAGCCTGCACGACCTCGGCCCGCTCGCCGAGGCGGTGCACCTGGCCCGGTGGCACCGGTTCGCCCTACGCCGATTGGTCACCACCGGCGACACGACCACCGCGCGGGCCGGGGCACGGCACGCCGCAGCCGCACTGGACCACCAGCTCTTCGATCCGTTGCGGCGGCAGCTCGGCGACCGTCCCCTGGTGATCGTGCCGGTCGGGGCCCTGCACGCCGTTCCGTGGTCGGGGTTGCCGACCTGCGCCGGACGCCCCGTGACGGTTGCCCCGTCGGCCACGGCCTGGCTCAGGGCGGACGGCCGGCAACCATCGGCCGGGCCCTCGGTCCTGGCCTGCGGGCCGCGGCTGCCGGCTGGCCGGGCCGAGGTACGCCGACTCGCGCAGGTGCTGCCCGGGGCCACACTGCTCACCGGTGCGGACGCCACCGCCGACGCGTTGACCGCGGCGCTGGACGGGGCCGGCCTGGTCCACATCGCTGCCCATGGCACCTTCCGTGCCGACAATCCACAGTTCTCCACCCTGGAGCTGGCCAACGGACCGCTGTTCGCGTACGAGTGGGAACGGGTCTCCCGTCCGCCCGGCTGCGTGGTGCTCTCCGCGTGCGACTCGGGGCTGACCGGGGTGCGTCCCGGCGACGAGGTCATGGGCTTCACCGCCGTGCTGCTCGCCCTGGGCGCGGGATGCCTGATCGCCACCGTGCTGCCGGTGCCGGCCGACCCCACCACCGCGCTCATGCTGGACCTGCACCGACGGATGCGGGCCGGTATCCGCCCGGCACAGGCTCTCGCCGACGCCCAGCAGGCCTTCGTCACCCCCGGCGACAGCACCGCCCAGGCCACTGCGGCGGCGTTCGTCTGCCTCGGTGCCGGTTGACGCCGCGCCGATCCACCGTATCGGTCCGGATGAAGCTGTGCTGCGTCCCGGCACCACACGTCGGCCCCTCACCGCCGGCTAACCGAGGTCGCCAGCTGAGCTCGGTGCGGGCCCCGGAGGTGAGGAGGCCCCCTCCTATCCGGAAAGCGACAGCAAGGGGGCCCTTCCTTACCGGCAGGGGGTGCCGTTGAGGGAGAAGCTCGTGGGGGCCGCGTTGCTGCCGCTCCACGTACCCTGGAAACCGAACGAAACGCTCGCGCCGGCCGCGATCGTGCCGTTCCAACTGGCGTTGCGGATCGTGACGGCGGAGCCGGACTGGGCGTAGGTGGCGCTCCAGAGCGTGGTGATCCGCTGGTCACCCGGGAAGGTGAAGGCCAGGGCCCAGCCGTCGACGGCGGTCGTGGCGGTGTTCTCGATCGTGACGTCGGCGACGAATCCGCCGGGCCATTCCGACTGCTTCTGGTAGGTCACCGCGCAGGTGGGGCTGGGTGGCGCAGTGGTCGGGCCGGTCGGCGGGTCGACCCGGACCTCGTTGGTCGCGATCGACACGTTGCCCGCCGCGTCCCGGGCCCGTACGTAGTAGCGGTTGGGCACGGACGGCGCGAGTGACACCGGGTAGCTGGTGCCCGGCACGGTGGCCACCAGCGTCGAGGTGAAGACCCCGTCCCAGCGGTAGACGTGGTAACCGGTCACCCCGACGTTGTCCGTCGAGGGTGTCCAGTTCAGCTTGGCGGACGTGGTGGTCACGTCGCTGACGGTCAGCGTCCCTGGGGCGCTCGGCGGCACGGTGTCGGGGCCGGTGTCGGTCGCCGGGGTGATGATGGTGAGCGGATCCGACGACTGTGAACTGTGCCCGCCCGAGTCACTGGCCTGCACGATGACGCGATACTGCGTGGCCGGCCTGAGTGTGATCGTGGCCGTGGTGACGTTGCCGACCCGGACGGATTCCGCCAGGTCGTAGAACGCCCGGAAGTATCCGATCGTGTATCCGGTGATGTCGCAGCAGCCGGGCTCGGCCGCCGTCCAGGTCAGGGTGACCGACGTCGAGGTGATCCGGCTGACCGCCAGGTTCCTCGGCGCGGTCGGCGGGAGGTCGGCCGGAGGCGTCGAGCTGGTCGCGTCGACGGTGTTGGACGCGGCCGACAGGTTACCCGCGGCGTCCATGGCGCGTACGTAGAACTGGATGTGCGGGCCGGGTCCCGTCGTGGCCGAGGGCGGCAGCTGGTACGTCGTCGACGTGACGGTGCCGAGCAGCGTGGAGGTGTACCAGCCGTCGAACTTGTAGACGTGGTAACCGGTCACGCCGACGTTGTCCGGCGCGGCCGACCAGTACAGCGTGCCGTTCCGGTTGGTCAGGCTCGTCGGTGAGCCCGGTGGCACGGTGTCCGGGCCGCTGTCGGTGGCCGGCGCCACCACGATGATCTGGTTCGACCAGGGGGAGGTGTGTCCCGCCGAGTCCTTGGCCGCCACCCTGATGGTGTACTGGTGGGTCGGCGAGATGTTGATCGTGGCCGTGGTGACGTTTCCGACCGTCGTGGTCGGGATCACGTCGCTGAACGGCTCGGGGTACATGATGGTGTAGTTGGTGATGGCGCAGCAGCCGGGGACGGAGGCGGTCCAGCTCAGGGTGACCGACGTCGAGGTGACCCTGGCGGCCGTGAGCAGCGCGGGCGGGGCCGGTGGCGCCGGTGTGACGGGCGGGGTCGATGGTGGGACGGTGCTGGCCAGCGTCGACACGGTGTCGGCGCCAGCCGCAGGGGCGGTCGCCACGCCCGCACCCAGGACCGCGACCGGCAACGCGGCCAAAGCCACGACGGGCGGCCACATGCGACGGAGCAACGATCTGAGACTGGCGTCCGCCATGTATGGACGATGCCGTTATTGATAGATGCACGTCAAGGTATTGCTTGACATCTGACATGCCCGACGGTGCAGCATGGGATACCTCCGTTGGCACCGCTCCACCGCCGGGCTGGGTGGGCCGACCCGACCACCGGGCAACCGCACGCGCCCACGGGGTCAACTGGTTGGACGACCACAAGGTGGTCGTGGCCGGTGTCGTCGTGAGCAACGACTGCGGGGTGGTCACCGCGGGGATGGGCACCGTGGCCTGCACCGCGGCGGTTCCAGAATGGGGCGCTCGGGATGCTGCCGGTGTTTGCTATCGAGCTGCGTCCGTACCACACGAGCCGGTCAACCGGCCACCGATTCTTCGCTTCGGCGTAGCTGTTGAGCCATCCCGATGAGGTCCTCGGCGCAGGCGGAGAGGATGTCGGCCACGGCGCTCCTGCCGTGCGACGGAACGGTGGGGGCGAGGCGTTTCCACTCCTCGGCGCTCCGCAACTGCGTGCGCAGTTGGCGCAGGACGAGTCGTCCGCTCTCGTTGAGCCGAATGGAAGGATCTCGGCACAGCCCGTCGAAGATCTTGATGCGGTGTGCGAGGTCGGGGACGGCCTTCATCTCTTGGCGGTCCGCGCCGGCGTCCCTGGGGCCGCCATTGGTCATCTCACCCCTGCGGGCCTTGTCAGGGACCGGCTCCAGGCCGCTGGCCAGGCGTTGCCGGACATCCCGCGCAGTGCCCACGGAGATCCCGGCCCGCCGGGCGATGTCCCGTAGCGAGGCCGCCGGATTCTGTCTGATCATCTCTGCGGCAGCGCAGCGCCCGGCGGTGGTGCTCGACGGGCGCACCCGGCCGTCACGACCGACGCGCGCCAACGACTCGGAACCCACCTCGGTCGAACGCCGCCGGAGTTCCCCCACACTCTTGGCGTTCATGCCGGTCATCTCCGCGATACTCCGGTCTGACCAGTTCGGATGGGAGCGGAGGATCCGCAGGGCGGCTCGCTTCCGCTCCTCACGGGACAGCGGCAGGCCGTGCCTCATGTTCGACTCGACCGCGATCAGGAAGGCCGTCTGCTCGTCTCCGTCGAACCACTGTGCGGCGATGGTGGCCTGACCGCGCAGTATCGCGGCCCGGAGCCGATGCATCCCGTCCACCACGCGCATGGTCGGCCGATGGACCATGATCGGCGGGAACTCCACCTCGCTCTCGGCGAGCGCTTTCACATGCTCGGAGTCGATCTCGAAACGTGGCGAGTCCGCAGGAAGCAGCGAGTGCAACTCGATGTCAAAGCATGGCGTCTGCCCGGAATGTGCGACTTCCGGCATGAATGCCTCCAGTGGTGGTGTGGTGGGCGCAGGCAGGTGGGGTGGCGACTCACTGGTGGGTGTCTCATGCGGTTCGACCGCCCCGTCCAGGGGACGACCTGTCCGGACGATCAGTGCGGGCGAAACCAAGGGACGCCCGGCGGGCGGTCAGGTCGGCTCACGAGCCGCTTCCGACTGCGGCGATGACCGGGGTACGCAAGGGCACTCCCCGATCGGACGGTCGGCGCATGCCGAGCGCGCCGACCCGCGACGGACCATGCCGTCGCACCTCCCGGTACGGATCGACGAGTTGGCGGTGCCGGTCCTTGGGCGCGCACAGTCGGCCCCGGCGCGACCCGCCAGGGAAATCCACAGGTTCCGTCGGATGCGCTGATGTCGATCCCGCAGTGCCTGCGACCGCTCTCGCCGGCATTTGAACCGGCTCACACTGCCGGGCATGCATGTCGCTCGCAGAATCATGCGATTGCGAACCTTCCGGGAAACGAACGACTCGATTGCGACGCTGAGTAACCGGAAGGTGACAATATACATCCCTCGGGGAGGCGTCAATCAGTCCACAGAGATAGGTGATGACCTTCTTCTTGGTCTTTTTGATCATCTAGGCCGCTTCGGCGCAGATCGGCACGCATAGTTTCTGCGACATTCATCCACATCAACGCAGGCCAATGAAGAAGTGAAGGATCGCCCGCTACCAGGCGATGATTCGACACGACCAACGGAACCGGGTCGCCCACCTCCGTGCTCACCAGCCGGCGGCCGTCCGCCTACCGGGCCGGCCGACGGTGACATGGGGCACCCGGAGGGCATAAAAGGACGAAACGCGCGCAGCGCACGGGGATACCGATGAGGACGGGTCGGTGACTCACGTGCCCGGTGGCCGCGCGACCACCGACCGGCCTGGCGCGGTTCGTGCCGCCTCCCGCCACTCCTGGGACAGTTGGAGCAGGTCGGCGTCGACCATCTGCCGGGGATACGACCACCGCAACAGCGGCGCGGTCATGGCTGTGGTCACCACGGCCATGACGACCATCAGCGAGTAGAGGTCCGTGTCCAGCAGATGCAGTTGGAGACCGACGCCCAGGATGATCAGCTCGGTGAGGCCACGGGTGTTCATGAGGATCCCCATCGTCGTGGCCGCCCGCCCGGACTGCCCGCTGACCCGCGCGCCGGTGTAGGCGCCGACGAACTTGCCGCCGATCGCCACCAGCAGGATCAACGCCAGCTCACCGAGTCCGTCGCCGCCCACCGCGGCCAGGTTCACGTTCAGCCCGGCCACCGCGAAGTACGCCGGCAGCAGTATCCAGCTGACCATGCCGACCCGGTCGCTGATCTGCGTGCGCAGCCGTTCGGTGGCCTGCCGCGGAATGATCACACCGGCGAAGAACGCGCCGAAGATGAAGTGCAGCCCGAACCACTCGCTGAGCCCGCCGGAGAGGAGCAACAGCACGATCAGGACGATGACCGGCCCGAGGGTGAGTTCCCGCGTGCCGCGGGCCTGGGCGGCGACGATCCTGCCGAGCAGCGGCCGTACCACCCACAGCATCACCAGGAGGTAGGGCACCGCCAGTAGCACCTGCCAGGAGCGCTGGCCTCCGGTGAACGCCACGATGGCGGCAAGCAGGAACCAGGCCACCATGTCTCCGATGGCCGCGCTGGCCATGGCCAGCGCGCCGATCCTGGTGTGCTGGATGCCCCTGTCGGTGAGGATCCGGGCGAGCACCGGGAACGCCGTTATCGACATGGCCGCCCCCATGAACAGGACGAATCCCAGCTGGCTGGCGACCCGGTGGTCGGGCCAGAGGTGCAGCGCGAGCAGGCAGCCGAGGCCGAAGGCGAACACGATCGATCCGATCGACACCCCGGCCGCCGCACGTCGGCTCCCGCGCAGCAGCCGGTGGTCGAGTTCGAGACCGACGACGAACATGAACAACGCGACGCCGAGGTTTCCGAGCGTGACCAGATGCGGCCGCACGTCCAGCGGGAAGAGCGTCTCCGAGACGACGCCGTCGAACAGGGACGGACCGAGCAGGATCCCGGCGAGTATCTCGCCGATCACCGGCGGCTGCCCGCACCGTCTCGCCAGCGCGCCGAGGAGGTGCGCCGCCGCCAGGATCAGTGCCAGGGCGAACATCGTCATCGCAGTCTGGTGGGGGTGCATGTGACCTCTTCTCCGTAGTGGTGACGTGACCGGGGGGAACAGGTTCCCCGCCGCCTGGTGACCGGGGCCGGGAGGCACTCGGTCGCGCCGTGGGAACCCGCCCGCTCCGGACCCGGGACCAGGTGGAGGTCCCGGTGCTGGGCGGCCTCTCGGGCCGCGATCTTCGCTGCGCGGCCCGAGAGGGACTGACCCACCGGACGCTGGCCGAGGCCGTGCTGCGTCGCCCCGCCAGGGTGGACTCGCCGTCCGGGACGGCCGCACGCGAGAGCTGTCAGCGGGTGCGCGGGACAGATCTCGTATGCGCCAGAAGCGTTAGACAAGTCGGCCCCGGCGTTGCTATGTTGTGGGGCGTGTCCAGTCCTGAGGCGGAAAGAAGCTAGCCACCGGTGATTCGGTGGCTGATCGCGTAGTCGCGTGACGACCCTGCTCCCGAGTTGAGCAGCGCGTCGTGGATTCGCCGTCGATCAACCGCACCGTGGGATTTCGTCTGGGCCTCTCTCCAGGCTCTCTCAACGCGACCGCTTTCGCGCGGGGTCGTGTCTTCTTCGTGTGCGATGTAGTTGGAGCTTCTCAATGCCTTTTGCCATTTACGTTCTCGGGCTGGCGGTATTCGCCCAGGGGACATCGGAATTCATGCTTTCTGGTCTGGTGCAGGACATCGCCGCCGATCTCGGCGTGTCCATTCCGGCCGTGGGCACACTGACCTCGGCCTTCGCCGTTGGCATGATTGTCGGTGCGCCACTGGTCGCGATGCTGAGCATGCGCTGGCCCCGCCGTCGGGCGTTGCTGACCTTCCTCATCACCTTCCTTCTGGCGCACGTCGTCGGCGCCCTCACCTCCAGCTTCGAAGTACTGCTGGTCACCCGGGTGGTCGCTGCCCTGGCCATGGCAGGCTTCCTGGCGGTGGGCCTGGCGACCGCGGCGAGCATGGCCGGCCCGCAGGCCAAGGGCCGGGCCACCTCTGTGCTGCTGAGCGGCGTGACCCTCGCCTGTGTGGCGGGCGTTCCCCTCGGTGCCGTGCTCGGTGAGGTCTGGGGCTGGCGCGCGGCGTTCTGGGGCGTGGCCGCCATCTCCGCCCCCGCCGTCATCGCCATCCTGCGTTCCGTGCCGCCCACGCCCGTCGCCCCGGACGCCCCGTCCGCCCGGCACGAGCTGCGGACGCTCCGCAGCCCGCAACTGATCGTGACGCTGCTGCTGGGAGCGTGCGTCAACGGCGCGACGTTCTGCTCGTTCACGTATCTGGCACCGTTGATGACCGAGGTGACCGGCCTCAGCTCCACCTGGCTGCCGGGCATCCTGGCGCTGTTCGGCATCGGGTCGTTCGTCGGCGTCAATGTGGGCGGCCGGCTGGCGGACAAGCATCCCCTCCAGATGGTGGCGTTCGGCGGCATGTCGCTGCTGGCAGGTTGGCTCCTGTTCGCCCTCGCCGCCGCCAACCCGGTCACCGCCCTCGTGTTCGTGTTCGTACAGGGAGTTCTCTCGTTCGCTGTCGGCTCCACGCTGATTTCGCAGGTTCTCTACCTGGCTGCGGACGCACCGAGGCTCTCCGGTGGGTTCGCCACCGCGGCGATGAACGTCGGTGCCGCGGCCGGTCCGGCTCTCGGCGGTGTGGCTCTCAGCGCAGGCCTCGACTACCGCTCGCCGCTGCTGGTCAGCGCCGCCCTGGTGGCCACCGCGCTGGTGCTCGGGGCCGTGGCCCGGGCGTTCGGCGGCAGCACCACACGCAGCCCGGTGGAACTCCAGGAGGCTCACTCCTGACCGGCGGCACCTGACCTGGGCCGGTGGCCCTCCCCCGGCACCGGGGACCGGCCACCGGCCCGGCCTACTACAACAGCGTGAGGAAATGGGCGACTAGTTCCACCGACTGTTCGGGGTTGAGCCGGGGATCGCAGGTGGATCGGTAGTCGGTGAACCGCGGCTCGGCGCTGCGGGAGGAGACACACTCGGTGACCGGGTCCGGGGTCAGCTCCAGGTGCAGCCCGGCCGGCCACCGGCCGTTGGCCTGCAGGATCCGGGTGAAGGAAGTGATCTCGGCCCGCATCGACTCGATCAGCCTCGTCTTGAAGCCGGCCAGTCGTAGCCCGTTGCCGTGCATGGGGTCACACAGCCAGACCACCGGCGCGCCGTAGCCGGCCACCGCCTCCACGACCGGCGGTAGCAGCCGGTCGACCTCCTTGGCGCCGAAGCGGGCGATGAAGGCCAGCCGTCCGGGTACGCCCTGTGGGTTCAGGGTGCGGCTCAGTTCGACGGCATCCTGGGGAGATGTGGACGGGCCGAGCTTGACCCCGATCGGGTTGTGCACGGACTGGGCGAGTTCGAGATGGGCGCCGCCCGGATTGCGGGTCCGCTCGCCGATCCAACCGAAGTGCGTGGACGCGCTGTACCCGCCCCGCACACCGCCGCGGACCAGTGGGCTCTCGTACGGCAGCAGCAGAAGTTCGTGGGAGGCGTACACCCGCTCGATGATCGGCCGTCCCGACCAGGACCGGCGGAGTTCGTTGAGCACGGCACCGGAGCAGTGGTAGGCGGTGATCAGCCGACGCGGGTCGGGGACGCGCAGTACGGGGTCGAAGGCGGGATCGTTCACCGCGTCGCCGCAGTAGCTGGGCATCTGCCGGCCCGAGTCCTCCGTCTCGAACGGGGAGGACCGTGGTTTGCCGTACTGACCGGCGATCCGACTGATCGCCACGGCCGGCAGTCGGCTGCCGGCACGCAGGAGCGCCGCGAGGCCCTGCAGGTGGTCGACCTTCTGCCGGACGAGTTCCGGCACGGCCTCGTGGAACCGCTCGGCGCAGTCTCCGCCCTGCACGACCAGTGCCGAGCCGTCGGCGACCAGCGCCATGCCCCGCATCAGGTCGACGACCTCGTCCTCGGTGGTGAGCGCCGGCAGCGCGGCCAGCTCGCGCTCCGCCTCCGCCAGCGCCATCTCGTCGGGCCAGTACGGCTGTTGCAGGGCCGGCCGCCGGGTCAGTGACGTGTCCATCGTGTTCTCCTTCGCCCCACAGTGAGCTGTCGCTTCCGCTGTCGCCGTCCACACGGCGGGAGGTCACCGCTGGTCACCGGAGGCCCAATCGATCACCGCGTCCTCGACCCGGCACATCTCGCCGATGATGGCGTCGTGGAGGTTCACCAGGAAGCCGGCGTCGAGGCCGTTGGCGGCGGCGCACCGGGCCGCTCTCTCCTTGACCAGCTGGACCCGGCGGGGTTGCAGCACCGGCAGGTCATGCTGTTCCTTGTACTTTGCGATGTGGACGCCGCGGTCGATGCGCCGCCGGAGCGTGTCCAGTAGTTCCTCGTCGAGAAGATCGGGTTCAGCGCGCAGGTGGTACTGATCGGTCATGGGTTCGGGTCGCCTCCGCCCGTCTGGTGGATGATCCGGACAACCTCACGGCAGCTTTCCTGGTGCTCTCCGAGCCCAAGTCCCACCAGCCGCCGCAGGCTCCCGAAGGTGGCGTCGGTGCCCTCAGCTGCGTCGTCGACCACGCAGCTGAGGGCACCCGGGCGTCCCGGAGGGCCTGACGCGCCGACCCGGCGTGGGGGTTGGCCCGCTGGATCTCCTCGTACACCTGCGGAGGGTTCAGGCCGACGTGCTGGAGGTTGACCGGCGGCCATGCGGGTCTTGACCGACAGGGTGTCGGCCAGCACCGCCCCGGGCCGCATGAGGTCGGACACCGGGGGTGACGGCTTTGATGGCGACCTGCTCGTGCACCGCCGGAACGTCATCGCCGCCCACCGGTCGTCGTGGCGGTGGTGTCCAGGGCGGAGAGCATGGCACGTGCCTTGACCATGGTCTCGGTGAACTCCTCCTCGTGGTCGGACAGGGCCACGATCGCCCCACCGACACCGAACTCCGCCCGGCCCGCCGAGAGCACGATGGTGCGGATGACGATGCTGAGGTTGGCCGCGCCGTTCAGCGAGAACCAGCCGAGGGCACCGGAGTACACCCCACGCGGGCCGTTCTCCAACCGATCGATGATCTCCATGGTGCGTTTCTTGGGCGCACCGGTCATGGAGCCGCCCGGGAAGGCCGCCCGGACACAGCCGGCGGCGGTCGTGCTGGGACGTAGCCGGCCGCGGATGGTCGACACCAGCTGGTGCACGGGCGCGTAGGTCTCCACGCCGAACAGCCGCGGCACGTGCACCGAGCCGATCGCGCAGACGCTGTTGAGGTCGTTGCGCACCAGGTCGACGATCATCAGGTTCTCGGCCCGGTCCTTCTCCCTGCTGACCAGGTCCTGCCGGAGCCGGTCGTCCTCCTCCACGCTGTCGCCCCGGGGCCTGGTCCCCTTGATGGGCTTGGACTCGACGCTGCCGTCGGTCCCGATGGTGAGGAACCGCTCGGGTGACGCGCTGAGCACCGACAGCTCCGGGAACTCCAGCAGCGCGCCGTAGGGCACCGGACTGACCGTACGCAACGCGGAGTAGAGCACCGACGGCGTCGCCTGGGTGGGCACCGTGACCATGTTGGTCAGACAGATCTCGTACGACTCGCCGTTGCGGATCTCCGCCAGGCACGCGTCGATGCGTTTGAGATAGGCGTCCTTGTCGTGGCGGGCCTGGGCCTGCGGGCCGAAGTCCGTCACCATCTCGGCGCCGCCGCGAAGGACGGTCGAGAGGTCGGTCGGGAGGTCGGTCGGGCTCCACTCGCCCAGGTCGGCCAGGCGGTCCGCCGTGTCCGCCAGCCAGGCGCGGGCCCCGGTGTCCCGCCCGGGCCGTTCGAGGGCCAGCAGGTAGCAGCAGCGGTCCTGGTGGTCGAGCACGATGAGTCGGTCGACGAACAGCAGTGCGGCGTCCGGATGGGCGGACCGGTGTGCCGGTTCGCCGATCGTCTCGGCCTTGAGCTCGTATCCGAGGTACCCGACGTAGCCCAGGTTGAACTCGAACGGCAGCGCCTCGGGCGAGGGGGTGCGTCGACGGTCCAGCTGGTCCTCCAGGTACGCGAAGAAGGGCTGGCGGATCTGCGTCACCTGCCCGTCGGTATCGCGGACCGAGACGACCCCGTCCTCCACCCGGTAGGTCACGTACTCGGCGAGCGGGCCGCTGTCGTCACCGAGGAACGAGAACCTCGATACGCCCTCGATGAGGGTGCTGCTGTCCAACCAGAACGTCGCACCGGACGTCGACAGACAGCTCCGGTGGACCGCCTGGGCGTCCGGCAGCGCCTCGATCCGACGTACGTGCGTCTCGTAGGACGGGGCCGGCTCCCGCCGGGCCCGGTTGGTCGACAACGCGAGGTCGCGGAAGTTCGCCAGCAGTTCCCGGCCGAATTCGCTACCCACCGACTCCGGATGGAACTGGACGCCCCACAGGGGCTTCTCGCGGTGCCGCAGGCCCATCACCACGCCGTCGTCGCTCCAGGCGATGGCCTCGAGTTCGTCGGGGAGGTCGCTGGCGGCCAGCGAGTGGTAACGGACCGCGTCGAACGGGGACGGCAGCCCCTTGAACACGTCAACGCCGGTGTGCCGTACCGGTGACACCCGGCCGTGCATCGGGCTGGGGGCCAGGCTGACGGTGCCGCCGAACACCTGGGCGATGCCCTGGTGGCCGAGACAGACACCGAGTACGGGAAGGCCGCTGTCCAGGATCGCCTGCCGACTGATGCCGAAGTCCCGCGCCCGCTCGGGGCTGCCGGGCCCGGGTGACACGACGACGGCGTCGAAGTCCTCGACGCGGATCCGCGACCAGTCCGAGTCGTTGGGTACCACGACGGGCGGCTGACCGGTGGCCTCACCGATGTACTGGAAGAGGTTGTAGGTGAAGGAGTCGTAGTTGTCGATCAGGAGGGTGCGCATGGCGGGGCCGCCTTGTCGTCGGGGGCACGGTGCGGGGTTCGATGGGACGCAGTCACCGGTGCAGCGTCCGCCGGAGGTACAGCCGGTCGGCAGTCCGTCCCTTGTCGCGTACGTGCTTCACCAGCAGGTCACTGTCCACGACAGCCGGATGGTTCTCGTCGTAGTCGATGGCCATCACCACGCCCAGCCAAGGTTCGAGACCCATCGCGTAGACGTACACCTCGTCCGGGTCCAGAGCATCGACGATGTCCTTGGCCTGCGGGAAGTTGGAGCCGTTGAGCCGCCTGCTCTGGTCGGTACGGCGGTCGAGCGGCGTGCCGTACAACGGGCCGTAGATCCAGCTCGCCGCCGCGCCGATGCTCTCCATGCCGATGAAGACGGTGTCCACCTTTCCGATCACCTCGGCGACCTTGGCGTACATGGTCGGGGCGATGTTGGTGGAGTCGGCGGCGAACAGCACGGACCGCTCACCGAACCGGATCAGCCAGCCGGTCTTGCTGCGGATCCGCAGGTCACCGTGCTCTCCGAGGAAGGGCAGGGCGACCACCTCGGCTGATCCGCAGCGCACCGTGTCCAGGTCGTCGACCTCGACGACGTGGGAGAAACCCAGCCGCCGCAGGATGCCGCCGAGGCCGGGATCCACCAGGCTCGCGTTGGAGGACTTGGGGATCAGCACGGTGCCGACCCGGTGCCGGATGCGGATCAGCGTCTCGAACAGCATGTGGTCCTGGTGGTTGTGGGTGATCAGCAGGTAGTCGATACGGTCGGGCAGGTCGGCGAAGGTGAACCGGGGCTCCACCGCACCGGGGTAGCCGCCGTTGCTCAGCACCGGGTCCACCAGGAACGTGGTGCCCTCGTGCCGAGCGAACACGCAGGCGTGGCCCACGTACTCCAGCACGTCGCCGGTCACGGCGTCGGCGCGCCGTGGGGTGGGCTCGAAGTACGAGGTGAACAGGTCCGCGCGTGCTCCGGTCAACCCGAGCCGGGCCGTGACGTCGGCCAGTTCGGTCCGGGTCAGCTCCCCCCGGAAGACCCGGTCGAGCAGTGGCGACTTCAGCGGCACGTCGACGAGGAGCTGGTCCGGTGCGTACTCCAGCATCGGCGTGGTCAGCGCGAACTCGCGCGCGTCCCGGGTGACCGGACCGAACCGCACCTGCTGCCATGTCTCGTCGTAGTACTCCGACGTGAACATCAACGGTTCGATGAACCGGTAGTCGGCGGTGCGGTTGTCCCTGCCGTAGAAAACCTCCAGGCGACCGGCGAGTGCCGGGGGCAGCTCCTGGTAGACCGGGTCCAGGCACTCGCCGTGGTAGCGCGGAAGGATCTCCTCCTCCACCCGCCTGATGGCCTCGAAAAGCTCCCCGAGCCGTTCCCGTTGCGGGGCGGTGGCCCGGTACCAGGAGGCGATCCGGTCGTAGTGCTCATGGGCGTGCACCCATGGGCCACCGTGCATCTTCCGCTGCCTGACGGCCGTGGCGTGCACCTGCGGGTCGCTGAGATAGCTGTCGACGATCGGGATGAACCGGTTGCGGACGAACCGGGCCAGGGTCTGTGGTGGAAGGAGGTACGACCAGCCGTACCAGCCGGCGATCACCGGCTCGACGGCGATGTCCTGGCGCAACGAGTAACCCATCTGGTGGACCGTCCGTTCTCGCTGGTGCGGCTAGGACCGGGCAACGGCCCGGGGCGCCTCCCGCGGCGTGCCGAGCAGCTGGCCGAGGATGTCGTGGTCGACCTCGCGGTGGGGCGTTCGCCAGCCCCGGCCGCCCAGCGCCGACTGCATGGCCGCCAACAGCGGCAGGTGGGCCTGGCCGCTGCTGCGGGCCAGGTCGAACCACTCGGCGGGTGGGAGCACCTCGGTGGGCGACAGCCCCGCGTGGTGCAGCAGCTCGGCGAGTTCGTAGGTGCGGTGGACGACGACCGCCGAGCCGGAGCCGCCGCCGTCGACTCCCGTGAGCAGGGTCCGGCTCAGTTCCCGCACGTCGCACACGGGAACGTAGCCGTCCAGTCGCGGCATGGCGCGCAGCCGGCGGGCCAGCTCGATAAGCCCGGTGAACCAGTCGTCCTTCAGGTAGCCCCGGTCCCCGTCCTGATGGCCGTACACCAGGCCCGCCCGGTAGTGGGCGACCGTGCACCCCACGTCGGTGAGCGCGCTCACGTACCCCTCGCAGACCAGTTTCGACCGCGAGTAGGGATCGGCCACCGCAGCGAGTGCCGCGGCCGACAGGGGCACGAAGTGCTCGCCCGCCGAGGCCGCGGACAGGAAGGCGAAGGAACGCGCGCCGAACGCGGCGGCGGCGCGGACCACCAGCACCGTGCTGCGTACGCTGCCCGCCATCTGACTGTCCAGCGGCAGCAGGTGGTTGACCTGGTAGCCGCAGTGCACCACCCTGCTGAGGGTCGGACCTTGCCGCTGGTCCACCCACCGTTCCAGTTCGTCGTACCCGATCACCCGTACCGGGTCGTAGTCGGCCATGTCCCGCCCGAACCGCGCGCGGTGTTCGGCCAGCACCCGGGCGGAGCCGGTGGTGCTCACCACCAGCACGGGCCGCCGGGTGGGCAGCACCCGGTCCAGGACGTGCCCGCCGATGAAGCCCGAGACGCCGGTGAGCAGGACCGTCTCGCCGGCCGGGTCCGGTGCTCGCGTCGCGCGCCGCCGTGCCAGCAGCGGCAGCTCGGCGCGCAGTGTGGCCAGGTCCGCTTCGACCTGCCGGAACACTGCTTCGACCGGGGACTCCCGGTGGTCGACCTCCTCGCCGTGCAGATGCTGGAGGAAGTCGACGACCACGAAGTCGTAGTCCATGGCGGCGAACGCGGCCTCGACAGCCTGCTCGCCGTAGATCTGGGAGAGTTTGACCTGGATCTGGATCATCGCCAGGGAACTGCCGCCCGCGTCGAAGATCGACGTGTCCGGATCGATCTCGCGGCCGAGGACGGCCGTCACGACGTCCCGCACCTGCCGCAGTTCCGCGTCGGTGGCCGAGGTGGCACCGATGCGCGCCGAGAGGCTCTCCCGCAGCGCGTTCTTGTCGAGCTTGCCGCTGGTGGCCAGCGGGAGGGTGTCGACGAACACGATCCGGTCGGGTGCCTCCCAGACCGGCAGCCAGCTCCTGACCTGGCCCATGAGGGCCTCCTCCGTGGCGCCGTCGGCCGTCGTCACCAGCACGATCTCGTCGCCGAGCCGCACGAGCGCCACCTCTCGGTCCAGCCGCACGGACAGGCTGGACTCGACGTGGGCGAGGTTGACCCGGTGCCCGAGCCGCTTGACCTGCTCGTCGATCCTGCCCAGGTACGACAGTGTGCCGTCGGACAGGGTGACCCGGTCACCGGTGTAGTAGGCCCGTTCGCCGTCGAACGTCCGGAAGGCCCGGTGTTCCTCGGCACGCCCGCCCACGTACCCGAGTGCCACCCCGTCGCCGACGATGACCAGTTCACCGGTACCGGATGTGGCATGGCCGCCGGTCTCCGGGTCGTGCACGAGCGCCCGGAACCCGTCGATCGGGGTCCCGATGACCGGTGCGAACGAGGTCAACTCGGCCAGCGAGAAGCACACCGTGGCCTCGGTCGGCCCGTAGGCGTTGAACACCCGGCTGTGCGGGATGGCCCGCTGGAACTCGGCCTCGCCCAGCGCCTCACCGCAGAACTCGATCTTCCTGATGCGTCGACGGGCCGTGTCGTCGAGGCGGGCGTACACCGAGGGAGACAGCATGGCGAGGTCGCAGCCGTGCTCGGCGAGATGCCGCGACACCGATCCCAGCCACGACGCCTGGTCCCGCACGGGGACGACGAGGGTCGCGCCCGCGTACAGCGTCCCCAGGATCTCGCTGATGGAGGCGTCGAACGACAACGAGGCGAACTGGAGGACCTGCTCACCCGGGGCGATGTCGAGCAGGCGACGCAGCGAACGGCACAGGTTGAGCAGGCCACCGTGGCCGACATCGACGAGCTTCGGGCTGCCCGTCGAGCCCGAGGTAAAGATCGAGTAGGCGACCCTGGGTCCGCTCGGCCTGCGTGCGGACGCCTCGGTGGGCCAGCCCACGTCACCGGCGTAGAGGGCGGGAACGCCCGCCTTGTCGGCGCGGACGAGGCTCTCCCGGTCGAAGCAGACGACCAGACCCGCCTGGGCCACCCGGACCGACTCCTCGAAGCGGTCGACGGGCAGGCCGGGACTCATCGGCGTGTGGACCGCGCCGCTGCGCATGGCGGCCAGCGCCCAGACGACTGCCTCCGCCGAGTGCTCCCCGACCACCAGCACCCGCCGGCCGGGCGGGCACTCGCGGTCGATGCGGTCGGCCAGCGCGTTGGTGAGCCGGTCGAGTTCCGCGTACGTCCACGCCCGGCCTGCGGTACGCAGCGCCGTCCGCTCGGCATGATGCCGGAAGATGTCAGTCAGCAGGTCCGACAGTTCCACTGCTCGCTCCTATTCGCTGCTCTAGTTCACCGAGGATGGCCGTCGCGGTCTGAGGGGACAGGAACCTGCGCTTGTACTGGAGCCGCAGCAGCGGCGGGCCCGGCCACGACCGGTCAGCGAGGAACTTGAGGTCTTCGAAGGCCCGCGCGCTACGTACCGGGATCCAGCGCCATCGGCCCGGTTCGGGACGCATGAAGGTCGTGTCCGATACGACGATGCGCGGCATCCGCCCGCTGGTGAACGCCGTCGCGAACGAGGTGAGCTCGGACATCGTGAACCGGCCCAGTGACTCGTAGTACCGCCGGGTCCGCTCGAAGTACCCGGGCGTGTAGCGCGACGCCGCCCCGGCCTGGACGACCAACGGCTTGATCTCGACGTAGTAGCCGCCCTTGCCGGCGAAGTCCCAGCGGGAGTAGGGGTACTGGAGCACCAGACCGCCACCGATCGTGGTCAGCAGCGCGCCGGTGACGGCGCTGAGGAACACGTCGAAGGTGAAGCCCCGGCGCAGCGGGAGCCACTGCTCGGTGGAGGCCGAGATGGTCGGGACACCCTTGCGGCCCGGGGCCGGTACCTCGCCGAGTTCCCGCTGGACCTGTGCGAAGTCGGCCGTGGGCAGCCGGGCGTACCGCTCGACGGTGGCCCGGTGGTGACGGTAGCGGGCACCGACCCTGACCGCCTCGTCGCCACGTAGGTAGGCCCGGAGACGGGTGAGCAGGTCGACGACGTCAGACAGGTCGACGATCAGGTGGCTGAACTTGACGAACACCACGTGCTCGCCACTGGAGTGCGGCCAGCACGAGACGAGGGCCGCCTCGTCGAGCCGCAGCGGGTGCGTGTTGTGGTACTCGGAGATCAGGTTCGCCAGGTCGTCGAGGTCGCCGTGGAGGGTCTCCTCCTGCCGGACGACACGCACGGCCACGTCCCGTTCGGCCAGGTCGAGCACGTTGGCGAGCGCCGCGGTCAACCCGAGGCGCCGGACGAAGTCCACCAGAGCCCCCGGATCGTCGACGCGGCGTGGGTCGATCGCGCCGATCAGGCCGGTGCAGGGGTTGACGTCACAGTCCAGGTCCAGGTCGCCGAGGAAGCTGTAGAGGTCTCGGACGCCGACCGCGGCCGGGCGCAGCGCGATGCGTGGTGCCCTCGCCGAGGTGTGCACCGTCACCGGTCCGCCTCGCCCCAGTCGAAGTCTGCCTGGTCGAGGACGTCCATGTCCGACAACAGGTTGCGCACCCCCGAGTGGTCCTGCACCAAGTGCGTTCCGGTCTGCGCCTCCCGCACCTCGGCGGCGGCCTTCTCCCAGCCCGCGACGCCCTCGAACGCCACGATCGTCTCCCAGGTGGTGAAGTCGGGCGCGACGAACGCCTCCAACCCCGCGACGATCTCCGTGAGCAGGAACCGGCGGCGGTCCGCCGGCAGAGCCTCGTATACCTGTTTGAGCATTTCGCCCGAGATCGACGCGTGACAGTACTCGTCCCGGTTGTGCAGCTTCACCGTCGTGGAGTTGACCACCTGGATGTCCTGGTCGTCGGCCAACAGTTCGAGGTAGGCGTTGATGGAGATCTCGGCCACCGTCGCGAAGGCGAGCGTGGTCAGGCTGCGCTCCCACCGTTCGGCGCAGCGGTCCAGGTGCTGCTGATGGATCGTGGTGATGTGTGAGTCCGGCAGCACGCGGTCGGAGAACTCCTGTCGCCGCATCCGCCTGGTCACCGCACTTCCGTTGATGTGCATCAACGTGTGGTACTGCTCGTCCACCATGGCCTGGGCCACCGCGAGTTCCAGTTGCTGGCCACCGATCCCGGGATACTCGCCGGCGATGACCAGCTCGAACGCGGGGTTGGCTATCCGCTGCTCGATCAGCACGGTGTTGCGGTTGTAGGCCACCCATCCCCAGCTACACAGACGTGAACGCGCCTCCTCGGACAGCGTCCGCCAGATCGGATGGGACCGGAACGGGATCATGTCGTCGCGGAAATCCGGGCGGTCCGGGTCGAACAGGGCGTAGACATCGGGTTCCTCGCGCTTCACGGCGGCCCGTCGGTGCCAGTTACCGACGAGCCGGGAGATGATCGCGTTCTCCGTCGGATCCCTCGGGTCGTACGGGGGAATTCCGGGGAGCTGGATTTGCGCGTCCGTGTTCGCGTCCGCCGCCGTGTGGTCACGCATGACCCACCACTTCCTTCTGTCAATTCGCAGCCGTCGGCCCTCAGCAGTCTGTGGACTTCCGCCAACGTCCGCAAGGGTGTGCAAAACTCGGCGGAGCGTTCGACTGAGTGGAGGGAACAGTTGAACATCCATCGAGGTTAACCGCTGTTCAAATGACGGAGGACTCATGCTTGCACACTTCGGCCGGGTGGGTTAAAAAACTCCGGGCGCTGCGGTGTCCGGATGTCCGCGAAAAGGAGGCCCATCGTGACGGATCGAATCCTGCCAATCATCGCTGCGGCGGTCGACGAGATCAACACAACCCGGGAGGAGAAGATCCCCACCAGCGACCTGCTCGACCTGTGCCTTTACGGAGATGCCGGGGTGTTCGAGTCGATGCATCTCGTGTCCTTCCTTTCCCTGGTCGAGGAGAATCTGGAGGACGAATTCGGTGTAGAAGTTTCGCTGGCTTCCGAGAAGGCCGTCTCACGACGAGTGAGCCCGTTCAGCAGCGTGCGCCGACTGGTTGGCTTCATCGAGGAAGAGCTGCAACTGGCCAGCGTGCAGAGCTAGCGGCCGGATGACCGACCACATGATCATCATGATCACCGGCACCCGGACCGGAATCGGCAGAGGGCTCGCCGAGCACTTCCTGGAATCCGGGCACCAGATCGTCGGGTGCAGCAGGAAGCCGGCGACGATCGACCACCCCAACTACCGGCACCACCAGCTGGACCTGGTGGACGCCAGTCAGACCAAAAAGATGTTCCGGAGTGTCCGGGCGGAGTACAGCCACCTTGACGCATTGATCAACAATGCCGGGACCGCCACGATGAACCATTTCATGATGACGCCGGACGCGGTTTCCCGAAAACTGTTCGATATCAACTTCTTTGCTGTTCTGAACTGCTGCCGGGAGGCGGTCAAACTACTGCGGAAGACGAACGGTGCGACCTCCGCGATCCTGAACGTCTCCACGGTCGCGGTCCCGTGGGCGCTGGACGGTCAGCTCGCCTACTCGGCCAGCAAGAGCGCGGTCGAACAACTCGTCCGGGTGATGAGCAAGGAGCTTGCCGATTTCGGCATCCGGGTCAACGGAATCGGCCTGCCGCCGGTTCCCACGATCCTGACCAGAACCGTGCCGCAGCAAAAGATCGAGGATCTTGTGGCCCGCCAGGCGATACGCCGCATCTGCACGGTGTCCGACATCGTCGGTCCGGTCGAGTTCCTGATCGGTCAGCAGTCGGCCTTCGTCACGGGCGAGACGATCTTCCTTGGAGGGGTGAACTGAATGCGGGACGAACTGCTGCGGAGGTTCGCGGAATTCGGCACCCGGACAGCAGTGTTCGATCAGGGAACAGGGTTCACCTATGACGACCTGCTGGACCGGATCCATCACGCACGGGAGCGCTTGGCCGCGAACGGCGTGGCACCGCGTGACGTCGTCATCGTGCACGGTGACTACTCCGTGGACGCCATCGCGGTCCTGCTCGCGTCGTTCCTCAACCGGAACGTCGTCGTGCCAGTCGTGACGCTGAACGAGCCGACCCTCGACACCGTCGTCGCGCACTGTCGGCCCGGATACCTGGTCAGGACGGACACTGGACTCGACATCAAGGTCCTACCACGAGCGCAAGCCGGTGCCGCACGCATGATCGGCCAGCTGAACCGCGAGAACGCCGCCGGGCTCGTCCTGCTCAGCAGCGGCAGCACCGGCACCCCCAAGGTCATCCTGCACAATCTGGACGCTCTGGTCGGGGAGAAGCTCACCAAGCGGCCCCGGCGTCGGGCCAACGCCCTGAACATCCTCATGGTGCTGATGTTCGACCACATCGGTGGCATCAACTCGCTGCTCAGCGCCCTGCTGGTCGGCGGCACGGCGGTCCTGCCCCGGCAACGCGTCCCCGACGAGATCTGCGGACTGGTGGAGCGACACCGCATCCTGGTGCTGCCCACGAGCCCGACGTTCCTCAACCTGATCATGGTGGGCGGCTATCACCGCAAGTACGACCTCAGCAGCCTGCGCCTCATCACCTACGGCACCGAGCCGATGTCCGAGGAACTGCTCAGGCGGGTCAACCAGAACTTTCCCGGGGTGCGGCTGCTCCAGACGTTCGGCACGAGCGAGACCGGCATCGCCACGACCACCAGCGAGTCGTCCAGCAGCACCTACTTCAGGATCTCCGACGACAGCGTGGAGTACCGGATCGTGGACGGCGAACTCCAGCTCCGGAGCCGAACCCAGTTCCTCGGCTATCTGAACTACTCCGACGACGCGCTGACCGAGGACCGCTGGTTCAGGACCGGGGACCTGGTCGAGGAGACCGCCGAGGGCTACATCAAGATCAAGGGTAGGGCCACGGAGGTCATCAACGTCGGTGGCGAGAAGCTACTCCCCCTCGAACTGGAATCGGTCCTGCTGACCAGCCCGCTCGTCGAGGACTGCGTGGTGTACGGCAAGCCGAACGCCATCACCGGTCAGTCCGTGTGCGTGGACATCAGACCGAGGGGCGAAATGACCCGGACGGCCATCCGGAAGCACGTGCTGGAGTTCCTCTCCGGCAGGGTCGAGCCGTTCAAGATCCCATCGAGGATCACGGTGGTCGACTCCATCGAGATGTCGGACCGGCTGAAGAAGGTACGGACCCGACGCGGAACCGACGAGGCGTGAACGGGCCCGACCGGTCCCGTACTCAGCCCCGACATGTCTTTCATCAGCCCTATACACCGAGACCAGGGAGCGCGTGATGGCACGATCGACGGTGGCAATCATCGGGGGTGGTCCGGCCGGCTGCGTGGCGGGCCTCACCCTGCACAAGCTCGGCCACGACGTAACGATCTACGAGCGCAATCGGTTCCCCCGGTATCGCATCGGGGAGTCGCTTCTACCAGGCACGATGTCCATCCTGAACCGGCTGGGCCTACAGGAGAAGATCGACGCCGAGGACTTCGTGAAGAAGCCCTCGGCAACCTTCCTGTGGGGCCAGGACCAGGCACCGTGGACCTTCTCCTTCGCGGCGCCCAAGGTCGCCCCGTGGGTGTTCGACCACGCCATTCAGGTCAAGCGTGAGGTGTTCGACAAACTCCTGCTGGACGAGGCCAGGAACCGCGGTATCGTGGTGCACGAGGAGACCCCCGTGACCGGCGTGGACCTGTCACGGCCGGACCGGGTACTCCTGACGATCCGGCCCGGCGAGCAGACGTCGCAGGTCGAGAGCGACTTCGTCATCGATGCGGGCGGGTCGGGCGGGCCGATCGTCCGGCAGCTCGGGGTGCGCCGGTACGACGAGTTCTACAAGAACTTCGCTGTCTGGTCGTACTTCAAGCGCAAGGACCCGTTCGAGGGGGACCTGAAGGGCACGACGTACTCGATCACGTTCGAGGACGGCTGGGTCTGGATGATCCCGATGAAGGGTGACCTGTACAGCGTCGGGCTGGTCGTGGACCGCAGTAAGTCCGCCGAGGTGCGGCAAGCGGGAGCCGACACGTTCTACCGGTCCACGCTGGCCAAGTGCGCCAAGGCAGTGGACCTGCTCGCCGGCGCAGAGATGGTGGACGAGGTCCGGATCGTGCACGACTGGTCCTACGACACCGAGGTGTTCTCCGCCGACAGGTTCTTCCTGTGCGGTGACGCCGCCTGCTTCACCGATCCGCTGTTCTCCCAGGGGGTGCACCTCGCCTCGCAGTCGGCGGTCTGCGCCGCGTCGGCGATCGACCGGATCACGCACCACCAGGACGAGACCGACGCAGTACACGCGTGGTACAACCGCACCTACCGTGAGGCGTACGAGCAGTACCACGAGTTCCTGGCGTCGTTCTACACGTTCGCCTCCTTCACCGAACCGGACTCCGAGTTCTGGCGGAAGCGGCGGATCACCGAGTCCGACGACGAACGGCTGAGCCGGAAGAAGTGGTTCGAGAAGCTGGCGCACGACGGCCAGGAGTCCGGGGTGACGCTGACCGGCTTCCGGGACCGGGCGTCCACGATGATCTCCATCGGCAGGCACCAGCGGCAACAGTTGAGTGACGAGTTCACCGAGGCCGAACTGAACGCCGCGCGAGTGCGCTGGATCAGCGACTTGACCGCCCGGCTCAACAGCATCACCCGACTGCGGTGGACCGGCAGCAAGGTCATCCTGAAGCCCCACTACCGGGTCGAGCCGATGAGCTTCCGCCTCGGACCAGGGGCGATCCTCTCCAACGAGGACGACCTGGACATGAACCAGTACTCGATGGACGAGGTGACGCGGCAGGTCTTCCAGGACCTCGCCGAAGAGGAGTTCGGGTACAAGACGCTCGTCAAGCGGCTCGGTGCGGTGGGTCGGCAGGAACTCAGCACCCAGCTCGTCCTCCGGCTGATGGAGGCCGGGCTGCTCACCGGCTACGACAGCGACGGCGGCCGGGTGACCGTCCAGGGTCGCCTCCACTTCGGCGGGGTCGGCGTCGAGTACGAGGTCTGAGCCCGGACACCGGACGGCATGGCGCACGGGCGCGGTCACCGTCCGACCACCCTCCCCGCACGTCGACGGGGCGGAGGTCGGCGGCGACCGCGCCGCACGCGGCGGTGAAGCCCACCGACAGTACGCACATCCCGGCCAGGAGGAGTACTCGTGAAGCACATCAAACTGGGCACGTTGGACGTCTCCCGGATCGGTCTCGGCACCATGGGGATGTCCTTCGGCTACACCGGAGCGGGCACGGACGACGCCGAATCCCTTCGCACCGTGCACCGGGCGCTCGAACTGGGTGTGACGTTCCTCGACACGGCGGAGGTCTACGGACCGTTCACCAACGAGCGGCTCGTCGGCCGGGCCATCAGGGGCCGCCGTGACGAGGTGGTGCTGGCGACGAAGTTCGGCCTGATCTCCCACCCGGACGGCGGGCCGGGGCTCGACAGCAGCCCGGCCAACATCCGTACCGCCGTCGAGGGCTCGCTGCGGCGCCTCGGCACCGACTACATCGACCTGTACTACCAGCACCGGGTCGACCCGGACACGCCCATCGAGGACACCGTCGGCGCTCTCTCCGACCTCGTCAGGGCGGGCAAGATCCGCCACATCGGACTGTCCGAGGCCGGCGTCGCCACGATCCGTCGCGCCCACGCCGTGCATCCGGTCACCGCGGTGCAGTCCGAGTACTCGCTGTGGACCCGGGACCCGGAGACGGCCGTGTTGCCGTTGCTACGGGAACTGCACATCGGATTCGTGGCCTACGCACCGCTTGGTCACGGATTCCTCACCGGCCAGGTCCGCTCGACCGCGCACTTCGACGCCACCGACCTGCGCGCGACCAACCCCCGGTTCACCGGCGGGAACTTCCGGCACAACCTGCGCATCGCCGACGAGGTCGAGGCTGTCGCCGCCGGGGCCGGCGCCACCCCCGCTCAGGTGGCGCTGGCCTGGCTGCTCAGCAGGGGCGACGACATCGTCCCGATTCCCGGTACCAGGCGGGTCACCCGGCTCGAGGAGAACATCGCCGCCGACGGCGTCGAACTGGCCCTCGCGCATATCGTCAAGCTCGACCGCCTCCCGCCAGCGGCCGGCGAGCACCACACCGAGGAGCAGATGCGGATGATGGACCGGTGACGGGCCCCGCCGACACGGGCCGGCGTCCGGCGGAACAGGCTCTGCTGCCCGCTGCGGCGCAGGACGAGCCCGGCAGGCACACAGGATCGAAGCCCAGCGTGCACGACCTCGGTTCCCCGATCCCCCCGGACGTGGCCGGGATCGTCCATGAGGCCACTCAGACTCCAGGTGACCTACGGAGTCGGTTCGGTGACCGTCGGGAAGCGACGCATGCCGGGTCGGAAGTCGAACGTTGGGTGGAAGCGGTCCCAGACCGCCGCCTCATCGGCGGTCGACGGGCGTGTCGCAGCAACTAGTGACAGCGGTCCTGGCGGAGGAAGCCCGACAGCAGTTGCCTGAACTCGTGCGGGTGCTCGATCGCCGGCACGTGCCCGCATCGGCCGAACACGTGCAGACGGACATCGGCCAGGTGTTCGAGTAGGGGCTGGGCTGCCGTCCCGAGCGGGGTGACCCGGTCCTCGGCGCCGTGAACGAGCAGCACGGGCGCGCGGACCGTTGCCAGCGTCTGCGGCGAGAGGGTGAGCTCGTCGACCCATCGTGCCCTGGGTGGAGGGAACAACGACGCGAAAGCGGCCGCCCCCGCTCGCATCGCCGCCGCGCGGGCATCGACGGCGGCATCGGTCACGAGCGCCTGGTCGAGGACGAGGCGACTCAGCATGTCTCGTGCCCCGAGCGGACCGGCGGGGGCAGCCCAGATCGCGTCGAGCTCGGCGGACAGCGGCGCCCCGGGGGCGCCCATCGTCGAGACCGCCACGACACGGGTGACCTGCTGGGGGCGCGCGGCCGCCAACGCCAGCGCCACGGCACCGCCCATCGAGTGACCCACCACGGCGTAGTGCTCGATACCGAGAGCATCCATCAGGCCCGCGGCCTGCGCCGTCCACAGCCGGAGCCCACCGGAGGAGCCCGTCGGGACAGGTGTACGGCCGAACCCCGCCTGGTCGGGAGCCACCAGGTGCCAGGACGTGCCCAGCGCCTGCGCCGTCGTCGCCCAGGCTCCGGACCCGGTCGTGCCGGGTCCGGAGCCGTGCAGCATCAGCACCGCGGGCCCGTTGCCACTCTCCAGGACGTGGACGGGGGAGCCGTCGACGGTGACGGTCCGAAGTGCCGTCACCGGGGCAGGCCAGGTGTGCTCATGCCGATGCGGGTTTGACGGACTTCGAGAAGAGCTCCATCATCGCCCGGCCGAACTGCGGCATGTCGGGCCACCCCCGGCAGGAGACGAGGTTGCCGTCCACGACGTCGGGAGCGTCGACGACCGTCGCGCCCGCGTTCTCCATGTCACCGGTGATGGGCGGGAAGCACGCCGTCCTTCGACCCTTCAGCAGCCCGTACACCGCCGGCACCTGCGCGCCGTGGCACACCAGCGCGACGGGGAGGTTGCGCGCGAAGAAGTGCTCGGTGATGCGCCTGACGTCGGCGTCGACCCGGATCCACTCGGGGGCACGTCCCCCGGGGATGATGAGGGCGTCGTAGCGCTCGACGTCGACCTCTGCCCAGGGCACGTCGACCGGCAGCTTCCGGCCGTTCTTCTCCACGTAGGCGTCGGAGTTGGGGTCGAACTCGTGGATGACCAGTTGTACGTCACGTAGCGTCCGTGACGAGACGTCGACGTCCCAGCCGCCCTCCTGCACGCGGTAGTAGGGATACATGGTGTCGAGTTCCTCGGCGGCGTCGCCGGTCAGGAGCAGCGCTCTGGGCACCTGCTTCTCCTCGTATCTGGTGGCGGTGAGGTGGACGCGATCCAATCCGATCCGATTGGGCTAGCATTCCTTCGCCCCGGCCGCCCGTCAAGCCTCCACCGGCATTGCGTCCGCGTCCTCGATCTCGTCGAACAATCGCCGGAAGCGCTCGCCGGACCGCAGGATGTGCCGACGCATCGCGTAGGCGGCGGCGTCGGGGTCACGCGCGGCGATCGCGGCAACGACCTCCTCGTGCTCGGCCATGGCCAGGTGAGTGACCTGGGTGTCGTGGTGCAGCCGGAAGAGGTGCACGTGGCTGTGCAGGCGAGCGAGCGCTTCACGGATGACCTGGTTCTCCGCGCTCAGGGCGACGAGATCGTGAAAAGCGGCGTCGCGCAGCCCGAAGGTGCCATAGGCCATGGGCCCGCTGCCCCCCTCCAGCTCCGCCATCTCCTCCAGCATCCGTCGCAGACCGGCCACCTGCTCCAGGGATGCGCGTTCGGCGGATCTGCGCGCCGCTGCCGGCTCGAGGAGCAGGCGGACCTCGAGCATGTCCTCGAATCGGTGACGGGTGATCTGGGGGGGAATGCGGTAGCCGGCATGGGGCACCCGCACGACCAGGCCCTCGGCCTCCATGCGGTTCAGCGCGTCTCGGATCGGCGTCTGCGAGACCCCCAGCTCTCGCGCCAGGACGTCGATCGTGACGCGGGAGCCGGGCTCGATCCGTAGCGACATCAGCTGTCCGAGCAGCGTGTCGTACACCTCGTCGGCAAGCCGGCCGCCAGATCTTCCCGACGGCGTCCCGCCCGTCACGACCCTCCGGCCCCGCGCGGTCATCGCTTCGTCGTCCATCGTGACGTGAGGTCCTTTCTTGCGTACCCGGGAACCTGTTGACATCAGTCACCACGCTGCGACATGCTGACGCCCCCCACTCGATCGTATAGGAAATGCGACGGGCACCCGTCATCCTGCACGTCGTGGAACCGCCTGCCATCGCTCCACTCGATCACCTGGAGCTCCCATGAGCATGCTCGACACCCTGCCCGGTTCGTCACCGGGCCGCCGATGGACCGCAGTACGTCCCGACGGCATGAAGACCCGCCGCATCGCGGCGTCCTCGTGACGCCGGCCCCCGCGCCAGCCCGGCAACCCGCCTGAACGACCCAGCACCTGCTCGGCGAGGCACATAGCGAGGCTCCAGAAGTCCCCACCACCCCAGAAAGCAGGCACGAATATGCGGCATCCGAAGCGAATAGGACGAACATCCGTTTCCGGTCGAAAGGTTCGGCTGGCGACGGCGGCCATGCTGCTGGTGGCCACGACCCTGGCGGCTTGCGGCGACGGCCCGGACGACGACGCGAAGGCGAGCGCCCCCAAGGCGCCGGCGACCATCCCGGAACTCACCAAGGACCCGCTGACCCTCAGCTTCATCTGGTTCGACTGGCCCCCCGCCCACGCACTGGAAGACTTCGCCAACGCGGAGTACAAGAAGGAACGGCCGAACGCGACCATCAAGGTCAACACCGTGCCGAACGCGAACTGGCACGACGCGATGTTCACCCAGTTCGCCGCGCGCAAGACCGACTTCGACATCGCGATCCTGGACTCGCAACACATCGGCGAGGCCGTGACGAACGGCAACATCCTCGACCTCACCGACTTCGTCAAGAAGAACATCGACGTCAATGCCTACGACCCGTACCTCCTGGCGGCCTACGGCCAGTTCCCCCAGGCGGAGACCGGCAAGCGCGACGAGAACGCCAGCCTGTACGGACTGCCGCTGCTCGGCGACACCTGGACGATGATCTACCGCAAGGACCTGATCGGCGACAAGCCACCGCAGACCTGGGACCAGATGATCTCCGTCGCCGAGAAGTGCCAGGCGGAGAACCCCGGCGTCAGCGGGCTGGCTTTCCACCAGGCCAACGGCTCCGACGCCGCGGCCGTCACCTACAACACGGTCAACGGCGTCTACGGCGGCAACCTCTGGGACGCCAAGAATCGCAAGATCGACGGCGTCCTCAACGACGCTGCGGGCCACGAGGCGATGGACGTCCTGGTCAACAAGATGAAGCCGCTGACCGCCAAGGGCTCCGGCAACTGGTTCATCGACGAGGTGAACGCGGCGGTCGCCCAGGGCAAGGCATGCATCGCGTTCAACTGGATCGCCGCGAGCGGCGGCCTGCTCGATCCGAAGCAGTCGACGCTCGGCACCACGCGGGAGCAGATCCTCGACAAGCTGGGCTTCGCCACCCTGCCGAGCCAGAAGACGAACCTGGTCCCGCTCGGCGGGATGGGGATGCACGTGTCCGCCTACTCCCCCTCGGCGAAGCAGGCGGAGGCCCTGAACTTCATGCAGTGGTTCGAGCGGGCCGACGTGCAGAAGAAGTGGGCCGCGGCGGGCGGGGTGCCATCGCGTACGGACGCCCTGGAGTCGCCCGAGTTCCTCAATGCCGGGCCGTTCAACCAGGTGTACACCGACTCGGTTCCGCGGATGCGGGACATGTGGAACGTGCCGGAGTACGCGCGCCTCGTCGACATCGAGAACACCAACGTGAACGCGGCTCTCAACGGCGCGAAGAAGCCGAAGGATGCGCTCGACGACATCGCCAGGGAGCAGCAGGGCGTGCTCGACTCCAGCAACCGCAAGGGCGGCGGCGGGCTGTGAGTGACCCGACCCCTCTGACGACCGACCACCCCGGGCAGGTGGCGTCCGCGACGCCACCTGCACCGGGTCGGTCCCGCCGCCGGTTGGGCGACCGCGGACTCGCCGTGGCCTTCATCTCCCCCGCGCTGCTGCTGTTGCTCGCCATGTCGGTGTTCCCGTTGCTGTGGGCGTTGTACCTGTCTTTCACCGACTACTCGGCCACCCGCGGCGGGCCCGCCCGCTTCGTCGGGTTCGGGAACTACACCGCCATCCTGACGTCGGCGCAGGTCCACCAGAGGGCCCTGACGACGTTGATCTACGTGGTCGGCGCCGTCACCCTGCAGACCGTGCTCGGTTTCGCCATCGCCTACCTGATCTCACGGCGTACGCACGGACGGGGACTGCTGACCACCCTGTTCCTGGTGCCGATGATGCTGTCGCCGGTCGTGGTCGGGCTGTTCTGGCGGTTCATGCTCGACGCCCAGTTCGGCGTGATCAACAGCATGCTCGGCTCGCTCGGCCTGGGGCAGGTGGAGTGGCTCACCCGGCAGCGAACGGCACTGGTTTCCCTGATCGTGGTCGACACCTGGCAATGGACGCCGTTCATCATGCTCATCGCGCTTGCGGGCCTCACCGCGGTTCCCAAGTACCTGTACGAGGCCGCCTCGATCGACCGCGCGTCCGAGTGGTTCCGGTTCCGCACCATCACCCTTCCGCTGGTGTGGCCGCTGCTGCTCATCGCCGTGTTGTTCCGGGCCATCGAGGCCTTCCGGCTGTTCGACCTCGTCTACATCCTCACCAGCGGAGGTCCCGGTGTCTCCACCGAGACGTTGTCGTTCCACGTCTACAAGGTCGCGTTCCTGGGCTTCAACACCGGAACCGCCTCGGCGTACGGCATCCTCATGGTCCTCGTCGTCATCGTCCTCACGCAGCTCTACCTGCGCTACCTGAACAAGCTCAAGGAGGACTGATGACCGTCTCCGTCGACGAGGCCGTGTCCGCAGGTCCTGCCCGGGATCGCCGGCCGCCCGCGCGCCGCCGCGGCGGCCGGGGCCGGTCCGTGCTGGAGGTCGCGCTGCTGACCGTGCTGGCCGTCGTCATGCTCTTCCCGGTGCTGTGGATGATCGAGACATCCATCAAGGAGAACCGGGACGTCTACGCCGTCCCCGCCGAGTTCATCGGTTTCACGGTCACCCTCGACCACTTCAGGGACGTCTTCGTCGGTGCCGACGGCGGCCGCTCGGCCCTGTCCGTGGCGTTCCTCAACTCCGTCGTGGTCGCCGGGGTCTCCACGGTGCTGGCCACCGTGCTGGGGGTCCCGGCGGCCTGGGCCTACTCCCGCTTCACCTTGAAGGCCAAGAAGGACCAACTCTTCTTCGTCCTGTCCACCCGCTTCATGCCGCCCGTGGTGGTCGTGGTTCCGATCTTCCTGATGTACCGCCAGGTCGGGCTCATCGACACCAAGCTCGGCCTGATCCTCATCTACGCCGCGTTCAACGTCCCGTTCACGATCTGGATGATGAAGGGGTTCGTCGACGAGGTGCCCGCGGAGTACGAGGACGCCGCCATGCTCGACGGCTACACCCGGTTGCAGGCGTTCTGGAAGTTCACCCTCCCCCTGCTCGTGCCCGGCATCGCCGCGACGGCGGTCTTCGCACTCATCTTCTCGTGGAACGAGTTCGTGTTCGCCATCTTCCTCACCTCCAGCGACAGCGTGCGGACGGCCCCACCGGCCATCGCCGGACTCATCGGTGGCACCACAGTGGACTGGGGGCTCGTGGCCGCCGCCTCGGTGGTGTTCGCCCTACCGGTGCTCGTCTTCGCCTACCTGGTGCGCAGGCACCTCGTCGCCGGTGTGACGCTCGGGGCGGTGCGACGCTGATGGCGGGTATCGAGGTGACCGCCCTGCACAAGCGCTACCCGGACGGGACGGTCGCGGTCGACCACGTGGACCTGTCCATCGGCGACGGCGAACTGTTCGTGATGCTCGGCCCGTCGGGTTGCGGCAAGACGACCACGTTGCGGGCCATCGCCGGCCTGGAGAGGCAGACGACGGGCGACATCCGTATCGGCGACACGCTGGTCAACGACCTGCCGCCCGCCGAGCGCGACATCGCCATGGTGTTCCAGTTCTACGCGCTCTACCCGCATCTGAGAACCCGCGACAACCTGGCGTTCCCCCTGCGGGCCGAGGGACTGCCCAAGCCGGAGGTGCACGCGCGGGTCGAGGAGGCCGCCCGGCTGATGCGACTCGGCCCACTGCTGGACCGGCGACCGCGCCAACTGTCCGGCGGGGAGCAGCAGCGCGTCGCGCTCGCGCGCGCCCTGGTGCGACGACCACGCGCGTTCCTCATGGACGAACCTCTCACCAATCTCGACGCGGAGCTGCGGGCGGACATGCGCACGGAGATCAAGCACCTGCAGGGGGAACTGGGGGCGACGATGGTCTACGTCACCCACGACCAGGTCGAGGCGATGTCGCTCGGTCACCGGATCGCCATCCTCAACAAGGGCCGCGTCGAGCAGATCGGCACACCGCTGGAGGTCTACGACCGGCCGTCGAGCCTCTTCTGCGCCGCGTTCATCGGCTCCCCGCCGATGAACCTCATCGAGGTCGAGGTGGCCGACGGGGAGCTGCGCGGTCAGGGCGGACTGGTCCTCACGCCACCGCCGGGCCTGCCGCGCGACCGTCGCCTGGTCGCCGGCGTCCGGCCGGAGGCGCTGGAGGTCACCGAGCCGGGGGCGGAACGGTCGGTCCCGGCCCGCGTGGTCTCGGCGGAGTGGCTGGGCGACGAGATCATCTACGTGGTCGACCACGGCGGCCAACGCGACGTACGGGTGCGGATGCCACCGACTGTCCGTTTCGCCGCTGACGCACCGGTCGGGCTTCGGCACAGCGGCCGGACCCCGGCGGTCTACGACGTGAGCACGGAAGAGTTGGTGGCCTGATGGGAACCGTGGCAGTACACGGGCTGTGCAAGTCCTTCGGCAAAGTCCAGGCCCTGGACGGGGTGACGCTGGACGTGCCGGACGGCGCGTTCTTCGTCGTGCTCGGGCCCTCCGGGGCAGGCAAGACGACGACCCTGCGAGCGATCGCCGGCCTGGAGAAGCTCGACGCCGGGTCGGTGCACCTGGACGGGAGGGACGCGACCGGTGACGCCCCGGCCGCACGCGACCTGGCCATGGTCTTCCAGAACTACGCCCTCTACCCGCGACACACGGCGTACGAGAACATCGCTTCGCCGCTGCGGGCCCGCCGCTGTTCCTCGAGCGAGATCGCCGCTGCCGTCGCGCAGATGTCGAGCCTGCTGCACATCGAACGTCTGCTGCAGCGTCGTCCCGCGCAGTTGTCGGGCGGTGAGATGCAGCGTGTCGCCCTGGCCCGGGCGCTGGTCCGCCGCCCGCGCGCGTTTCTCATGGACGAGCCGCTGACGAACCTCGACCTCAAGCTCCGTGTCGAGATGCGCACCGAGCTCACCCGTATCCACCGGAGCCTCGGGGCAACCTTCGTCTACGTGACCAACGACCAGGTCGAGGCCCTGTCCATGGCCGACCAGGTCGCGGTCCTCAAGGAGGGAAAGGTGCAACAGGTCGGAACGCCGACCGAGGTGTACGAGCGTCCCGCCAACCAGTGGGTCGCGGGATTCGTCGGGAGCCCGCCGATCAGCCTGCTCCCCTGCCACGCCGAGGGAGATCGTCTGGTCGGTGCGGAAGGCTGGACGCTGCCGCGGCCCCGCTGGGCCACGGCGCAGGACGGTCGTGCGCTGCTGCTGGGCCTGCGCGCGGAGGACCTGTCCGTCGAGCAGCGTGGGAACGCGTCGTTGTCGGGAGAGCTCTACGGGCTTGAGCCGCTCGGTGACCGAACGGTGGTCGACGTCCGAGTGGGGACGGAGATCCTCAAGGTCAAGGCACGACCCACCGTCACCGGTACGCCGGGCGAGCGGCTGCGTGTCACGGTCGACCTGGACCGTGCGCACCTGTTCGACGCGGACACCGGGCTGTCGCTGTCGGCGGCGGGGCGGTAGCCGCGGCGGGCGGCGACGGCACACCATGCGCCGGCACGTGGCAACCGCGCCTCGGCGGACCGTCACCGGTGTGCACGGCCGGACGACCGTGGCCCGGAAAAGGCGATCGGTGGCGCGGGGTCGCCCGCAGACGGGGTCAGGGCCACGCGACCCGCTCGGCAACCTCCGCCCCCGACGGGGGCGGGCGACCCGTCCGCCTCCGCGCACACCGCGACCGCCGAGGCACGCCGGACATCACCCACGAAGATCACAGGAGGCGACGCGATGAGTGACCCGATGAACGTCCTGGCCCCCGAACACCGGCGGCTCCGGATCGGCGACGCCTGGCGCGACGCCGCGAGCGGCGCCACCTTTGCCGTCGAGGACCCGGCCACCGGCAAGGCCATCGCCGAGGTGGCGGACGCCGACGTCGTCGACGGGCTCGCCGCTCTGGAGGCGGCGAGCACGGCGATGGCGCAGTGGGCGGCGACCCCGCCGCGGAAACGGTCAGAGTTGTTGACCGCGACGTACCAGGCACTGACCGGGCGGTCCGAGGAGGTCGCCCGGCTGATAACGCTGGAGATGGGCAAGCCGCTCGCCGAGGCTCGGGCAGAGGTGGCCTACGGGGCCGAGTTCTTCCGGTGGTTCGCCGAGGAGGCCGTACGCGTCGAGGGGCGCTACAGCACCGCTCCCGCAGGTGGATACCGCATCCTCACCGTGCCGAAGCCGGTCGGACCGTGCGTCTTCGTGACGCCCTGGAACTTCCCGTTGGCCATGGGCGCCCGCAAGATCGCTCCTGCGCTGGCAGCGGGCTGCACGACGATCACCAAGCCGGCAGCCCAGACGCCACTGACCATGCTGTTCCTGGCCCGCATCATGGAGGAGGTCGGCGTTCCCCAGGGCGTCGTCAACGTGGTGACCACCAAGCGTTCCGGCAAGGTGGTCTCGGCACTGCTGGCCGACGGTCGGACCCGCAAGCTGTCGTTCACCGGGTCGACCGAGGTCGGGCGCGTGCTGCTCCGACAGGCTGCGGACAACGTGCTGCGTACCTCCATGGAACTGGGCGGCAACGCGGCCCTGATCGTGTGTGCCGACGCTGACCTGGACGTCGCGCTCGACGGCGCCATGGTGGCCAAGATGCGCAACATCGGCGAGTCCTGCATCGCGGCCAACCGGATCTACGTCGAGGAGCCGGTACGCGAGGAGTTCACGGCGCGGTTCGCCGAGCGGATGAGCGCGCTTTCGGTGGGCCCTGGTCTCGACGACGGCGTGGACGTCGGGGCGTTGATCGACGATGCCTCGGTCACCAGGATCGACGAACTCGTCGCCGACGCGGTCGATCGCGGCGCCCGGCTCCTGGTGGGCGGCGAGCGTCCGGACGGGCCGGGCCACTTCTACCCGCCCACGGTCCTCGTCGACGTGCCCGAGGACGCGCGGATACTGAAGGCGGAGATCTTCGGCCCGGTGGCGCCGATCATCTCGTTCACGTCCGACGACGAGGTGCTGGCGAAGGCCAACGACACCGAGCACGGCCTGGTCGGATACGTCTTCACCCGTGACCTGCAGCGGGCGCTCCGGTTCACCGAGGGGCTGGAGACCGGGATGATCGGCATCAACCGTGGTCTGATCTCGGACCCGTCGGCTCCGTTCGGAGGCGTGAAGCAGTCCGGGATCGGCAAGGAGGGGTCGCACGAGGGCATCCTCGAGTACCTCGACCTCACCTACGCGGCGATCGACCTACCGTGACCGGCCCGTTGCTCCGGACGCCCGCCGAGAGCCTTGCCGACACCGTCCCGGTCTCGCAGGTGACCTGGACGTCCGCCCAGCACATCGCCGCCGACGTTCCGGAGAGGCACTGACATGCTTGAGACCGTCCGCGGACCACGCCAGCTGATAGTGGGCGAAGGGGTCGCGCAGAACATCCCGCGAGTGGTGGCCGAGAGTGGCTCGCGAGTCCTCATCGTGACCGACCAGGTTCTTCTGGGGCAGCCGGGCGTGGCCGAGATCGTGGCCGCCGTGCGGGAGAAGGTCGAGGTCGTCGAGGTGTTCTCCGACGCGACTCCAGACGTGCCACTCGCCGATGTCGCCCTGGCCGTCTCGGTCGCCGCCGAGGTGGACGCCGACGTGATCCTCGCCATCGGGGGTGGCACGGTGATCGACCTCGCCAAGATCGTCGGGGTCATCCGACGCCACGGTGGGACGCCGCGCGACTTCTACGGCGAGTCGAAGGTGCCGGGGCCGACCATTCCTCTCGTCGCGGTCCCGACGACGTCCGGCACCGGCTCCGAGCTCACACCCGTCTCGGTGTTGACCGACCCGGACCGCGAGCTGAAGGTGGGGGTTTCCAGCGTCCACATCGTGCCCGACTTCGCCATCGTCGACCCCGAGCTCACCTACACCTGCCCTGCGACCGTCACCGCCCACTCCGGCATCGACGCGTTCTGTCACGCGGTGGAGAGCTACACCGCACGGCCCCGGGCGCACGGACCGCGCGACCCGGTGGAGCAGGTGTTCCTCGGCCGGAACCCGGTCACCGACCACTACGCGCTGCTGGCCGCGGAGCGGATCGCCCGTAGCCTGCGGCGTGCCGTCCGGAACGGCGGCGACACGGACGCACGCGCGGACATGTCCTACGGGTCCATGCTCGCCGGGCTCGCCTTCTCCCACGCGGGCAACGCGGCCCCGCACGCCCTCCAGTACCCCATCGGCGCCGCCACGCACACGCCGCACGGCCTGGGCGTCGGGCTGCTGCTGCCCTACGCGCTGGACGCGGCCAGGGATGCCATCGGCGACCGGTTGGCCATCCTCGCCGGGGTGTGCGGGCTCGACGTGACCGACGCCTCGGATGCCGAGGCGGCGGATACGTTCCTCACCTGGCTCGACCGGCTCCTTGCCGACATCGGCATCCCGCCCACCTTGGCGGACATCGGCGTGGCACGCGCCGACCTCCCGCGCTTCGCGGAGATGGCCAGTGGCGTCACCCGCCTGATCCAGAACCATCCAGGCCCGACCGACACCGCCAGCCTGACCGCGATCCTCGAAGCGGCCTGGACCGGGGATCGGACCCGCATGTCCTGACTCCGACCAGAAACGCAACGCCTGCCTGAAGCTGCCCGTCTGGCGGCTGCCGCTTCCGCGCCCTCGGGTTCAGCCGCCTTCGCCGCAGTCCTGCGCTTCCGACGTACCTGTCTGGTCTTCCGACAGCACGGTGTAGGCGATGTCCGGCACTCCGTCCCGGGTGGGGTACGGCACGGTCCTGGCTGGCCGGAGCCCTTGCTCGGAGATCACCCATCGGTCGAGGTTGTCCGTGAAGCGCAGTTCCCAGACCGGGTCGGAGAAGCTCGCCCGGATGACACCCGCCGCCCTGTCGTCCAGATCCAGCGGGATGCGGTATCCCACCACCGTGCACGGGGGGATGTCAGACATGAAGAGCAGCATCGGCGCCCCAGTGTCTCCCAACAGCCATCGATGCTGTTCAGGCATGAAGAACTCCAGGCCCCGCAGCGGTGCGGTGGACCGGTTCTGCACCATGATCCGGTAGTCATTCCAGGTGGGCACATGCGTCGTTGCCCACCATGCGACGCGGGACGCGTAGCGCTTCTGCTGCCGATCTTGCGCCTCGGTGTTGAGATCCAACTGACTCTGATTGATCCGCTGTTGATCTTTGAGAGTGTCCACCGAAATGAGGAGTGCCCCACCTGCGAACACTGCGGCGACAAGAGCGGCGCCTGCTTGTACCCAGTCGGTGATCTTGGTGCGTTCCGGCGAGGCCGGAGTGCGGGATCGTTGTGCGGCAAGCCGCAGGCGTCGGGGGAACACCGCATCATGATGACTGTCGACAGCCCGGTCGGGCCACGCCGCTGAGTCACCGTCGACGCGCCCCGGTAGCTGAAGAACACCCACTGGGTCTTCGGCCTCCGCTCGCCCGACGCCCTTGTCGCTCCTGGCGGTGCTCCACCTCGGCGGCCCACCGATCCCCACTCTGTTCGGGCCGGACAGGAGAACCGGCAGGCAGGTCGTGACATCGGCCTGGCCCCGGGCCAGCCGGGCGTTGCCGGCTTGCCCGACCGCCTAGCATCGACGTACGTGACCCGTTCTGTGCTGGTGGCTGCGCCGTCCGCCGATGAGCCGCCGGTGTTGTTCGCGGCAGCCGTGTGGTCGGTGGCGGTGATGGCCGCAGTCGTCGTCAGCACCTTGCTGACCTATCTGCTGCGGCACCGGCTCGAGCGGGTGAACGCACTGGTCCAGGGGATGCGTGAGCACGAGTACGTCAGGAGTGTCCAGCAGCCGGTCGCGGCCGTTCTCGTCGCCGCCGTGGGCGGCTACGGCATCAACATCGCGACGCAGGAGGCGGGATGGCCGGGATACCTGGGATGGCTGCTCGGGATGCCGATCCCCGCCGTGCTGGTCACCTGGGCGGCGATCCACAGCGTCCGCCAGCGCCGGTTCGACGAGCAGTGGCCGCCAGACTCGGTCCCTGCGGACGATCCGGTCAAGATCCGCAGCACCCTTCGCCGCGTCGTCCACGAAAGCGCCGATACGGCGGGTTCGGCCGCACTCGAGCAGGCCCTGACGCTCCTGCTGGACCACGTCCTACCGGCCCTGCGAGACCGCCGCGACCGTGGCCCCCGCCGCTGGCTGCGCGCACATGGGACAACCACTGTCCTCGTGCTCGCCTGGGCGGTGTCGACCCTGACCGCCATGGCCGTGGCCGCATCCCCGTACCTCGCAGATCGGCGACGGGGTGCCTGGGTCGTGCTGGGCGCGGCCACACTGGTGGTCGCCTTCCTCGCCGTCGGCCTGCTGACCGTCCTGTACCGCTACAGCCGTTTCCGGAACACGATCCTGGCCGACGAAGTGCAGCGGTCGGCAGGTGCGGTTCGCCGCCGGATCGTCGAACGCCGACTCGGCATCCCCACCACCTCGGACAGCGACCTGCCACGACGCCGACGACGACCCGCCCCCCACCACGGCTGAGCCCATCGCCGACGCTTTGCCACCGCGCCATCGCTGTGGAACGCCGGGACCGATCGCTGATCGCGGTCCGACATGAGGCTACCGATATGGACAGCAGGACTGTCGCCACACGGGATCACGAGATCGTCTCCGCGGTCAATCGACGTACCGGTGCGGGGTTGCGGGTCGTCGGTCGTGCGTGGCACGGAAGGCTCGGCGGTGCCATCTACGCCGAGTGGCCGGATGGCCGACCAGCCGTGGTGACCAGGTTCCTGGGCCCGTTCGCCGAGGCCGAGCGGACGGTCGAGGTACTCGCCCAGGTCCGCGCTCGCGGCCTGCCGGTTGCCAGGCACGACCTCGTGGTGGACCACGACCACGCCACCGGAGTCGTCGACTGGAATCTCGGAGCCAGCCGCGGCGATCGGCTCTTCGCCCTCATTCAGACCAGGATCGATCGGGAGTGGTTCGTCCGGGCGACGGACGCCGACCCGGTGGAGACCGCCGCAGCAGTCCACCTGGACGAGATCCTCGCCCACCGGATCGCCCCCGCCACGCTACGGCTGTACTGGGCCCACTGGATGTTGCGCCAACTCACCTGGGCGGTCCGGTCCACTCCCCCCGACGTGGTCGACTGGCACCTGGACATGATCGAGACGCGGCTGGCGTGACAGCGACCGGGAACCGGCCTCAGTCGGCACGGCATGGCTGCGCCTTCGCCCACCGCAGCGAGGCAGCCGCCGCTGCGCTCCGGCCCGGCAGGCTCACCGCCACCGCGCGCCGGCCCCGCCGCGCCAGCTCGGAGACGACGCCGTCCCACGCCGAAGCGTCGAGCCACAGGCCGCCGAGAAGCACGATCTGTTCATCAGTCATGCCGCCAACGTAGCGTCGACTCCGGACGTTTCCCTTCCGGTACCGTCCGGTGCGTGGAGAATGCCGCCAGCCCCACCGCCGGGCCCTGCGCACGCTCGAAATCCTGCGGGACCGTCCCGGCACGACCGCCGGCCAACTCGCGTCGGGTCTCGACGTGACCGAACGCGCCGCGCGCCCTTACGTCGGGATCCTCCGCGAGGCCGGCACCCCGGTCGAGTCCGTCCGTGGGCCCTACGGCGGCTACCGACTCGGCCATGGCACCCGGCTGCCGGCCGCCGTCTTCACCCAGGAACAGGTCATCGGCCTGGTCATGGCCGTACTCGACGGGCAGCCAACCGCGATCGACGCAGACGGACCTGCCTCGATCGGGGCGGCCGCCGGTGATCGATGAGGCGGCGACCGTGATGTCCATGCTGGACTCTTCACCGCCTGGGCTGGCGGTGACGCAAGGGTCGGCGCGGCTGCTCGCTGGTCACGTGAGCAGGGCGGAACGCCGGTCAGTTTCGCGGAGGTGGCCCGGCATGCGTTTCACCCCGACCAGCGCGTCGTGGATGACCATGGTCGAGATCTTCTTCGGGATCATCACCCGCCAGGCCATCCGTCGTGGCACCGTCACCAGCGTCCCGGACCTGGTGGGCGCCATCCGCACGTTCATCGACGGCTACCGCCAACGCTGCCAACCGTTTCGCTGGACCAAGACTGCCGACCAGATACTCGCCAACGCCGACCGGCGCGTCCCGACCCTCGGCACCACCGCCGGGAACACGGCATGAGTCGACGGCGCTACGTGGCGCGCGGAGTGCCTGGCGGGTACCGAGTCTGGGACAACAAGGCCCGCCGGTGGTGGGGAGACCTCTACCAACTCTGCCCCGACGGCCTCCTCACCGAACTCAACGGCGGAGCCGACCCGGACAAGATCACCGCCCTACTCAAGCGGTATCGGGCACTGAAGCGATAGCGTCACACCACTTCAGACACGCGACAATGGGGTAGCGACCATGATCGTCTGGGTGTCCTCTTGGGCGCGACCCTGGTCGGATTCGCGGAGCGGCCGGCGGCAATCCGCGCGATGCGGGCTGACAAGCAGGTGCACTCTGTCAAGACGCACAGGCGCACCGACCTCAGCGGGGCCGCCCCCGCCGGCGAGGTGTCGCGATCAGGGCCGCAAGCGAATCGCAACCACGTCCTGATCCACTCTCGACTGCTACGGGCAACAAGGGCCCGCACGGACCAATGGGAGAACGTTGTGTCGGAAAGACTCCGGAAGGCCACGATCGGCGTGTGCGGATCGCTGGTGACGGCCGCCGTCCCACTGCTGTTCGCCGCCGCCCCGGCGTACGCCTCGGGCGGGTCCGCCTACGTCATCGACTCGACGCTGTACTACGTCGCCCTGCCCGGCCAGGTCAACAACGTGACGATCAAGCAGGGCACCGACGGTCGCTACCACGTGACCGACTGGGCATCGCCGGTGACGCCGAGTTCGACCTGCCTCACGGTCACCGACCACGAGGTGTCCTGCGACTCGTTCGCGTTGACGTCCGTGTGGGCGGACACCGGCGACATGGCGGACACCCTCGGCGTACGCGGGACGCTGATCGCCACCGTCTACGGCGGCTCCGGAGACGACATGCTGATGGCCGGTGATCTGGGCAGCATGCTCGACGGCGGCGCGGGCGACGACAGGCTCCTGGGCGGCCCCGGTGACGACGAGCTGTACGGCGGCCCGGGCGACGACGAGATCACCGGCAGCGACGGCGACGACACCCTGGTCGGGGGCACCGGCGATGACCTGCTGTCCGGCGAAGCCGGCCCGGACGTGCTCCACGGCGACGACCTCCCGCCGATCCGGCAGCTCGTCCGGGTCGCCAACCCGGTGCCGCTGGACCGGGACATCTGCGCTGTCGGCGTCGACGGTGACCAGGCATTCAGCTGTGAGGTTCTGCGGTGACCTGATCCGTTCCGGACCGTCATCCTCGCAACAAACCGGATTCTCCGCTGGTGCCGGAGGCCGTGCCGTGCTCTCCTCCTCCGGTGGGGCGACGCGGATGACGGGGAACGGCACGGCGGCGAGCACACCGGACATCCGGTTGCTCGGGCCACTGGAGGTCAGCGCCGACGGTGGTCCACCGGTGCGGTTGGGTGGGCCACGGCAGCGGACGCTGCTCGGGCTGCTGGCCCTGCGCGCTCCGGGCGTCGTCTCGGTGCCCCACCTGATCGACGGTATCTGGGGCGAGGACCCGCCCGGTTCGGCCACGAAGACGCTCCACGCCCACGTGGCGTACCTGAGGAGGTCGCTGACCGCCGGCGGCCTGGCGGGACTGATCACCACCAGGCCACCGGGCTATTCGCTGGCGGTGGCCACGGACCGGGTCGACGTCCGCCGGTTCGAGGACCTGGTGCGCCGGGGCCGGGCGGCCCTGGCGTCCGACGCCGTCGATGCCGCCCGCAATCTGCGCGAGGCGCTGCGGCTGTGGCGGGGCGAACTGCTCGCCGACTGCCCGCTCGGTGACTGGGCCCGCGCCGAGTCCGCGGCCCTGCGGGAAGCCCGGTTGTACGCGCGGGAGGATCTGATCGCCGCCGAGCTGGCACTCGGCCAGCACACCCGGATGGCCGCCGAACTGGAGGCGTTGGTCGCCAGCGAACCACTCCGGGAACGGCTCTGGGAACTGCTGATCATCGCCCTGCACCGCTGCGATCGCCAGGCGGACGCGCTGGCCGCGTACCGCCGGGCGCGAGCCGTACTCGTGGCGGAGTTGGGGCTCGAACCAGGGCCGGCGCTACGCCGCCTGGAGGCGTCGATCCTGGCCGGCGCCGAACTCGACGCCGGGGTGGGCGTCCCGGCCACGCCTGCCTCGGCGGCTCCGTCCGCCGGGCTGCCCGAGCCGATGGAGTCGACGCTACCGGTGCCGCTGACCAACCTGGTGGGCCGCCGGGCCGACATCGCGGAGGTCGCCGACCTGCTCGTCAGCCGGCGACTGATCACCCTCACCGGCGTCGGCGGCTGCGGGAAGACCCGGATGGCGGTCGCCGTCGCGACGACCGTCGACGACCGGTACGAGTCCGGCGTCCGCTTCGTCGATCTGACCGGTACGAGCGACCCGGAACTGCTGGGAAGCATGCTCGCGGCCACGCTCGGCCTACCGCAGCGGCCCGACCTCGGTCCGCTCGACCTGCTGACCCGGCACCTCCGCCCGCTCCGGCTGCTGCTGGTGCTGGACAACTGCGAACACCTGGTCGATGCCGCCGCCGCGCTTGTCGAATCACTGCTGACCACCTGCCCCGGACTGCGGGTGCTCGCCACCAGCCGGGAGGCGCTCGGCGTACCCGGCGAGCTGGCCTGGCCGGTGCCGCCGCTGTCCGCGCCGGCCCACCGGTACGACCGTGACCGCCGTGCCGAGGTCAGCGGCGGCCTCGCCGGACTGCGCGACTACGACGCGGTGCGACTGTTCCTCGACCGGGCGGCCGTGGCCGCCGTACGCGAACTGAGCGACGCCGACGCCCCGGCGCTCGCCGCGATCTGCGCCGGCCTCGACGGCCTGCCGCTGGCGGTCGAGCTCGCCGCCGCCCGGACCACGGTGCTGACCCTGCAGGAGATCGCCGAGCGGATCCACGACCCGGGTCTGCTGCGCACCGCCAAACCCGGCAACCGGGGTCACCACCACGCCCTCGACGCCACCATCGCCTGGAGCTACCAGCTGCTCGACCCGGCACTGCGGTCGTCGTTCCGCCGCCTTGCGGTGTTCCAGGGCGGGTTCACCCTCGACGCGGTCGAGGCGGTGTCGCCGCAGGCCGCCGGCCGGGCCATCGACATCCTGGGCGATCTCGTCGACAAGTCGCTGGTCGTGGTGGACCGCCGCCGGGACCGGGCCCGCTACCGGCTGCTGGAGACGATCCGCCGGTACGCCGACGAGCGGCTCGGCGAATGGCCGGAAGAGGCGGCCGAGGCGCGTCGCAACCACGCCGCGCACTACCGGTCGCTGGCGGAGGACATCGACAAGAACCTGCACGGGCCGGAGCTGGAACGTCTGCTGGACCGGCTCACGGTGGAACACGACAACCTCGTCGCCGTGCTCGCCTGGTACGCGCAGCACGGCTCCGGCCTGGACGAGTTGCGGTTCGCCGCGGCCCTGGCCCGCTACTGCCACCTGCGCGGCCGGTACCGGGAGGGGCGACGATGGTTGGAGGAGGCCCTGTCCCGCTCCGGTGACGACACCACACCAGAGCTGGCTCGCGCCCTGTCCGGCGTCGCCTACCTGGCCTTCTTCGACTGCGACTACGCCAGCGCCAGCCGGCACGGCGAACGGGCGCTGCGTGTGCAGCGGGAACTCGGCAACCTGCCGGGGACCGCCCGGTCGCTGAGTCTGCTCGCCTCGATCGACCGCGAACGCGGCCGGTACGCCAGCGCCCTCACCCGGTACGAGGAGGTCGCTGCCATCTACCGGAACACCACCGACGGACGGGACGGCGCGCGGGACGAGCGACGGGCCGGGGACGAACAGGCCATCCTGGACGAGCGCGGTGTCGCCGACACGTTGCAGATGGCCGGCTTCACCAGCTGGCTCGCCGGCGACCTGGAGCGGGCCGGCCGGCTCATCGACGACGCGCTGGCCCGCTTCCACCTGCTGAAGGACCCGGAAGGGGTCGCATCGGCCCGGATCCACCTGGCGGCGGTGGCGCACTACCAGGGCCAGCATGCGCGGGCCCGCTGGTTGGCCGAGGACGCGCTGGCCCGGTTCCGGGAACTCGACTTCAAGGAGGGCGTCGCCTGGGCGCTGAACATCGCCGGTCTCATCGCGCAGCACGACGGGGAGTCGCAGCGGGCCGTCGACCTGCTCCGGGCCAGCTTGGAGATCCACTGCGAGGTCGGTGACCGATGGCGGGCGGCGAGCCTGCTGGAGGCGTTGGCCGGCGTGCTCGCCCGGGGCAGTGAGCCGGCGGTCGCGGCCGAACTGCTCGGCGCGGCGGCGGCGATGCGCGATGCGATCGGCACACCGGTGCCGGCACAGGAACTTCCCGCCAGGGACGAGACCATGGACACCGTGCGCCGTACGGTCGGCGACCGGGAGTACTACGCCGCGTGGGCGCGGGGCGAGACACTGCGACTCGGCCACCTGCCCGCCCGGCTCGCCGAGCTCGCGCCGCCGGACGCCCCACAGTTGCAGCTCGCCCCCTGACACCTCGCCCCTGACACACCGAAGCCGCCCCCGCCGCCCGGCCAAGCGGATCGCAACCGCCTCCCCCAACCGAACGGCAGCCGGGACGCAAGAGCCGACCCGTAGGCAGGTGATGGCAGCCGGGCCGGACCGGCGCCGGACAGCATTGGGGACTGGCACGGATGCGTCATCGGGAGAACCTCACCTTCGCCATCGAACTGGACCGCGGGGCACCTCGGCCGTTGCAGGAACAGCTGGCCGACCAGCTCTGCGCGGCGATCGACGCGGGCACCCTGGCCCGGCACACCCGGATGCCGTCGACGCGTACGCTCGGCACGCTCCTGCGGGTCTCCCGGGGAGTCACGGTGGCCGCGTACGACCTGCTCTACGGCCGTGGCTATGTCGAGGGCCGCACCGGCTCGGGCACCTACGTGGCGGCGCGGGGCGTCCCCGGCCCCACCGCCGGATCCACGTCCCGACCGCCGGCCGGTCGAGCGTCCGGAACCGACGACCGATCCGACACTCTGATCGACTTCACGCCCGGCCTGCCCTGTGCCGAGGCGTTTCCACTGACCGCCTGGCGGGCCGCCGGGCGCCGGGCCAGCTACCACGCACCGCCGTCCGGGCCGCTGCCGCCACTCGGGCTGCCGCAGCTGCGCCAGGCCATCACCGCCCACCTCGACGGTACGAGGCGCACGGTCCCCGCCGGTCACGAGGTGGTGGTCACCGCCGGCGTGGGGCATTCACTGCGCGTCGTGCTGGAAGCTCTCGGCAGCCGGTGCGGGAGCGTGGCGGTCGAGGATCCGATGCCGCCGGCCCTGCGGCGGGCGGTCGACGACACGGCGGGACAGGTGTCGTCGCTGCCGGTGGACGAGCAGGGCGTCCGCCTCGACGGCGTCGCACCGGACTGTGACGTCCTGGTCCTCACCGCCGACGCGCAGCTGCCGCTCGGTCACGTGCTCTCCGCGACACACCGTCGCGACACCGTCGACTGGGCCGTCCGCACGGGCGGCCACGTGGTCGAGATCGCCTGCGACGCGGTTCCCCGCCCCGACGCCGCCCGGCTGCCCCGGCTGCTGGACGCCGCCGACGGGGCCGGCATGGTGCTCGTCGGCGGCTTCGCCGAACTGCTCACGCCGGCCCTGAACCTGGGGTACGCGGTCGTGCCGTCCTACCTCGCCCGCCGGTTACGGGCACACCTGACCGACAGTCCGGAGCAGCCGTCGTACCTCACCCAGCTCGCCATCGCCCACCTGCTCGCCGACGGCACGCTCACCCGGCTGATGCGACGGCTGGTCGGCCTCCACGCACGCAAGCGAGAGCTGGTGCTGGCGGCGTTGGCGCCGCTGCGGGGGCGGGTGGAGTTGTTCGCGCTCGACGCGGTGGGCACCGTGGGGCTGCGCCTGCCCGACGGGCCCGACGTCGACACCGTCACCACCGAGCTGGCCGGGCGCGGGCTACTCGTGCCCGGTCTGTGCCGCTATCAGCGCGTGCCTCGGCCGGACGCCGCGCTCGTGCTGGGCTACGCCCACCTGCCCGATTCGACCCTGCGGGCCGGACTGGCCCGACTGGTCGACGCGCTGGGCGGGGCATAGCGGGAGACGCGGGTGGGTGGACTCGGACGAGTCCTCCCACCCGCTCCCCTACGAGCCCCGGCCGATCAGCTCGCGGTGACGGTCACCGGCGAGATCTTGATCTGCGCGTTGTGCGCCGCTCCCCACAGGTACGTGTTCTGCGTCTTGTTCAGCATGTAGAACGAGTCGACGTAGTCGTCGTCATCGGTGAACCAGCCGTTCGGCAACGCGTCGAGCACGGCATTGATCAGCGGGACGTAGCTGACCCAGCCGACGAGGGCACCGACGCTGCTGACGACGGTCTTGGCGATGGCCTTGTAATTGGTGCTGTCGTCCTGCTCCATCAGCAGCAGGTCGACCGAGTTCCACTTGAAGTTGGACCAGTTGATGAGCTGCTGATGCGGGTAGTACCAGGTGTGGTCGTTGTCGAGGTACTGCATGTCGACGACGTCGGTACGCCCCTTGCCGTCCTTGCCCTGCCCGAGGACGAGTCCGTAGATCTCCGCCCCGAACTTCCACGGCGGCTCCTCGTCGTCGGTCAGGCCGATCCGGTCCAGCCGGGTCGCCGTGTACTGCGGTTCACCGGCCGTCCCGGCACCGCCACCGGCGGCGGCCCTGCTCGCGGCACCCGCCGTCCTGGTCCCCTCCGTCATCGGCTCCGAGCCCTCGTCGCCAGCGGGTGCCTGCAGGTCGCTGGCCATGCCGAGCGCGTTCAACTCGGCGCTGATGATGCGTAGCCCGATCGGGTTGATCGTGTCCTCGTCCAACTCGACCAGGATCACCGGCACGCTCGCCATGGTGGCGAGTTCCAGATCGACCCGGCGACCGTTCAGGTCGTACGCGGGGAAGGTCTTGTCGGTGGTGTTGTCCCTCGGACTGGCGGCCAGCAGCGGTGCCACGCCGGACGCGAGTTGCCGGGCGGTGGCCGGGTTGGCCAGCCGGCCACGCAGGGCCGACTCGCGCATGCCGTCCAGACCCTTCAGGTTGATCACCTGCTGGTTGGCATCGATCGCGGCGCGGGTGAAGTCCGCACCCGCCGCCCCGGCCTCGGCCAGCACGGTGGTCAGATCGGCCTGCCCTTCATCGACGATCGCGCCGACGAACGTCCGCCGCGCCACGGGATCCTGCAGAGCGCGCACCAGTTGCTGGTTCAGCTCGTCCTTGACCGTCTGCACCGGCGACACCGTCGGCTGCGCCTGCGCCACGGGCACCCGGACCGGGACGGGTGCGGCCGCCGCGGCGGTGTGCAACGCGGTGGCGGCGAGCGTGCCCACCGCGACCGCGATCAGAAGTGATCCCCTGCGCTGTCTCATTGCCACATTCCCCTTTTGCTGTTCATCTCGGCTGATGGGGACTACTCAACCGCCGCGGGGCTCCGTTCCACAGGTCCACTTCGGTCCGTCATCGGGGAGACCACTTCCGGGGAGACGCCCGCCAGCCCCGCAGGACCACCGCTGGTCCCCGACGGCTTCATCGTCGTGCGGGCTGACCGTGGCGCGGTCCGGCCCGGGCGTCGTCGACCGGGCCGGCCCCGCACGCGGGTCAGACTGTGACGACCCGGTTGTCCACGATGGAGTTGAAGGTTGACTCGGGGGCGATCAGGCCCCACTTCACCATCCACCGGTAGGTGCGCTCGAACTCGGCCTCCGGGTACGGCTCCGGGTCGATGTAGCGCAGCCGGCCCAGCCGGAAGTCCGCCGGCTCCAGCTTGACCAGGTCCTCGGGGACCTCGGCGACGAAGTGGTGCAGGTACGGCCGGATGTCCTCGTTGATCTTCTTGACGGCCCGGCGGACGGCCCTGTCGACGGCGGCGAAGGTCTCCGGGTCGACGTCGGCGCTGGCGATCTCCGAGCCGACGTAGAACGCCTCGGTGATCAGTACGTAGCCGAGCTTCTCGGCGGCGGTGGTCCACGGCTCCATCAACGCGACCGCGTCGATCTCGCCGTCGCGCAGCTTGCGGAACCGCTCGGCCGGCCCGCCGGCGTGCACCACCTTGATCTCGTCCTGCTCCAGGAAGCCCTCCAGGGACTGGATGGCCAGGTAGTGCGAGCCGTGGTGGAAGTTGACGCCGACGGTCTTGTTGGCCAGGCCCTGCGGGTGCTTGATGTCGGAATCGGCCCGCACGAAGATCGCCTGGCTGGCCACGGAGGCCCGCTTCGCGATGATCTGGCCGCCGCGTCCGCTGTCGTGGGAGCGGCGGATCTGCCCCCACTCGCAGGCCCGGTAGAGGGAGACGTCACCGCTCTCGAACGGCTTGGAGATGCCGCCGAACGAGCTGACCAGCTCGTGCTCCTCGATCGGCTTGAGCACCGCGTCGTACGAGCCGGGGGCGACCAACTCCAGGTCGATGCCCTCCTCGGCGAAGTAGCCGTGCTCCAGGCCGACGAGGTACGGCAGGGTGAAAATGGCGCCGCTACGGACGCTCCTGACCTTCTTGAGTGCCACCGTGGTGGTCCCTTCTGTGCTGGTGTTGCGCTTGCGTCAGCTGGCGGGTGTGACGGTCGGTGAAGCCGTCGACGTGTCCTCGATCCCCACCACCTCCTCTCCCGGGGTCGGGCCGGACGGTGGGCGGAACAGTCGCCACGTCGCGTATGCGCAGTACGCGGCGGTGGCCGCCACGAGCCCGTACGCGACGCGCAGCGCGGTGGTGAAGTCGTCGCCCGCCTCGGCGGCGACCCGTGCGATGTCGTCGGTCGGCTGGCCGGTCAGGGCCAGGACCGACACCACCACCGCGCCGAAGACGGCGACACCAAGGTTGGTGCCGATCTGCCGGGAGGCGCTGGTGATGGCGCTGGCCACCCCGGCCCGGTCGCGGGGCAGGCTGTTCACGGCCGTGTTGGTGGCCGGCGGGTTGACCAGGCCCATGCCGGCGCCGAGCAGAAGGTAGCCGACAAGCAGCGGGGCCAGGCCCGCGTCGGTGGTCACGGTCAGAGCGAGCAGGGTCATCGACGCCACGAATGACAGGTGCCCAATGGTGGCGGGCAGCCGGCCGCCGTGCCGGCCGACGATCCGGCCGGAGACGTTGGCGAGCACGAGCGTGCCGAGGGTGGTCGGCAGGGTGAGCAGGCCGGTGGCCAGCGGGCTGAACCCGCGGACCTGCTGCAGGTAGAACGTGTTGACGAAGGTGAACCCACCCAGCGTCAGATACGCCACGATCGCGGTGAGCACCGCGCCGCGCAGCGCGGGGATCGCCAGGTGGCGCGGGTCGAGCACCGGGTCGGGGCGGCGGCGGGCAGCCGGCACGTAGCCGACGGCGGCGGCCACCGCCACGGCCACGGCGGCCAGGACCGGGCCGGTCAGCCAGCCCCGGCTGGGGCCGTCGATCAGCGCGAACGTGAAGCCGACCAGGACCAGTGCGGCCAGGGTGTTGCCCAGCCCGTCGAGGCGTCGGGGCGGACCGTCGACGACACCCGGCGGCAGCAGCCGGGTGCCCAGGTAGAGCAGCGCCGCGCCGCCGATGCTCACGGCGAAGAGGCTGCGCCAGCCGGCGGCCTGCACCAGCACCCCGCCGACCAGGGGCCCGCAGGCGGCGGAGACCCCGGCCGTCGCGCTCCAGGTGCCCAGCGCCCGGCCGCGCCGCACCGCGTCGGGGAACAGGTTGGCGATGAGGGCGAGGGCGGGCGGGGCCATCAACGCGCCCCCGACGCCCTGTACGCCCCGGGCGGCGATCAGGGCGGGCGCGTGCGGGGCCGCCCCGCACAGCAGCGACCCCGCGACGAACACCAGCAGCCCGACCCGGAACATCCGCCGCCGCCCGTACCGGTCGGCGATCGCGCCGCAGAGCAGGGTGAGGCTGGCCCGCACCAGCGCGTTGCTGGTGGCCACCCACTGCAGCTCGACCGTGCTCAGCCGCAGTTCGCGTTGCACCGACGGCAGGGCCAGGTTCAACGCCGCGCCGTCGAGGACGCCGAGGAACAGCGTCCCGCAGCACACCAGCAGGGCGGCGCGGCTGCGCCAGGGCAGGGTCATCGGGGTTCAGAGCTTCTCGTACACCGGCTTGTCGGCCCGCTTCTTCAGCACGCCGACCTCGATGGCCAGGTCGATCTGCTTCTCCAGGTTGGCGAAGACGGTGTCGTCCCACACGTCGGCGTAGACCGGGGCGAGCCGTTCCGGCAGCAGCTCGATCGCCTTCCTCTCGTCGGCGGGGACGCCGTAGTCAGCGTGGTACTTCCCGATCAGGGTCGGGTCCTTCCTGATCAGCTGCCAGGCGTCCAGGGTGAAGTCGACGTACGCCTTCGCGGTCTCCCGGTTGGCGGCCAGCCAGTCGCGGCGTACGGCGGTGCCGTTGAGGAACAGCGGACTGCTGTCGCCGGTGCCCTTGCGCCACAACTCGTCGACGGAGGCGAGCTGTCGGTTTCCGGAGCCGACCAGGCGGGTGGCGTTGGGCTCGATGGCGATGATCGCGTCGAGATCGCCGCGCTCGTACAGGGCGAGGTTGGCGATGGGCTGCCCGGTGAACAGCTTGAAATCGCGGTCGAAGCGGATGCCGTTGACGGCCGAGGCGAGCGCCGCCGCCCGGTAGGTGTCGCTGCTGGGCGGCTGCACGCCGACCTTTTTGCCCTTCAGGTCGGTGATGCTCTGGTACGGGCTGTCGGCCGGGACGATCCAACGGCCGTGGTTCCACAGCGACGGCCCGATGATGACCACGTCGTGGCCGCTGGTGTTCACCTCGGTCGCGCCCAGCGGACCGAAGGCGTAGATGTCGAGCACGCCGGTGAGCAGCTGCTCCTGTCCCGCACCGGGGCCGCCGCCGGCCCTGCGGTCGAGGCTGAGCCCGTGCTTGGCCTCCAGGCCGAACTGCTCGGCCACGGAGTCGCGGATCGCTCCCGCCGTGCCGGGGCTGCGGGGCTGCACCTTGGCGCTGCGGGTGCCGCCTGCGGCGACCGGCTCGTCGGCGCCGCAGGCGGTCAGCAGGGTGGCCGCGCCGGCGCCGCCGGCGAGGAGCCCGGCGGCACGCAGCAGGGATCGTCGGGTGAGGGGTGTCGTGGACACGGGGGTTCCTTCCAGGTGACTCAGGTGGGTGCCCGGCTCGCGGGGGCGGGGGGCGGGCCGGTGGCCGCGCCGAGGGTGGGGCCGGTTCAGGTGAGGGCGGCGACGATGCGGCGGTGCACGTCGAACAGTTCGGGGTCCTCCGGGCTGCGGGGACGCGGGCGGTCGATGCGGTACTCCTGGACGATCTCGGCGGGGCGTCCGCCGAGCACCACCACCCGGTCGGCGAGGAACGCGGCCTCCAGCGCGTTGTGGGTGACCAGTAGGCCGGTGCGCGGGGTACGCAGCCAGAGCTGTTGCAGCAGCAGTCGCAGGCGGCGGGCGGTCAGCTCGTCCAGCGCGCTGAACGGCTCGTCGAGCAACAGCACCTCGGGTCGTACGACGAACGCCCGAGCCACGGCGACGCGCTGGCGCTGCCCGCCGGAGAGCACCGACGGGTACGACCGGGCGTACTCGGTCAGGCCGACGGCGTCGAGGATCGGGGCGACCTCGACGGCGTCGACGCCGGACGCCGTCGCGGCGAGCCGCACGTTGGTCTCGACGGAGGTCCAGTCCAGCAGCCGGGGCTGCTGGAACACCATGCCGAGGCGGGGCCGCCCGCCGCCGGTGGAGACGGTGCCCCGGTCGGGGCGCTCCAGGCCGGCGATCAGGTGCATCAGGGTGGTCTTGCCGGTGCCGGAACCGCCGACCACGGCGACCAGTTCGTCGGGCGCGAGGGTGAGGGAGAAGTCGCGGAAGATCTGCTGCCGTTCACCGGTTCGCCGGTTGGTGAACGCCTTGTCGACTCCGTCGAGACTGATCCGGATGCTCATCGCAGCGCCACCCGCCGCCAGCGCACCGCGCGTCGCTCCAGGGTCTGCAGCAGTCCGTACTCGATGGCGGCCATGACCAGGGCGAAGGCGACGGTCCAGGCGAGCACTCCGGCCACGTTGTGCTGGGAGAACTCCAGGTTGAGCTGGTAGCCGACGCCGTCGGCGAGGCCGAAGATCTCCACCAGCACGATGACCTTCCACGCCATCGCGATGCCCAGTCGCGCCCCGGTGAACAGGTCGGGGACGATGGCGGGCAGCCACACGTACCGCAGCCGGGTCAGCGCGTCGAACCGGTAGACGTGGGCCATCTCGCCCAGCGCCGGGTCGACCGAGCGGACGCCCTGCGCGATGTTGATGGTCAGCGCGGGGGCCGCCGCGAGCGCCACGGTGAGGACGGGATTGAGCAGGCTCACCCCGAACCAGATCACGCACAGCAGGGCTTTGACCAGGCCGGGGGTGGCCAGTCCGATGAGTACGGCGGGCTCCAGGAAGCGGCGTAGCCACTCACTGCGGCCCATCGCGATGCCGGCGGCGACGGAGACGACGAACGCCGCCGCGAAGCCCAGCGCGACGCGGGTGAGGGTGACCCGGACGTTCTCCCACAGCGCGCCGCTGGCGGTGATGTCGACCAGGTTGCGGGTGACATCACCGAGGCCGGGGATCAGGGCGCTGCCGGAGGTGTGCGCCATGAGCTGCCAGCCGGCGGCGAGCAGGCCGACGAGCAGTAGCGCGGGCAGTGGCCGGGTGAGGCGTCCGACGACGCCGGTGGCGGGTGGGCGGCCCGGCGGCGCGGGCGACCGCCCGCTGCCGAGCACGACCTCCTCGGCACCGACGGGGTGCGTGACGGTCATCGACATCCCACCTTTCGGTACGTGGGGCGCGTCGTCCTCGACCCCGGCAGACCAATGACCAGCACGACAACGCCAGCCTTCCGATTTCCTATCCTGCCGATAGGATTAGTAGGCTTGCAATGCCGTCTCACCAGGCGGGAGAAGACTTGTGAGGTAGTCGAACGGGAGCAATGAGTTACCGTCATCCTCCTGCGCCCAGTCGCTACCAGCGGCGTCGCCGACAACACCCAGCTCCACACCCACCTGTGCTACCGCAGGTTCGGCGTCGAGCGCGCGACGCTGTGGCGGCCCGCGCGCGTCAGATCATGCCGGCGCGCAGCGCGTACGCGACCGCGTGGGAACGGCTGCGCAGATTGAGCCGGTGCGTGACGCCGTAGATGACGTTCTTGACGGTCCGCTCGGAGTAGCAGAGCCTGCCGGCGATCTCGCCGGTGTCGAATCCGTCGGCCATCAGGCGGAGCACGTCGACCTCGCGGGTCGTGAGGCCAGAGGCGTTCAGGCCGTGCGGAGCGAGCACTTCACGCTGGAGCCGCTCGATGTGCTTGAGCAGTTCGCCGACCAGGTTCGGCGGCATGACGCCGCCGCCGTTGGCCGCGGCCAGCACGCTGTGCGCCAGCCGGTCGGCGGTCACCGCCGCTCGCGGCAGGGCCGGTCGAGGACGGGCCGGGCACGGTCACCCAGGCCGGTCCGACAGCCATCGTCCGGGACGCGGCGCGGTTGATCACCTCGATGACGCGGGGCGACACCCAGACCCGTTTCGAGTACGACAACCTGGGCCGCATCGCCGTCATCGAGGACGAGCACGGCACCACCCAGGTCGGCTGGACGCTCGAAGGCGAGCTGGCCTGGCGGGAGAACCCGGACGGCAGCGTCGAGGAGTTCGGCTACGACGGCGAGGGCAACCTGGTCGAGTCCCTGGACGCCGCCGGCCGTCGCACGCGCTTCGAGTACGGCGCGTTCGACCTGGTGACGGCCCGGATCGACGGGGCGGGCAACCGCACCGGGTACACGTACGACACCGAGCTGCGCCTCACCGGCATCACCGACCCGCAGGGCCGGATCTGGCGGTACACGTACGACCCGAACGGCCGGGTCACCGAGGAGACCGACTTCGACGGCCGCACCCGGCAGTACGCGTACGACGCCGCAGGCCAGCTCGTCGAGCACACCGACGTGGCCGGGGAGGTCACCACCTTTCAGCCGTGACGCGCTCGGCCGGGTGACCGAGCGCCACACCGGTGCCGCGGTGACGCGCCCGGCGTACGACGCGGCCCAATGATCCCGCTGCCTGCCCCGGTCGCCACGGTGACCGGGGCAGGCGGCCCCACCCGAGAACGAGGGAAGGACCGAAGACATGAACGCCGACAGGGCACTCGCCCGCGCCACCGTGGCGCTGCGGCGGATCGGAGAGAACAAGCCGGACGAGCCGCTGACGCTGCTGCCGGGGGCCGCCACGGAACGGGGGTGGTGCTGGCTCTTCCCCTTCGACACCGTCCGGGCGGCGAAAACCGGCAACATCATGGCGAGCCTCGCCACCGGCCCGCTGATGGTGAGGTGCTGGCCTGGCACTACTACGTGCGGGAGAACCAGATCCGGCACTGGATGGACCACCGGACACCGGGCGACGGTCACTGGTACGACCTGGACCGGGCCGGCCGCCGCCGGGTGCTGACCCTGCTGCGGTACGTCATCGTGGGCGGCTTCGGCACCGGCCCGGTCCGCCCGATATCGGCCTACCAGGAGTACGCGGGCATCGACTTCGGGCGACGCACGGCGACGGACGCGACGCTGACCGGTCAACTCCCCGCTATCCGACCTGCGGATCAGAAGGGTCTGCGGCACCGGCAACCGGCCGGCTTACCCCGCTGCTGCCTGGCTACCTCGGCCAGCTTGGTCAACCAACCTGGCCACGACCTCGGGCGAAGACACGGCGGTGTCGATGGTCGGGTCAGCGGCTGGGGACACCTCGGTCATCTCGTGCGGTGAGGCGGCTGAGCCTCACACCGCCGTCCGGCCGACGGAGGCCGGGTGCGGGCGGTCAACCCGCGCCGACGGACGCCGGGCCGGCCAGGTCGGGGGCGGTCAGGTGGAACGTCGACGGAGCCGGTTGCCGACGCGCCACCAGGTGCAGTCGCTGGACGGCGCGGTCGCCGTCGACGGCGATACGGTCCCGGCACGCACAGGGCTCCTCGTCGAAGCCGGCGAACCGGTAGGCGATCTCCATCATCCGGTTCCGGTCGTTGGGCCGGAAGTCGGCGATCAGGTGCACCCCGGCTCGGGCGGCCTGGTCCACCAGCCAGGTCAGCAGGACCGTGCCGGTGCCGAAGGACACCACACGGCACGAGGTGGCGAGCAGCCGCAGGTGCCACACCCCGGGGTGCTTCTCCAGGACCAGCACACCGACCGCACCGTGCGGCCCGAACCGGTCGGTCAACGTCGTGACCAGGACCTCGTACCGGGGATCGGCCACCAGGGCCCGCAACACCTGGTCCGGGTAGTGCACCCCGGTCGCGTTCATCTGGCTGGTCCGCAGGGTCAACTCCTCGACCCGCGACAGGTCCGCGGCGTCGGCCCGCCGGATGCGCATCACCAGTTCCAGCGAACGGAGGAAGTCCTCCGCCGGGCCGGTGAACCGGGCCTGCTCGTCAGCCCGCCGCTGACCGGCCTGGTACATCTGCCGGCGTCGCCGGGCGTCCACGGTCACCGACGTCGGACTGAACTCGGGACGGTCCAACAGGGCCGTGGCCACGCCGGCGTCGTAACACCGTACCTGCGGGAGGTGGAAGGCGACCTCGGCCCGTTCGACCGGCTGGTCGTCGATGAAGGCGACGGTGCCGAGCGCGAAGCCCAGCCGCTCGGCGATCCGCCGGACCGCGTCGGACTTGCGACCCCACCCGATCTGCGGTGCCACGAAGTACTCGGCGACGCCGAGCGCGCACAGCCGGGCCCAGGCCGGCTCGTGGTCGTTGCGGCTGCACACCGACTGGAGAATGCCCCGGGCATCCAGCCCGGTGATCACCGCCCGGATCGGGTCGGGGAGCACGACCTGCTCGTCCTCCAGCAGGACACCCTGCCAGAGGGTGTCGTCCAGATCCCAGACCAGGCACTTCACGGTCACGGGTGGGACCGTCGGGACCTCGTCGGTCACGTCGACTCCTTCGTGGACTGCCGTTCGTCGGCAGCATGGGACGACCGGGCGGGCGATCGGCGCGGTGGCGGGGTCACCGGCGGTTCACCGCGTGGTCGGCCAGCATCAGCTGACACATCTCGGTGCTGCCCTCGATGATCTCCATGAGCTTGGCGTCGCGGTACGCCCGGGCGACCGGGTGCCCGTCGACCGCACCGGCCGACGCCAGGACCTGGACCGCGTCGGCGGCCGCCCGGGTGGCGTGCCCGGCGCTCACGTACTTGGCCAGGACGGTGGCGGTGACCACGTCGGGCGAGCCGGTGTCCCAGCAGCGGCTGGCGTGCTCACAGACCCGGGTGGCCACCTGCTCGGCGGACCACAGGTCGGCCAGGTGCCGGGCGACGAGCTGGTGCCGGGCCAGCGGGCGGCCGAACTGGTGGCGGGAACCGGCGTGCTCGACGGCCGCCGCCACACAGGCCCGCAGGATCCCCACGCACCCCCAGGCGACCGACATCCGGCCGTAGCTCAACGCCGTGGTCACCAGCAGGGACAACGACTGCCCGCCGGCACCGAGCAGGCTGCTGGTCGGTAGCCGCACCGCGTCGAACCACACGTCGGCGTGTCCTGCCGCCCGGCATCCCAGCGGATCCGCCCGCCGGCGCACCCGTACCCCCGGGGTGGCCCGGGGCACCACCACCACCGCTCCCTGGTCGCCGAGTCGGGCGAAGACCAGGAGCAGGTCGGCGTGGTCGGCGGCGGTCACCCACACCTTGTGGCCGTCGAGACGCAGGGTGTCGCCCGTCACGGTGACGGTGGTGGTCATGGCCGACAGATCGCTGCCCGCCTGCGGTTCGCTGAAGGCCACGGCGGCCGTGTCCGTCGAGGCCAGGCGGGGCAGCAGCGACGTGGCCTGTGCCCGGCCGGCCAACCGCTCGACGGTCCAGGCCGCCATCCCCTGGGAGGTCATGACGCTGCGCAGGGAGCTGCACAGGCTGCCCACCCGGGCGGTGAACTGACCGCTGTCCAGGCTGCTCCACCCCGGTCCGCCGTACCCGGTCGGGATCTGGGGGGCGAGCAGGCCGGCGGCGTTGAGCTCGCGTACCACCTCCACGGGTAACCGGCCCGCCCGGTCCCAGTCGCCCGCCCGGTCGCCGACCAGGCGGGCGACGATCGTGGCGGCCTCGGCGGGCGTGACGGCGGGCGTGACGGCGGCGACGGCCTCAGGCACCGTGGTCGCCGGATTCGCTCTTGCGGAGCCGGTCGACCAGGGCCACCATCCGGCGCACCGTCCGGAAGTTGTCCAACCGCAGGTCGGCGCCGCGCACGGAGACCCCGTACGTCTGCTCCAGGTGCACCACCAACTCCATCGCGAACAGGGACGACAGCCCACCGGTGGCGAAGAGGTCCGCGTCCGGCGGCCAGGACCGCCCGGTACGCCCCGTCAGGAAGCGCACCAGCTCCGGCGCGACGGCACGGTCGACGGTCTCCGATACCCCCTGGTCGGATGGCACAGTCATCACAGGTCTCCCTCGTAGTGGTAGAAACCCCGCCCGCTCTTGCGGCCGAGGTGTCCGGCCCGGACCTTGGTCAGCAGCAGCTCACAGGGGCGGCAGTTCTCGTCGCCGGTGCGCTCGTGCAGCACCCACAGGGAGTCGACCAGGTTGTCCAGGCCGATCAGGTCGGCGGTGCGCAGCGGACCGGTCGGATGCCCCAGACACCCCTGCAGGAGTCTGTCGACGGACTCGACGCTCGCCGTGCCGGCAGCCACCACCCGGACCGCACTGTTGATCATCGGGTGCAGGATCCGGCTGGTGACGAAGCCCGGGGCGTCCTCGACCACCACCGGCTCCCGGCCCAGGGCGGCGAGCAGCCCGCGCACCGCGTCCAGGATGTGCGGACCGGTACCTGGGCCCCGGATCACCTCGACCGTCCGGATCAGGTACGGCGGGTTCATGAAGTGGCTGCCGATCAGGTCCTCCGGTCGCGCCACCGACCGGGCCAGTTCGCCGATGGGGATCGAGGAGGTGTTCGACACCACCGGTGTGCCCGGTGCCACCAGGGCGGAGACGTCCGCCAGCACCTTCGCCTTGGCGGAGGGGGCCTCGGTGACCGCCTCGACCACCGCGGTGAGGATGCCGGTCCGCCCCGTCGAGACGTCCGCGAGGGACAGTCCGACGTCGAGCACGCCCGGTCGGACGTCCTCCGGCAGGGCACCCATCAGCCGGGCCGTCCGGACCTGCCGGTCGACCCGGGCGGCGGCCTCGGCCAGCCGGCGACGATCCACGTCGATCATCGACACGGCGATCCCGTGCCCGACCGCCAACGCCGCGATGCCCGTCCCCATCACCCCCGCGCCCAGCACCGCCAGTCGTTGCGCGGCACCCGGCGTTGCACTCTGCCCCGTCAACAGGGTCTCCCTTCGTTGCCGAGACGGAACCGGCACGATTCGCAGGCCACGACGGCCACGGTCACACCTCGGAGCGGTCCACCTTCCGCTCGTCGAGGGACGAACCGTTGGCGACCGGCGAACCGTTGGCGACGGACGCCCCGGCGGCGGCGCCGTCGGTGGGACCGCCGGACGGGGTGGGGTCGGTGTAGAACTGCCGTGCCCACTGCCGGTACCGGCCGATCGGGCCGTCTCCCCGGGCGAGCTTCGGCTGTTCGACGTGCTCCTGGTGGTGCCACATCAACAGGTCCGCGCCGGTGTCGACCGAGGCCACCCGTTGGGCGATCGCGCCGAGCAGCCGGGCGACGGGCAACGCCGTCGCCCGGGCGGCCCGCTCGGGCAGGAACGGCAGACCGGCCAGCTCCAACTTGGTACCGAACCGCAGTTGGATCCGACCCGGAGTGGTCGGGGTCGCGTGCAGCATGACGTAGAGGTCGCCCGCGCCGTTGGGCAACCGGGTACGGGCCGCGATGGTGGCCAGTCCGATCACGGTGAGGGTGTAGGACTGGCGGATCTGGCGCATGACGGTGCCCCGGGCGGTCGCGGTGACCGTGCTGATCGGCTCCCCCATCACCGGATCCCCCTCGATGACCAGGTCCCGCAGCCCGTGCAGCGTCGGGAGGTGACCCCAGTCGAAGGCGTTCTCGATGACGTCCTGCGGGTGACCGGCGATGTCGAAGGTGTTGTGGCTGAAGGGTTGCCGCTCGTCCATGCCGAAGATCGGCACCTGCCACTGCGGTGCGAGGCCGCGCGCGTGCCACCACACGTAGATCGACCCGTTGGCCTCGCAGACCGGGAACTGGGTCAGGGTCGCCTTGGGCGGCGGCAGGTCGTACCCGGTCCGTACGCAGGCCCCGGAGGGATCGAAGGCGAACCGGTGGAAGGGACAGACGATCTCCTCACCCTCGAGCGTCCCACCGACGCCCAGGTGCGCCCCGAGGTGGGGGCAGCGCGGGCGGACCGCACGCAACAACCCGCGGGGGGTTCGGTAGAGGACCACCTCGCCACCCATGATCGGGCGGGTGGTGATGGTCCCGGAGCGGACCTCGTCGGAGAAGGCCACGCAGAACCACCCGTTCGGATCGGGACGCGTGGGCGGGTGGAGCCGGTCGGCCGGCGCGGCGGTGTGCCGGCGGATCTCACGGTGGCGAAGCAGCTGTTTGACAAGTGATCTCATGGTTGCACTCCTAGTGGGCGACCGGGCAGGCACCGGGGCCCGATCCGAGGGCCGGCGGGACGGGCACGGGCTGCGACGCGGCGACCGGCGGCGCGCCGGTCCCGGGGGTCTCCGTCCGGCGACGCCGCAACCGCAGGCGCAGCCCGCGCGAACTCAGGCTGGTCTCCACCTTGGGCCGGAAGGGTTCCTCGCCGACCGGGGACAACTCCCAGCGGGCCGCCACCGCGGTCAGGGCCAGGATCGCCTCGGTGAGCGCGAACTGGTCCCCGATGCACTTGCGTGCGCCGGCGCCGAACGGGACGTAGCCCGCCCGGTCGGGTGAGGTGCCGAGCCAGCGGTCCGGGTCGAACCGGTCCGGGTCGGCGTACAGGTCGGGCCGCCGGTGGATCAGGTACGGGCTGAGCACGAGGATGTCGCCGCGCCGCAGCCGTACCCCGTCCAGCTCGGCCTCCCGGGCAACCGTCCGGGTCATCATCCAGGCCGGCGGGTAGAGCCGGAGGGTCTCGGTGACCACCCGGGCCGCCAGGTCCAGCCGGGGCAGGTGTTCGGGGCCGGGGAGCGCGCCCGCCAGCACGGTGTCGGTCTCGGCCTGCAGTCCACGTTGGACCTCAGGATGGGTGGCCACCAGGTGCAGCGCCCAGGCCAGGGTGATGGCGGTGGTCTCCATCCCGCCGAGGAAGAAGGTGAGGGCCTGGTCGGCCAGTTCGGAGTCGCTGAGCCGCTGCTCGTGGTCGAGGCTCTCCACGTCGACCGCCGCGACCAGTGCGGAGAGCAGGTCGGCGTGGTCGGTGGGGTCGGCCCGGCGGGCGGCGACGATCTCGGTGATGGTGGCGAAGAGCCGGGCCCGCGCCCGGTCGTAGCGTCGCTTGCCGGGGGTCGGCAGCCGGCGCAGCAGGGCCGGGGTCATCATCCGGCGGAAGAAGGCGCTCACCACGGTGTTGGTGTCGGCCAGGGCCCGGCGGAGGGTCTCCGCCGGGAGCGACCCGCTGAACATCGTCTCCATGGTGGCCTGGGTGGTCAGCGTCATCATCTCCCGGGTGACGTCGAGCACCTGACCGTCGTGCCAGGAGCCGGCCGTGGCGTCGGACGCCCGGCCGAACACCGCCGCGTACCCCTGCAGGCGCCGTGGGTGGAACGACGGCTGGCACAGCCGCCGCTGTCGCCGATGCAGCGGGTACGGGCAGGTGGACAACCCGTCGCCGATGACCTCCCGAATCCGGTCGTAGATCGGGCCACCCTTGTCGAAGGTCCGGTCGTTGACGAAGATCTGCCGGGTCAGGGTCGGGTCGCAGATCAGCACCGCGGAGGTCAGGCCCAACCGGACCCGCACCATCCTCGGGTACCCGGCCAGGGAGCTGATGAAGGCCAGCGGATCCCGCAACAGTGGCAACGCGTGTCCGAGCAGCGGCAGTGCACCCGGTGCCACGGGAATCGACGCGGTGGTCGCCGTACTCGTCTCGGTCATGGGTTACCTCGTTCTCCGGTCTGCCGTCGTCGCACCGGGCGGCGGGCGGGTGATCTCGAGCAGGGCGGTGGTCCAGCGGAAGCCGAGGCCGAAGCTCACGACGAGGACGCGTTCCCCGACCCGCAGTGCGCCGGTGCGGAACATCCGGTCCAGGGCGAGCAGCACGTCACACGGGCCGGCGTGGCCCAGGTGGCGGCCGAAGGTCCAGCTGCTGTCGGTGGCTCGGCGGTGCAGCGGAGGCCCGGAGAGCACCAGGTCGAGCACGGCCGACCCAATGGCGATGGCCACCACGTGCGAGATGTCCGCCGCCGCCAGGCCGGTCTCGCCGAGGACGGTGTCGACACAGTCACGGGTGCGGCGTTGCAGTGCTCCGATGTGCGGCAGGAGTCCGGTCTGTTCGGCGAGGAACCGTCGCCCCGCGCCGGCGGCGGCGCCCTGCTCACCGGCCCGGGTCAGCACCTCCAACTCCGGTTCGGTGGCCTGGGCGGTGGCCAGCAGCCGGGCGAAGCCGGTGCCCCGGGTGAGCACCGCGGCCGCCCCGGCGTCACCGGCGACGTAGCCGATCTCGCGAACGTGGCCCCACCGCTGGTGGGGGAAGCGGGCTCCGGCGGTGACCAGGGCCGCCGGGGCGGTGGGCTGGGCGGTGAGGTGTTCGGCTGCGGTCACCAGGGCGGCCGCGCCGCCGTCACTGGCCGCGCCGACCTCGATCCCGGTGGTACGGGTGGCTCCGAGCACCCGCAGCAGGTACGGCGCGGGCGTGTAGTGGTCCTCGTCCTGGAAGGTGGCGTGGGCCAGCAGGCTCACGTCGGCGCTGGGGACCTCGGCGTGGCGCAGTGCCAGCAGGGCGGCCCGAGCCGCCATCTGGGTCGCGGTCTCCCCGGTCGAGACCGCCGCCGAGGTGAACCCGTTGGCCGCCGCCATGGACGATGGACCGGCCTGGGTACCGCCCCACGGGTCGTGCTCAGGTCGGATCGGGGGTATCCAGGAACCGGTTCCGGCGATCGTGATGTCGTGCCACAACACCGCTGTCTCCTCGGCTGTCAGGGAAGGGCCGGTTGGGGGGTGTCGGCGTGCGGCCGGATCAACCTCCCGCTGTGGTCGGTGGCGTGCGCGCTGACCCCGGTGATCCGGGCCAGGACGTGGCCGTCCGTGGTCGACGCGGTCAACGCGCCGTCGGCGAACCGGCAGTGCAGCCGGATCGTCGGATGCGCGGCGCTGAGCTGGCAGTCGTTGCCCGGCCCGCCGAGGTCCACCGCCTCGATTCCGGCCATCGGGCCGACCAGGGGTGGCCGGTCACCGCGCGGCGGTAGGAGCAACAGGTGCACCATCGCGTCCAGCAGGATCGCCGGTACGGTCATCCCGGCCAGGGCCGGGCTCCACGCCTCGTGGTCCAGGCGGAACGTGGCGCTCGTGCCGTCCGGTCCCCGGGCGTACTCGCCGGTTCCCGCGAACGGACCGCTGAGGGTGATCGGCAGGTCGGCGGAGTAGACCGGCATCGCGAAGTCCGGTTCGGGTCGGTGCGCCACCTGGTCGGTCGGCGCGGGCAGCGCGGGGTGCCGGTCGGCCAGCACGACTGTCGTCTCGCAGAGCAGGTCGTTGAAGCGCAGGACCTTGCCGTTGCGGCCGACCCGGTTGGTGGTGATCCGGACCGCCACCACGGCCCGGTCCGGGGACCGGTCGGTGAGCCGGGCTTCCACCGTGATGGTGCGGGGTGGTCCGGCGGACCTGACCGTCACCGACGTCCGGCAGACCAGGTCACGGAATCCGGTGACGACGAGGTCGGGACAGAGGTACCCGGCCGCACCGGCGGCGGCCTCGAGGGCGAAGGTGCCGGGTAGGACGTACTCCCCGTTGACCCGGTGGTGGCGCATCCACCGGCCGTCCTGCTCCGCGAGGGTGTGCGGCTCCCAGGTCTTGGTGAACACCGCCCAGCGGCGACCGCGGAGCAGCACGCCGTCGAGCAGCGGCGTGGCCAGGGACGGGTCCGGCGGGGTGGGTGGCGGCGCGTCCGGTACGGGCAGCGGCAGCCGGCCGCCGGTGGCGTCGGTGCTGATCCCCCGCTGCCCCAGCAGTACGCGTTCCTCCTCCCGGATGAAGAAGACCGCCGCCCCGCTCCCGGGCCGGGTCACCGCGTCGAGGAACTGGGCGGCGCCCTGCCTGCTGCTGATGTAGGCGTCCATCCGGTTGCGTCGCAGGGTCTCCTGCATCGCGGCGCTGCTGGCGACGCCGACCTCCCGCCAGCCGCTCCAGAGGATGGCGAGTTCACGGTGTCCCTCGGGTGCGTGCCGGTCGGCCCAGGCGCTCGCGTACGCCAGGTACTCGTTGACGGCGCAGTAGTCGACGTCTCCGGGGGCGGGGGCGAGCGTGGCCAGGGTGCTGAAGTTGCACCAGATCCGGGGCGGCCGGCCGGCCAGGGCGCGTCTGAGGTTGCGGTAGCCGGCGGCCTTGGTGGCCCGTACCGCCCGGAAGTCGACCAGGGTCTTCGCGTGCAGCGCCCGGGAGCGCAGGTCGAGGACGGTGTTGACGAGCAGGTCGATCCGTCCGTGCCGGTCCATGACCTCGTCGAGGACCGCCCTGGTCCGGTCCGCGTCCAGCACGTCGCACACCCGGTGGTGGACCCGGTCCGGCCCGCACAGTTCGGCGAGCCGGTGCACGGTCCGGCGTACCTCCAGGCGGGCCTGGGCACGTTCGTAGGCGGTCCTGAGTTCCCGCACCGACGCGTCGGGGTGTTCCCGGCGTCCGGCGGCGATGAACTCGGCCTGGGGTGGCAGTTCGTCGTCGGTCTCCGGTAGCGGGGTGCGGCCCACGACGTACAGGTGAGGTCGGTCGGTGGTACGGGCCACGGCGTCGAGGAGCTCGGGGGTGATGCCCCGGGCGCCACCGAAGGCGACCACGACCGCGCCCGGTGGCAGAGCGGGCTCCCCCGTCCGGTGCGGTCCGGTCTCGTCGTCGGCGACGGCCAGCTCGGACCAGGTCTGCCCGCGGCAGGCCAGGGTGTGCGTCGGCACTCGGGCGGTCACCGCCCGGGCCAACTGCGCCAGCGCGGTCGGGGCATCCGACGCGTCGGTGATCAGGGCGTTCCCACCGCACTGCGGCACCTCGGCCCGCACCGAGCGGACGAGACCGGTGAACAGGCCGGCGAGCGGGTGCGTCGCCCCCTCCGGCAACGCGCTGAGCAGCACCGCGGCGAGCGACCCGCCGGCCCGCAGCGCGGGCAGCGCGGCCTGGACGGTGGTGAACGCGAGATCCTGGAGGTCCTCCAACCGGGCGGCCTCGGTGTCGTCGGCACCGTCACCGGGAGTGTCCAACCGGGACAGGATCCGGATGTGGCGCGGGACGAACGGCAGACCGGCCAGCGCGTCGGCGGCGGCGTCGGGCGGTACGTGGGTGGCGGCGTCGACCCCCGGCCCCGGTGACCAGACGGCGATGTCCGGGCCGGTGACCGCGGCGGCGAGGTCCGCGGCGTCGGTGACCACGATGCTCCCGGCCGGGATCGCCGGCCCGTCCGGATCCGGTGGGGTCAACGGACGCAGTTGGAGGGTCTGCCGGCGGCCGATCGGCTGTTCGGCCGGTTCCGGGACGGCCCCGCCCGGGTCGGGACCGGGACCGGTCGGCCCGGTGAACCGGATCGACGGTGATCCGGGGGCGGCCGGCGACACGACGGTGTCGGTGCCGGTGACGACGGCCCGGAGCACCGCCAGCAGGGCATCCAGGGACAGGTACGTGCGGTCGGTGCCGGCCGATGCGGGCAGGGTGTGCGTCGGGTCGTCGGCGGTGCCCCCGGGCGCGGTGGCGAGCGTGCCCAGGACGGGCAGGCCGTGCTCCCGGGCGGTGGACCGGCGGGCGACCGCCACGACGGCGGCGCCCTCGGCGACCGACCGACCCGCCGGTACGAGACTGTCCAGGTGCCGGGCCCACCCGCTGATCGGCCGCAGGCTCACCGCGCCGACGATGGCCAGGTCACAGGCCCGGTGGCGAAGCTGGCGCAGCGCCAGGTCGAGTGCGCAGTGGGTGGAGTCGCGGTGGGCGTAGACGCTGGTCCCGAAGGCCCGGAAGTCGTAGTAGTTGGCGGCCCGGCCGGACAGGATGCAGGAGACGGCACCGGTGAAGTCGTCCTCGTTCAGCTCGTCGGGAACGACGTCGCCGGCGTCGGCGAGCGCCTTGGCGAGGTACTCCCGCAGCGTCTGGGCCTGCCCGGGGTCGGGTAGCAGGTCGAACGTCGCGGCGCACTCCTGCGCGTGCACCCGCAGCGCGGCGCGGGCGTTGTGCGTCGTCGGCAGGCTCGCCCCCACCAGGATCGCGGTGGTCGACCGCAGCGCGGTCCCCGGTTCGCCGAGGTCGGCCAGGAGCGGCCCGAGGGCCTGGAGCATCATCAGGTGGGCCGGGTCCATGTGCCGCATCGTCCGGGGCGGGATCCGCACGTCGAGGGGGGACGGCAGCGGATACGGGCTGCCGAAGCTGAGCTGCGGGGCCGGGCCGTCGCCGACGAGCCAGCCGGGCACCCGGTCGGTGTCCAGGCCGGGCAGGTGGGTGTTCCAGCCCACCACGACCAGGTCCTCGGCGTCCGGGGCGCGGTCAGGCACCGACGGTCGGGGCGCGGGTCGGGCCGACGGCACCCGGTCGGCGAGCACCACGTGGGCGTCGGCTCCCCCGAGGCCGAACGAGGACACCCCGACCATCCGGGGGCGGGCCTCGTCGACCGGCCAGGGCGCATCGGTGACCGGCACCGTCAGCCGGGTGCCGTCGCCCAGCAGCGGGTGGGGATCGGTGACCACGGTGTGGCCGGGAATCGTACGGTGGGCGAGAGCGACCAGCGCGTGCGCCACCGACACCAGCCCGGCCAGGACACCGGTGTGGCCGAAGACCTGCTTGTTCGACGTCAACAGGCACGGCCGGTCCCGTTCGCCCAGTCGGGACAGCAGGGAACGCAGCTCCACCTCGTCACCGACCGGGGTGCCGGTGCCGTGGGCCACCACCCAGTCCACGTCCGAGGCGTCGACACCGGCGTCGGCCCAGGCCCGGCCGATCGCCAGTTCCTGTCCCCGGGTGGCCGGCGCGTGAATGCCCTTGCCCCGGCCGTCGGCGGCCAGTCCGGTGCCGAGGACGACGCCGTGAATCTGGTCCCCGTCGGCCACCGCACGGGCGTACGGTTTCAGCGCCAGCATGACGGCGCCCTCACCGATCAGCGTCCCGTCGGCCGCCTGGTCGAACGGGCGGATCCGGCCGCTGGCGGTGATTCCCTGCGCCCGGCAGAAGAGCGTGAAGCCGATCGGCTCGATCACCGACGTGCCGCCGACCAGCGCCACGTCGCAGCTTCCCTCCCGAAGGGCCTTGACGGCGGCGTCCAGACAGAACAGCCCGGTGGCGCAGGCCGCGTCGAGGGTCAGGTGCTGGGCGTCGTCCGGGATCAGCCCGCGCAGCGCGTTACGGGAGACCGAGGCGGGCAGGTAGGCCAGCGGGTCGCCGCCGTCGCCGCCGTAGTGGGCACTGATCGCGTGGTCGGCGAGCTCGGCCAGCCAGTCGTCGCCGCCGCTGCCCCGGATGGCGTCCCGGATCAGGCGTTGGTACTCGTCACCGAGGACGACGCCCTGCGTACCGAGCCCGGTCTGGTCGTGGATGCCGGTGGTCGCCGCCAGCCACCGGTCGCCCGGCCGGCGGTGCACTCCGGCCAGGGCCTGGACGGTGCAGTGCCGGAGCCACCGGGTGGTGCGTGGCCAACCGGGGTGTCCCAGGAACCCGTCGGGTTCGGCGACCGAGGCGGGGTCGGGGACGAACCCCTGCACGTAGCCGGCCTCCCGGATGTGGAAACTGTCGGTCTCCGCCGCGCTGGCCGACCAGAAGTGCCGCAGGTCGAAGGCGGACGGCTCGCTGGCCAGCAGGGCACCCTCCCGGAGCCGGTCGTAGAGCTCGGCGGGGTTGTTGGTGCCGGGGAGGACCACCCCGAGGCCGACCACCGCGATGGCATCCGGGTCGTGCTCCCCGGGGCCGGTCTCCGGACCGCGCGGCTGCGGGTCGCTCACCGGGCGCGGTGTCGCGGACGCGGGGGCCGCTTCCGGTACGGCGACGGCCTCGGAGGCCGACGGGGGCGGTTCGGAGGCGGCCTCGGAGGCCGACGGGGGCGGTTCGGCGACGGCCTCGGAGGCCGACGGGGGCGGTTCGGGGGCGGTGGCTGCTGCGGTGGGGGGAAGTGGTGCGGTTCGGGTGGGCACCCCGACCTGCGCGGCGAGTTTGCTGTGCAGGCGCAGACCCTGCATTCCGCCGATGCCGATGCCGCCGTCGGCGACGAGGGTCTGCCCGGTGATGAATCCGGTGTCCGGGTGCAGGAGGTGGACGAGCAGCCGGGCCGCTTCGGGGGTGGAGATGGTACGGCGCATCAGGTCGCTGGTGCGCGCCGAGTCGCCGAGCGCGGCGGCCGGATCGTCGAGGTTGACGACGATCTCGCTGGCCACGGAGCCCAGCAGCACGGTGTTGACCCGGATGTCCTGGTCGGCCAGCTCCAGCGCCAGGTACCGGACCAGGGACTCCAGGGCGGCCTTGGTGACGCCGCCGGGGCCGTACCCGGGGACCGGCTGGTGGGCGCCGACGCTGGACAGACAGAGGATGCCTGCTCCCGGGCGGCCCGCCATCAGCTCGGCCGCCCGGCGGGAGCAGTGGTACGCCCCCATGACGTTGGTGGACCAGGCCCGCTGCCAGTACGTGTCGTCGACGTCGAACAGGGGCAGGAACGCGCCGCCGGCCGCGTTGTTGACGAGGAAGTCGAGGCCGCCGTGCCGCTGCCGGACCAGGTCGAACATCCGGTCGATCTCGGTGCGCTTGGCCACCGAGGCCCGGATGAACTCCGCGCTCAGGCCGGCCTCCGCCAGCTCGGTGCGCAGCAGCTCGGCCTGCTCGACGGAGTGGAAGTAGTTGACGACGACGTGTGCGCCGCAGGTGGCCAGTCGACGGACGATGTCCGCGCCGAGGCTCTTGGCCGCGCCGGTCACCAACGCGACCCGACCGTGCAGGCTTGGCGTGTCGGTCATCGGGCGGTCGCCTCCCCCCGGGCCTGGACGACGGCCTGCGCGATCCGCCGCAGGGTGCCGACGGTCAGCAGGGAGGTGTTGGCCCGCAGGTCCGGCAGGCCGTACCGGTCGGCGACCCGGCTGAGGAGGGCGACCTGCTTGAGCGACTCCACTCCCAGGTCGGACTCCAGGACGTCGTCGTCGCCGAGCAGCTCCGGCGGATAGCCCAGGTAGTCGCCGTACAGGGCCCGGATCTCGGTCAGCACCACCGCGTACTGCCCGTCGGCGTCCGAGGTGGACGGCGGCGGGTCCACCACGACCGGGGAGGCCGGTGTCACCGGCTCCTGCGGCGTCGGCGGCGCCAGGACGGACGGGACAGCCGGCGCAGCCGGGACGGCGGGGACGGGCGTGGTCGCCACGGGTGGCGGCGCCGGGACGGCGGGAGCCGGTCGAGCCGGGACAGGTGGCGGAGACGCGACGGGTGCAGGGGCCACCGGGACAGGTGGCGGCGCCGGCGTGCGCACCTGCGGTGACACCGTGTCGGTGCGGCCGGCGACCAGCGCCCGGACCGCCGCGACCGGATCGTGTTCGCTCAGCGGAACGACCGACTGGACGCCCGGGACCGACGCCTCGATGAACCGGGTGACGACCGGCCACTCCCCGCATTCGATGAACGTGTCCGCGCCGGCGGCGTGCAGGGCGCGTACCGTGTGCAACATCCGGACCTGGGCGGTGAGCGCGCCGGCCACCAGCTCGACCGGGTCCTCGTCGCCGATGTCCCGGCCCAGCCACGGTGAGGACACCCGCCACCGTCCGCCACCGTAGGACACCCGGGGTGCGGTGGCCAGCAGGTCCCGGGCGGCCTGCGCGACCGCCGGGGTGTGGGTGGGGTGCGGAACGTCGAGGCGGACACTCGGCCAGCCGAGCGCCTCGGCTACCCGCTCCGCCTCGTCGATCTGCCGTCGCGGACCACTGAGGACACTCTGCCGAGGCGTGTTCTCGCAGGCCAGCACCAGGTGAGGGTGGCCGATCAGCCCGGCGAGTGACTCCGCTCGACGGCCGTCCACCCCGACGGCGAGCATCTTCCCCGGCCACGCCTGCCGGGTCAGTGCCTGGGACCGGGCCACCGCCAGGCGCGCGGCGTCGGCCACCGATACGTGTCCGGCAGCGGCCAGGGCCCAGAGTTCCCCGATGCTCTGCCCCACGATCGCCACCGGTTCGACGCCCTCGGCGACGAGCAGGTGGTACGTCGAGAGGCTGACCGCGAAGATCTCCAGGTACTGCACCTCGGGGCTGTACGGGCGCTCGCCGGCCACGTCCTCGATCAGACGGGTGCTGATGTCGGGCAACCCCAGCTCCCGGGCCGCCTTGTCGATCCGGGTCAGCGCCTCACGTACCGTCTCGTAGCGGCTGTGCAGGTCGCGCAGGATGCCCGTACGGGGAGCAGCCACCGTGCCGGGCATGACGAAGACAGAATCCACCATGTGCGTCACCCTCGTTTCCGTCCCGGCGGCCGGTGGTGTCGCCACGGCCGGCCGGGCTCTGGCGCGCCGTGACGGCGCAGGGACAATCGACGACGTGCGGCCTGCGGGTCCGGGTCGACCCTGCGGTAGCCCCCGGCCCGGACCGCCCGGCCGGGGCAGGTTCCCGGCCGTCTACTCCGCGATCCGGGACCGGTACGCCCCGCAGAAGACGAGCGCTTCACCGTCCTCGTCGTCGGGGCGTACGAAGTGCTCGTAGCCACCGTGGTACGGGATCCTCACCTTCGGTTCGTCCGGCGGGATCCGGTGACGCCGAAACTCGGGCGGAAGGCTCGCCGGGCCGCCTTCGAGTGCGATCAGGACGGTGGCGAGGGGGACTGTGGTGTCGTCCGGCTGGGGAAGCACGGTCATGCGGAAAGCTTCCCCGGGGAGGACGAATGAGACATGCGTCATCTGACGCAGAAAACCAACCCGGGGTCGTCGAGTCATCCGTCATCGCCGAACCCGGCTACCGCTCAGCGTTGCGCAACACCTCCCGGGCGATCTGGTTGCGGCTGCGCAGCCCAAGCTTGTGCAGGGACCGGGAGATGTGCGTCTGGACCGTACGGCGGGTCAGGAACATCGCGGCGGCGATCTCCGGCGTCGAACGGCCCTCCGCGACGAGAACGGCGACCCGCCGCTCCGTGGCGGTGAGCGCCGCCCAGCCCGACACCGGCCGAGGTGCGCGGGGGCCGCTGACCCCTCGGCGCACGCCCCTACCCCGCAGCCGCGCCTCGGTACGACGGACGTCCCAGGTCGCGCCCACCCGGGTGTACAAGCCGATCGCCTCGGTGGCGGCCGCCCGGCACTCGGCGGTCGCACCGTGGCCGGCCAGAACCACCGCGAGGTCCTCAAGGGTCGCCGCCAACTCGGTCCTCGGGCCGGCCGACCGGTAGTGCTGCACGGCCGTACGCAGCGGCTCGGGGTCCTCGGTGGCAAGGCCCACGCAGCGCTGCCGCATGGTCGCGGCCCGCCCCGGTGTCTTCTCGGCCTCGGTCCAGACTCGCGTCAGTTCGAGGGCAGCCGTCACGGTCGAGGAGTCCGTGCAGGCCGACGCCATCCGGATCAGGTCCGCGAACCACGGATGGTGGGGCCCCGTCCCGGAGTCGGGGCGGTGCTGCAGCATCGTGGCGAGCAGGGCGGCGCCCCGTTCCGGTTCGCCCTGCTGTTCGGCGTGCACGGCCCGGGCGGCGAGGAGGAAACCCTCGCTGTCCTCGTCGATACCGCGGTCGGCAAGCACGTCCGTGTCGGAGCGCAGATGCGCCTCGGCGAGCGCGCGGTCGTCGCGCCGGACGGCGATCAGCGCGGTGACGCCCCGCCGGAGCAGCGCGGGTCTACCCCGGTGCAGACCCGGATAGAACGGGCTGCAGGGGTCGTCCGCGACCGGGGCCAGTGCCGTCAACGCCTCATCCCAGCGGCCGACCCAGTAATGCAGCATCGCCTCGGTGACGCCGATGGACGTGGCGGCGACGTCATGTGCCCGGCGACGGATCTCACGGGACAGCCGCAGCACCCTCTCGGCCTCCCTCCACCGGGCCATGTTCTGCAGGCTCACCACGCGGCAGTGCAGGGCGAACATCTCCAGTTCCGGGTGGTCGGGGTGACCGACGAGGGCGGTGAGCGCCTGTTCGGCGTACCGGAGCGCGGCCGGGTGGTCACGCCGGTCCGAACGGGTGAGGGACAGGACGACGCTGGCGCCCGCGATCGCGCAATCGTCGCCCGACCGGCGGCCGGCATCGAGCGCCTCGCCGGCCAGGACCTCGGCTTCGCTCGGCCCACCGGTGCCGGCCCGGCTGATCAGGGCCAGGGTGCCCAGGAGGCGTCCGCGCCACGGTTCGGGCACCGCCCGTCGGGCGAGCACCTGCCGCAGGATCAGTTCGGCCTCGTCGGCCTTCCCGCTGTTGTTGAGCGCGCGGATCAGCAGCCAGTGCAGCTCGCCGTGCGCGTCCAGCCCGGTCGACGACGCAAGGGCCGCGCGGGCCCGGTCGGCGGACTCCTCCCACCGGCCCAGCACCTGCAGTGAGCGGGCCAGCGCGACGCTCAGCGAAGCCTGGTGCGGGTCCTCCGCCGGAAGCTGTCCGAGCTGTGTGCGCAGCAGCCGGACCGTGAGTCCCGGATCGGCGTCCGCCAACGCGTGGGCGGACCTCTGGAGCCAGTCGGGCACCCACCGGTTCTCGACGCCGCCCGCCGCCACCAGTTGGTGTGCCACGGTGAGCGGTTCGGCGGCAGCGGCGGCCAACTCCCGGGCCAGGTCGAGGTGCAGCGCTCGGCGCAACGGCAGCGCGACGGCGTCGTGCAGGGCCTGCCGGATCAGCGGATGGCAGAAGGTCATGCGCTCACCGGAGCCGGCGAGGATCCGGGCCGCGACGGCCCTCTGCACCACGTCGGCGAGGACCCGCACCGGCCGCCCCAGCACGACACTCAGGTCGGTGACGGTGAACTCGGTGCCGAGCAGTGCGGCGGTCCGCAACACGTCCCCGGCGTCCGGCACCAGACCGAGCCGGCTGGTCAACGCGGCGGTGAGGGCCGGAGGTATCCGGTCGTCGTCGTCACGCAGGTCCGCGTGTCCCGCCACGACCTGGACCAGGTCCTCCCGCGCCAGGACGTCGGCCAACTCGCGCAGGTACAGCGGATTGCCCACCGCCGCGCCCGACCACCGGCTGAGGGTCGGGCCGGGCGGTGATCCGAGCAGCCCGGTCAGCAGCTGCGAGACCTCCGCCTCGTCCAGCGGCACGAGGCTCAGCAGGTGCTCGTGGCCCCGGCCGGCGCTGGCCGGGGAACGGGTCGGACGGGACGGGTCCTGACTGTGCGCGGCCACCAGGAGTAGGGGCAGACGCTCGGCGCTCGCGGCCAGGCGCCGCCAGACCACGGTCGACGGCTCGTCCATCCAGTGCGCGTCGTCGACGATCAGGACGGTGGGGCCCGCCGCGCACAGCTCGTCGACGAGGGAGACCAGCATCTCGGCCACGGCAGCCAGGGCCGACCCGGTGGCGGGGAAGGCCGGCGGTTGGCCGCGCAGGGTCTGGGTGATCTCCGCTCGGGACGGATCGTCCGGTCGCTGGCGGACTCCGAGACAGGCGAGCAGGACGCTCAGTGGTGACTGTTGGGAGAGTTGGTCGGCGACGGTGTGGAACACCTGGTAGCCGCGGTCGCCCGCGGCCCGGGCGACGATGGTGAGCAGTGAGGTCTTGCCGATGCCCGGCTCACCGACCAACCGGAGCACCGAGCCGGTTCCCCGCGCCAACCGGGTCAACGCTGTCTGCGCGAAGCTCAGCTCACGCTCTCGCCCGACCCATACCTCGGACCCGGACTCCGGGCCTATTTTCAGCATTCCCATCGAAGATGAATCGCCGCCGGAAATCTCTCCGACGACGGAGATCCTTTTCCCGGCCGACCGACTCCCGTCACACCGCACCGGCCGGAAAATCAACTCTATGATGGCCGCAGGACCGGGCCCATAATACGCCGGCAGGCGGCCTCTATCGACCTCCGCCAGATCAACGAAATGCCTGATATCGTCCGCTCCGACACCCTACGATAAGCCATCCTGATAGGAAGTAGTCGAAAAATCAAGGGAAGCTCGTCAATTTTGCAGAGAGTCACTTATCAGTCGAACTGCCAGGTCAGTTGCCAGATCGCAAAACACGTTTCGGTCAGGTTAATTTATGATGGTCGCTCGGTTCTGCAGCGCGGACGGGCAGAACCGTACCACCGAGCAACCCTTCACCGCACCCGAAGGACGCGAGGCGGGAAGGATGAATTAACATCATCGCCGCAAGGGGATCCCCGAATTCCTACCCACCTTCGCATCGAGTCCGGCGAGGTCGCCGAATAAGCACACCAATCACCACTTCGAAAGGAGCATGATCTCCCAAGGTCGAGTTCGATGCTACAACGCCGCCCGTCGAATCCGGTAGCCCTGAGTAAATCCTCACACACCTAAGGTAAGCGTAGCTGTGGCGGATCGCTCCCGCTCGACGGCCGGACCTACGAGGTGGAGGCCACCATACTGGCCACCCAGTGGAAGCTGACCGACGAGTCCGGGATGCCGGTCGCGGGTCGCGGAACGCGTCGGGCGCAAGAACTGGACGATCACCTCGGGTGGACGAACGTACGCGTTTGAGCGCGCCTCGATCTTGCGGCTGGGGAACGGCTCATCGTCGACGGCAGACCGGCCGGTTCCGTCCGCCGCAAATGCCCGCACAGCGATGTCTCCCATGCCGACCTGCCTGGGCTGAGAGCCGGCAGGAGCCAACCGACGCGCCGTGACGTCATCGACTCAGCCCAGGTTGATCTCGTTGTTGCCGACCACCGACCCGCAGGGCGGCGTCGTACGACTGGCGGTAGAACGTGGCCTCGTAGACATCGATCGGGTGCATGCTGGTGACCTGCCCGCCGTCGTAGTTCGCGGGCGCACCGTCCAGCGATCTTCCGGCCAAGAGTCTCTCCCCCGGCAGGCATCGGAGCCTGCGGACCGCCCGACGGTAGCAGCGGCACCAAGGACAATCGTCAGCCTCGAATCGGTGCACGCCACGCGTACCTGGAACAGGGACGTTCGCGCCTGCCGCCCGGCCCGTGGCGTGCCCGTCAGCCCAGCGTGAGGCGCTCAACCTCGGCGAACACGTCATACCGCGGATAGACCTTGGCCAGTCGTTCCAGTCCCGCAACCTGCGCCAACACGTCATCCCCGACCCGAAGCCGAGTTCTTGAGGCAGGTACTCCCAGGGGATCGCGGTGTAGAGCACGAACAGGATCCCGCACAGCACCTTCGGTCATCCAGGGGCTTGCGTCCGGGGTAGCGGTACCGGCGAGGCGGACGGGGTGGCAGCAGCGGTGCGACCCCGGCCCACAGATCGTCCGAGACGATCCCGGCGGCTACCCACCCCTCCTCACGTTCAAGCAGAACGATCCTCACGTCCACCGGTTACGCCCAACCTCATTGAGTTCGGAATTGTAAGTACTCCAGTCGCACCTGGTGAAGTCGGAGTCTTCGCAGGAGACGGCGGACCTCGCCGAGGGTGAGGGGTATGAGGCCGTAGCGGATCGTCTACCCGTCATGGATCTTGCGGGTCGACGCCTTATACAGCAGGCGTGTCACCTGGCGTTCTCGCGGTTCCCGCCAGGCCACAACGCCCTGACCTGCACCTACACACCGCAGCCCCGCCTATCGACGCTGAGCTGCGGAACGTGGGCGTCAGCGCCGTGAAACAGTGGGGGCGATGGCGCCGTGAAGGCGCCATCGCCCCGTCCGGCGACCGGGGTGCCGGTGCCCGCCGGGCCGACGTCACTGTGGTCGCCCGATCTGCCGTAGGCGTTCGAGTTCAACGGCCTCGTAAAGGGCCTTGATGTTGGAGGAACCGAATGTCTCGGCGCCGATCCGCTCGATGACCTCGAAGAAGAGGGTGCGCCGGGTGTGCGCCGAGCGCGTGAATATCTGAAACAGCTGGCCGCCGTGGTCCTCGTCGACGAGGAGGTTGAGCTCACGCAGCGCGGACAAGTTGTGCTTGAGCAGCTCGACCCGGCGGCCCAGTAGCTCGTAGTAGGTCGGCGGAGTGCTCAGGAACTCGACGCCGCGGTCGGCCAGCGAGCGCACGGTGCGGGTGACGTCCCCGCTGGAGAACGCGATGTGCTGCACCCCCGCGCCGTCGTGGTTCTTGAGGAACTCGTCGATCTGGCCAGGGTCGGCCTGCTGGTCGGGCTGGATGACGGTGAGGGTGACGTCGCCGGACCGGCTCTGCACCACCATCGACAGCATCGCCTGTGTGCCGATCGCGATGCGCTCCTGGAAGATGCGGCGGAAGCCGAAGGCCCGCTCGTAGTAGGAGATCGTGTCGGCCAGTTCGTCGATGTTCACGCATACCGCGAGGTGGTCGATCTCCAGCAGGCCCGGCCCTGCCGGGGAGGCTGCGGCCTCCTCCGGGTCGGCGCCAACGGGCCGGAAGCCGGCGGGCAGCGCCCCCGGAACCGCCTCGTCGCGCTCGACCAGGGTGTGCAGCACGTCGCCGAAGCCGGAGACCGTCGCCGTGAGGACGGCCCCGGGCTCGGGGGTGCGGACGGGTTCGGCCACCGGGCAGGCGCCGTTGGCGACAGCCAGCGCGTACACGGCGGCGACGTCCGTCGTGGCCAGGGCGATGCGGGCCACGCCGTCCCCGTGCATCTGCACGTACGCCGAAGCGGGGTGGCTGTCGCTGGTTCCCTCCGTCAGCACGAGCAGGATGCGACCCTGGCACAGCGCGATGCTGCGGTAGCCCTCTTCCGGCGAGCCCGCGCGCCCGACGACGGCGAAACCGTATCCGCTGGCCCATTCGGTGACCTTGCGGTCGAGGTCCACCACGTAGAGCTCCACGTGGTCAAGCCGGAGCGTGTCGAGCGCCGGATGATCGTTACGAACGGCGTGCCCGCCGGTGTTCGATGCCTGAGTCATGTGGGTGTGTCCCTGTCCTTCCCTGGTGTGCGTCCATGGTCGTCGTGGGACGCCCAGTTCCCGCCGCACCGCCTCACGTGGTCGTGGATCGCCGGAATCACGGTCTGGCGTTCGCAAGGGCCGCGTCGTCCCAGATGGTTGGGCAGTACCGGGGGTCGGCGTAGTCGGGCCTGCCGTCTGGCCCACGGCGCACCAGCTCGTCGTGGTTGTAGATGGCCAGCTCTCCGTTGCCGAGCCGGAACTCCCGATAGGCGTTGGCACCGTCCTGCAGGTGCAACGAAATCGCCCGACGTGGCTCGGTGGACAGGTTGGCCCCGCTGCCGTGGTAGGTGCGGCAGTGGTGGAAGCTCACGTGCCCTGCCGGGATCACCATCGGCACCTTGCGCACCTCGGCTCCGTTGAACTCGGCGGTGAGCCGCAGGACGGTCTCGGCCTGCGTGCCAAGCTCAGCGAAGTGCCGGGCGGTCACGCCGTCGAAGTCCAGCGCCCGCCAACGGTGACTGCCGTCGATCATGGTGATGGTGCCCATCCGCTCGTCGCACAGGTGAAAAGGGATGAACGCGGTGAGCATGCGCTCCGACGACGACGTCGCCCAGTAGTCGCGGTCGAAGTGCCACGGCACCACGTTGCTCGGCTCCGCGGGGCACGGGGGCTTGTAGATGAGCGTGGACTGGAACAGCCGGATCTGGTCGGCCTGCGCCAGCCGCGCCGCCACGGCGCCCAACAGCGGCTTGCGCAGCACGGCCGCGATGGCGTCGCTCTCGTAGTGGATGTAGTCATTGTGCCGCTGGACCGCTCCCCTCTCCGGGGTCCAATAGGAGAGCTTGGCCGGCCGCCTGGGCAGGCTCCGGTCGCGATGCCCGGCGTAGAACTGCTCGCTGGCCTCGCGCAGCATCGCCATCTCCTCGTCGTTGAGGAGCTTCGGCGACAGGTACCACCCGTGCTCGGCGTAGAACGCCACGTCCTCGTCCGAGGGCAGGAGTGTGCGTTCGGCCTCGGTCAGGGCAGTGGTATCAGCAGGTGCGGGCATGTCCGTCTCCTCAGGTGATCGGGTGTGTCGGCTCTTCCAGGACGTCGGCGATCACGCGCTCGCTGAAGCGTGACCAGCAGGCGGCCGTCCGCCGGTGGAAGGGATGGGCGCGGTAGCGCGCCAGGTCCTCCTCGTCGCGCAGGAGCCCGAGGACGACGTAGTCGTAGGCCTGTGGGCGGTCGGAGATGTTTCGCCCGCAGTGCCACGCCCGCAGCTCGGCGATCTGTTCGCCCATCCGCCGCTGGAGCGCCTCACCCTCGCGCACCTCCGTGCTGTCCCAGGTGAATCCGGGCTTCAGCTTGAACAAAGCGATGTGCCTGATCATCGGCATTTCTCCGCGGCCCGGTTGAGCTCGGTCCACAGCCTGTCGACGTCGTCCGCAGTGGTGTGGATGTTGCCGAAAGAGACCCGAATGACGTAGCCGTCCCGGATCACCGAGTGCGACACATAGGCCAGCCCGGACGCGTTGACCTCGTGCACGATGCGGGCGTTCAGCTCGTCGACCGCCGCCCGATCGATCGGACCCGGCCCGCCTTCGCCGTCACGCGAGCCGGGGACGTAGCGCAGGCACACCAGCGGGTAGACGGACGGCGCTGGGCACTGCCAGCCGGGCTCCTCGCCTGCCCGCCTCCTGAGCTCGGCAGCGAGTTCGACGGCGTGCCCGAGCCGACGCTCCAGCCCCGCGCGGCCGAACGTCCGCAGCACCCACCACAGCTTCAGCGCACGGAAGCTGCGGCCGAGTTGCGGTGACAGGTTCATGTAGTCGACCGTCCCGTCGGCGTCGGCGTCGGCGTCGGCGTCGGCGTCGGCGTCGGCGTCGGCCGAGGTGAGGTATTCCGGGACGAGCCGGAACGTGTTGGCCAGGGCACCACTGCGCGCGCAGTACAACGCGGTCGCCTCCAGCGGCACGAACAGCGTCTTCTGCGGGTTGACCACCAGCGAGTCGCCCACGGACACGTCCTCGATCCGGTCGCGCAACTGCGGCACGAGCGGAAAGAAGCCGCCGTACGCAGCGTCGACGTGCAGCCACACGCCGTACCACCGGCAAATCTCGGCGATGGAGGCCAGCGGATCGGCGGCGGCCACCGACGTGGTGCCGACGGTGGCGACCACCGCGACCGGCACCCGGCCCGCTGCCAGGTCTGCGGCGATGGCCTGTGCCAGCAGATCCTCGCGCATGCGGTAGCGCTCGTCGGTCGGGATGTGCACGACGTTGCGCTGCCCGATGCCGAGCACGATCGCGGCCTTTTCGACCGAGCTGTGTGCCTGGTCCGAGGTGTAGATCCGGGCCACGGCCGCGTGCGGTGCGGCCATCCCCTCGACCCGGACGTCGTGGTCCAGGGCCGCATCCCTGGCTGCGGCGAGGGCGTACAGCGTGGCGAGCGAGGCGCCGTTGACCAACACGCTGTCGGCGTCGCCGGGATAGCCGGCCAGGTCGGCCAGCCAGCGCAGCACCACCTGTTCCAGCGCCGAGGCCGCCGGGCTGGTCTTCCACAGCATCGCGTTGACGTTCAGCGCGGCCGTGAGCGTCTCGGCCAGCACCCCGGGAAAGCTCGCGCAGGAGGAGAAGTATCCGTGGAAGGCGGGGTGGTTCCACTGGACCAGGTCCGGAACCACCTTCTCCCAGGTGTCGGCGAGAACGCGGGAGAACTCCTCGCCGTGCTCGGGCAGGTCGATGTCCAGGTCGCGGATCAATCTGGACGCCGTCGACGGGCGGGCGACCGGCACATCGCGGACCTGCTCGAAATGCGCGCGGATGGAGGCAAGGACCTCCCGGCCTTGCCGCTCGAAGTCCACCGGTGCCCAGTCGCCGCTCCCCTCATTCATCGGAGGTTCCCCCGTCGACCGCGTCGTGGCCGACCTCGACATCGACCGGGAGTTCGGTGAAGTACACGATGCCGCGCGGCTCCTGGCAGTACTTCGCGTAGAACTCGCCGAGTAGCAGTTCCTCAGCGGCGATGAACACCTCGTGCTCGGCACGGCTACGCCAGGTGTACATCATCCAGATCTCCTGTGGGCGCTCCTGGAGCTGGTAGAACCGGCCGTGCTCGCACCAACCGGGGTCGACGTGGGCCGGCGGGCCGACGATGTCGTCCATCGCCTGCATCAGCTCCAGCGCCCTGTCGGCGTACTCGGCCTTGAGCTTCCACGTCTCGATCACGGTCACGCGGGCGTCGGTCATGGTCGTTCGTCCTCCCTGGCGTCGGCGCGGACAGGGCCGGCGCCCCGCCACGGCGACAGCCGACAATCATGATCATCGAAGTGTTCGTGCCATGCGGTGCACCGCCTCGGTGAGGACGGCTCGGGAGGTCGCCAGGTTAAGCCGGGCGAACCCGCGGCCCTCAGCGCCGAAGTACGGCCCGCCGTACAGCGCGACCCGGCTGCGCTCCGCCACGAACAGCGCCGGATCGTCGCCGAGCCCGTACGCGCGCATGTCGAGCCAGGCCAGGTACGTGGCGGACGGCGGTTGGAACTGGATCTTCGGCAGGTGGTCGGCCAAGAGTTCGCTGAGGAGCGCGGAGCGTTCGCTGATCCCCACCCGAATCTCGTCGAGCCAGTCCTGGCCGTCGCGGAAGGCTGCTTCACTGGCCAGTACGCCCCACAGGCTCGCGCCGACCGCGAGCTCCTGCCGGATCTCCACTCTGTCGGCGTCCGGCCCTGGAACGAGGATCGCGGCCTTCAGCCCGGCGAGGTTCCACGCCTTGGAGGCGGAGTGTGCGCTGAAACCGCGCGCGGCCGCCTCGGCGTCCACGGACGCGAACGGCACATGGCGTACGCCCGGCATCGTGAGGGGTGCGTGTACCTCGTCGGCGATGACCGTGACCCCGTAGTGGTCGGCCAGCCGGCCGATGGTCTCCAGTTCCTCCCGCGTGTGCACCAGACCGGTCGGATTGTGCGGATTACAGAGTATGTAGGCTTTGGCACCTGCGGCGAAGTCGGCGGCCAGCCGGTCCGGGTCGAAGTGGTAGACGCCTGCTTCATGCCGCAGCGGGCTGGACACCACCCTGCGGCCGAGGTAATCGACGTGGTGCATGAAGGGCCCGTACACCGGAGTCGACACAACGACCGGATCGCCGGGCCGGGTCAGCGTCTTCAACGCCACGTCCACTCCGGCCATGATGTCGGCGACCAGCACCAGATCACTCGGCTCCGGCCGCCACCCGTAACGGCGACTTGCGAAGCCTGCGAATGCCTCAGGTAGGCCGCCCGGGGCGGCGTAGCCCGTGTCGCCCAACACCGCAGCCTCCTGCAGGGCCCGCAGGATGGACGGCGCGAGAGGTGTGTCCATCTCGGCCACCCACAGGGACAGAACGTCAGAATCCACGTCGCGCCACTTCAGGCTTCGGCGCCGTCGCAGCAGGTTCGGTGCCGTCCGCTCGAAGGGCGAGGATGCGTGCCCTGTCGTGTCGTCACGCATGGTCACTCCTTTCCGGTGGCGAGACGGCCGAGTCGCACGGTGACGGCGGTCGCCAGTCCGGCGAGCCGGACCGCCCATCCACTGCACTCCGGTGCCTGGACGACCACCTTCAGATCGCCCGCCTCGGTGTGACACATCAATGCCTGCACCTCGAACTGGGAGCCGAGCGGATGCGTGACCATGTTCTGCATCCGTACGGGGCCGACCCGGTGGACCACGCGATCCCAGCCCTGGCTGATCAGTGACGTCTGCATCAGTGGCAGGCGGTCTCCGCGCATGGTCTGGATGGACGCGACCAGCTCCGCGAACGGTAGGTCCGGGCTGCTCAGTGTGCCCACTTGCGATGCCCACACCCGGCCGATCGCGCCCGGCGCACGTGGTCGGCGCATCCTCATCGGCAACACGTTGATCTCGCAGCCGACCTCGTCCAGCCGGTCGCCGCCGCGCAGGGCCACGGCGACGCCGACACAGAAGTCGTCACCCCCGCCGATGTCCCCCAGCGCCTGCGCGTACGCCGTCAGGAGCAGCGTGAACAGGGTGACGTCCTGCCCCCTGGCCACCGCGCGCAACTGGTGCACCGTCGCCTTGTCGCACCACGCTTCCGTCTCGACGATCCGGGCGTCGGCGAGATCCCACTGCAGCGGCGCGGGCTCGCCGCCGGGCAGGTCCGGCACGCCCTCCACCTCGCCGCGCCAGTAGGCGAGCTGTTCGCCCAGCCGGGCCGGGTCGACCACGTGTGCCGGCATCCGCGGCCGCACCGGCAGGTCGATCGCCTCTCCGCGCAACCGGGCACCGTAGGCGGCTGCCAGGTCACGCGTGAAGATCTCCTGAGACAGCCCGTCGAAGGCGACGTGATGCACCACCACATGAAGCAGCGCGCCGCTCGCGTCCGGCACGACGCCCATGCGGATGAGATCACCCGTGTCGAGGTCGAGACCCGGGGTCAGCAGCTTCCTGGTCACCGACTCCGGGGTCAAGTGGTCGGCCAGCAGCATGGGCACTGCGGGCGGGATCCCCCGGGGCGGCCGGCGGTACAGCTGCCCGTCGTGGAAGAGGAAACCCGTTCCCAACGCCTCATGGCGGTGGACGACGGCCCGGAACGCCTCTGTCAGAGCCGTTACGTCCACCGGTCCGTCCAGGCGGATCGTTTGGTTCGCCAGGTGGGCGAGCGCGCCTGGCGCGATCTGTTCGGCGAACCAGAACTGGCGTTCGCCACAGGATGCGAGCTGCGTCAACGGATCTCGGCCCTTCCCCCATCGCGTGTCATGCTCCTGACCCGGGCGGCGAGACCGGCGATCGTGCCGCACTGGACCATGTCCGCCCAGGTGAGCCCGGGATCGATCCGCGACATGGCACGCAGCATGTCCATGGAGTCGACGCCCAGGCCGACCAGGCTGGCGTCGCGGCTGATCCCGTCCACGGCGAGGAGCTCGCCGAAGATCGTGGCGATGCGGTGCTCGACCTCGTCGGTCCACAGCGGTCCGTCCGTGGAGTTCCGCAGCGGTGCAGGATCCGGCAGCGCGGCCCGGTCGACCTTGCCGTGCAGGCCCAGCGGCATCGCCGGGATGACCACGATCGTCGCCACGACCATGTAGTGCGGGAGCATCGTCGCCAACCGGGTCCGCAGGACCTCCGGCAGCAACACCTGGCCCACTTCGGGAACGACATATCCGACCAGCCGGTCGGTGCCGCCGTGGGGTCGTGTCACCACCACCGCAGACTTCACCTCCGGGCTGCGAAGCAACGCAGCCTCGATCTCGCCGAGCTCGATCCGCACCCCGTTGACCTTGACCTGGAAGTCCAGCCTGCCCAGCAGCTCGATGACTCCGTCTTCGCCATAGCGCGCCATGTCGCCGGTGCGGTAGAGCCGCTCGACGCCGGCCGGGTACAGTGACCGCTCCACGAACCGTTCCGCCGTCTGCACGGGCTGATCGACGTAGCCCTCGGCCAGACCGAGACCGGCGAGGTGCAGTTCGCCCGCCACGCCGATGGGCACCGGCGCATCATGGGCGTCGAGGATGTAGGCCCGCTGGTTGCGCATGGGCACGCCGTACGGGATCGTCGTCCACGCCGGCTCCACGGCGTCCACCTCGAAGATGGTGGAGTACACCGAGGCTTCCGTGGCACCGCCGAGCGCGATGAAGCGCGATCCGGGTGCACGCTGACGGATCCGCTCGGGCAGGGTGGCGGGAATCCAGTCGCCGGCCAGCAACGCCACCCGAAGCGGCAGCACGCCGGTGTCGCCATGGAAGTCGAGGTCGTCCAGGACCGCTTCGAGCAGCGCCGGCGTCGAGCTCCACACCGTCACGTCGTGCCGGCGCAGCAGGGCGGCGAGGTGCCTGAGATCCCTGTGCCGGCCGACCGCCGGCAGGACCACGCAGGCGCCGGCGAGGCCGAGCCCGAGCAGTTCGTACACCGACATGTCGAAGGTCTGGGCGGAGACGCTGACCACCCGGTCGCCACCGTCGACATGCAGCCGGTCGTTGAGGTCCAGCAGGTTGTTCAGGACGCCCCGATGCCGCAGGGCGATCGCCTTCGGGGCGCCGGACGAGCCAGAGGTGAACATGACGTAGCAGAGGCTCATCGGCGACACCACCGCATCGGGGTTGTCGGATCGTTGCGCGGCGATCGCCGCCGCCTCGGTGTCGAGGCACAGGACAGCCGACCCGCCTAGGTAGCGCGCCCGGGTCACCGCCGACCCGGTGATCGTCACGGCACAGTTCGCCGCCTCGATCAGCTGGACCACCCGTTCCTGCGGAAACTCCGGATCGATCGGGATGTACGCGCCGCCGGCCTTCATGATCGCCAGCATCGCGACGACAAGCGCCGGAGTCCGGTGCAGGTAGAGCCCTACGCGGGTGTGCGGCCCCACGCCCAGGTCTTTGAGACGGTGCGCCAACTGATTGGCGCGGCGGTTGACGTCGCCGAACGAGTAGGCGACGTCGTCCTGGATGAGGGCGGTGGCATCCGGGGTCGCCGAGGCGACCGTCTCGAACTGCTCATGGATGCAGCTGTCCACGACCGGGCCGGCGGTGTCGTTCCACTCGACCAACATCATCGCCCGCTCGCCCTCGGTCAGCATGGGCAACTCGGACACCGCCAGATCCGGAGCCGCGATCGCCGCGTCGAGCAGGACGCCCAGGTGTGCCATGGCCCGCGTGAGCATCGCCTCGCTCAGCCGGGTGCGATCGAACCCGGCCTGTACCGACAGGCCGCCGTCACACTCGGTGACCGCAACCGCGAGCGTTGCCGCGTCGCCGGGGTACTCGTCCGGGAGGTCACCGTTGACCGTGACCACGAACGGCGACGGTGCGGCGGACGCCTGCGCGGAACCGAGCACTGAGCGAAGGCTCGCGCCCGGTGGGAACGCGAAGACTCTCGCACGGGACGGCTGTTCGGGACTGCCGCCGATGGCGATCGTGACGTGCCGCTCGCCCGAGTAGCGGTGAAGCACCGTCGCGAAGGCGGCAAGCACGAGATCATCCGCGTCGGTGGCAAGTTCCCGGGCCGCGGCGCGCAGGCCGGGTCCGGACGGCCGCGGCAGCGGAACGTGCACCCGCGTCGGCAGCGGCGGGCGTCCCGGCCGGGGCTGCGCCGTACGTTCGAGGAACGGGGACAGCATCGGGTCAGGTGCCTGGTTCATCGGCGCTCCTTCTGCTGGTGCCGGAGTCGTCGTCCATCTCGGCGAGGTCGGCCGCGAGGCGGCGGGCCAGGAACTCGACGCCGGGGCGGCGGAGGATCCCGTGGTGGTCGCCGGGAACCGTGCGGACGGCGACGCTGCCGGCGTGTGCCTTCCAGGTCCCCTCCACGGCGCTGGGCCACGACGAGCCGGCGGCCTGGTAGACGATGACGTCGGATCGGATCGGCAGGGGCCGGTATCGGGTGACCGCCGCGAGGTGTTCCCGCATGACCTCCAGCCGACGACGTACGTCGTCGTGTCCCAGAATGAGGAAGTCCTCAGGCAGCCGCAGCGCGTCCATGGCCGCCCGCAGGCCCGACGATCCGCCGGCGTGCCGCCAGCCTGCCGGTCCCAGCAGGCCGACCTCGGCGAGGGCGCGGTCCACGAGCGATGCGGTGGCCAGATAGCCGTCGCGTCCGTCGCCGACCGGCAGCGCGGAGTCGAGCACGACGAGACGCCGCACCCGGCGACCGTCGGCTTCGATCAGTCGGGCGGTCTCGAACGCGATCACGCCGCCGAGGGACCACCCGCCGAGGACGTAGGGGCCGTACGGGTCCGCCGACCGCAGCGTCGACCAGTAGGCGCTCGCCATACTGGTCACATCCGCGTCCGGCACCGCCTCCGGTGAGGCGGCACGCGCCTCGATGCCGATGAGACGGGCCTTGTCGCGCAGTTCGGCGGCCAGGGCCAGATATCCGGTCACCGCACCGCTGGTCTCGTGGAACCAGTACATCGTGCGCGCCGCCCGGCTGTTGTTGAGCTGTACCAGTGCAGGTGCGGACTGCCCGGTCTCGGGGTGCGCCGCCGCGACCGTCGCCAGCGTCTGGTGCTGGAAGACCATCCGCGGAGTCAGGCCCAGGCCCGCCCCGCGCGCCCGCGCCACTACCTGGATGCTGAGCAGCGAATCTCCGCCGAGTTCGAAGAAGTTGTCGTGGCGGCCGATGTGTTGGATGCCGAGGACTTCGGTCCAGATGCGGGCGATGGTGTGTTCGTCGGGTGTGTGGGGTGGTTCGTATGGGGTTTGCAGGTGGGGGCGGTCGGTGGGGGCGGGTAGTGCGGCGTGGTCGGTCTTGCCGTTGTGTGTGAGCGGGATGGTGTCGAGGTGGGTGAACGATGAGGGAATCATGTGGTCGGGTAGGTGCTGTTGCAGGAAGGTTCGCAGGGTGGTGGTGGATGGTGGGGTGTGGTGGGTGACGAGGTATGCGGTCAGTCGTCGGTCGCCGGGGGTGTCTTCGCGGGTGGTGACGACGGCTTCGCGGATGTCGGGGTGTCGTCGGAGGGTGGTTTCGATTTCGCCGAGTTCGATGCGGAAGCCTCGTATCTTCACCTGGTTGTCGCGGCGGCCGAGGTATTCGAGTTGGCCGTCGGGCAGGCGTCGGGCGAGGTCGCCGCTGCGGTACAGGCGGGCTCCGGGGTTGTCGGAGAACGGGTGTGGGACGAATCGCTGTGCGGTGAGTTCGGGGCGGTTGCAGTAGCCGCGTGCCAGGCCGTGTCCGCCGATGAGGATCTCACCGGGGACTCCGATCGGGACCAGGTTGTCGTCGGCGTCGACAAGGTAGACCTCGGTGTTGGCAATCGGACGACCGATCGGCGAGGTTCCCGCACCATGGCGTATGTCGTCCAGGCTCAGGTCCCGCACGCTGACGTGCACGGTCGTCTCGGTGATCCCGTACATGTTCACCAGCCGCGCCGACGGCGCGACGGCCGCGTCCGTCCAGGCGACAAGGCTGCGGGGGTTGAGCGCCTCCCCACCGAAGATCACTATTCGGACGGCCAGCTCCGGTCGTCCCCGGCGCCGTGGGGCCACACGCCGCAGCATGCCGAATGCTGACGGCGTCTGGTTCAACACCGTCACCGACTCCTGCTCCAACAGGTCGTACAGCGCCTCCGGGTCTCTGGCCGTGTGCCGGTCCACGACGACGAGCCGCCCCCCGAAGGCCAGACATGCCCACATCTCCCACACCGAGAAGTCGAAGCTGTAGGAGTGGGCCAGCGTCCAGACGTCGTCGGGACCGACCTGGAACTCCTGCTCGGCCGTGTGGAGAAGGTTGACGACGTTGTGGTGTGTGGTCTGGACGCCTTTGGGGAGGCCGGTGGATCCGGAGGTGTAGATGATGTAGGCGAGGTTGTCGCTGGTGGTGACGGGGCTCGGGTCGGTGGTGGGTTGGCCGGCGATGGTGTTCTGTGTCTGGTCGATGAGCAGGTGGAAGGCGTGGGCGGGCAGCACGGCGCGGGTGGTGGTGTCGGTGATGATCAGGGGGGTGGCGGTGTCGTCGATGATGTGGGCCAGTCGCCGGGTCGGGTGGTCGGGGTCCAGGGGGACGTAGGCGCCGCCTGCTTTGAGCACTGCCAGGATCGCGGTGATGGTGTGGGGAGTGGGGGGTAGGCAGATACCGACGGGGGTCTCCGGACCGATGCCGTGCTGCCGCAGGTGGTGGGCAAGCTGGTTGGCCTGCTCGTTGAGCTGGCGGTAGGTGACCGTCTGGGCGCCGTGGCTGATCGCGACGGCGTCGGGCCGGTCGGCGGCACGCTGTTCGACGAGTTGGTGGATGAGCGCGTGGCGGGGGTAATCGGCGGCGGTACTGTTGAACCCGGTGGTGAGCTGGCGCCGCTCGACGTCGGTGAGCATGTCCAGGTGCCGGACCCGGGCGTGCGGGTCCCGGGTGACATTGGACAGCAGGGTCAGCAGGTGCCCGGCCATCCGCTGGATCGTCGCCGACTCGAACAGATCGGTGCTGTAACACAGATCCACGTGAAAGCCGGCGGGTGTCTCCTCAACCGACATGGTCAGATCGAACTTGGCAGCGACCGATCTCGGCGGTGTCTGCTCGATACGCAGTCCCGGCAGCCGCCAGTCGTCGTGGTGGGCGTTCTGCAGAACGAACATGGCCTGGACCAACGGCGTCCGGGACAGGTCACGGGCTGGCGCCAGCTCCTCCACCAGCCGCTCGAACGGCATGTCCTGATGCTCGTACGCATTCAGCGCAGTGTCCTCGACCTGGGCCATCAGCTGCTCGAACGTCGGATCGGCCGACAAGTCGGCCCGCATGACCAGAGTATTGACGAAACACCCGATCAGAGCCTCGGTCTCAGCGTGGTTACGCCCCGCGACAGGCGTACCGACAGCCACATCGGTCTGCCCGCTGTACCGACACAGCAACACCTGGAACACACTCAGCCACGCCACGAACGGAGTCGTGTCACGCCGCGAAACCAACCGACGCAACCCCTCCGCCACCCCAACCGGCACATCGAAACCGAACACCGCCCCCGCACCGGAACGCACCGCCGGCCGAGGACGATCCGACGGCAACTCCAACACCACAAGCCCAGCAAGCTGCCGCCGCCAATACTCCAACTGCCGATCGAGCATCGTTCCTCCTGCCTTCGGGCGTGCCGAGGTCACTCGGTCGTCGATCCGTGTGAGGACGTCGGTGTGACTTCCACCCGTTCGGGGGCGGCGGACTCCGTCCGCTCGGGGTAGGTGCGCAACTCCGACTCGTTGCGCGTGATCCCCCAACGCTTTTCTGTCTCGAGGTGGATGCGCCAGATGTCGTCGACCGTGAGGAGCTTGGTCGAGACACCCTCGTACGCCTCCTCGAAGAACGTGAACGGTGGCTTGGACCGCATCGGGCTGTGGTAGTCGAGGTCCGTCTGTCCGTGCTGCCTGGCGATGGCCGTGCCAGGGTGGTAGGTGAGGATGTTCGGGCTGGCTATCGCGATGAACGACTCATCGATCAGCTGCCCGATTCCCTCGATGGTCTCGGTCACGGTGTCGGGGGTCTCGCCGTCGAGCCCGAACAGCACGGAGGTCCCCACCGGTATCCCGGCCGTTTTCAGCAGGGCCAGCGCCTCTCGGACCTTTAGCGCCCACGGACGGCTGTCGCGGACCAGCAGGTTCTTGCGTACGCGGGACATGACCACGTCGGACATGCTCTCGATGCCGATGTAGATGTACGAGCACCCCGCCAGGCGCATCCGCTCGAGTGTTCGCAGTGTCCGGCCCGAACCACGGTCCTGCAGCAGCACGTCGACAGTCAGCTGGCCGCCCCACCGCAGGTCACGCCAGCGCTGCCTGCTTTCGGGATCAGCGAGGACGGCATAGCGCTCCAGCAGCTCGCCGTCGCTCAGACCCCGCACCTCGCACATCGCCTCGGCGAAGTCCTCGACCGCGCTCCACCGGCCGGACCACAGCACCGGGTCGTCGAAGAACGCGGCTTCGGCCCGATAGGACACCAGGCGGGCGAGCCGTTGGATGACGATGTGGGTGTCGTCGCCGGAAAGGCGGGCCCCGGCACCAGTCACCGCGGAGCTTTCCGAGCAGAACGTGCAGCGGAACGGGCAACTCGCGGCCGTAAGAAGGTGTGCGGTCCGCCGGGAGCCGCTGCCCGGCGCCGGGAAGACCGTGAAGTGCGATCGGATGGCGAACGGATCGTAGGGCGTGACGTCTGCCGGGGGCGGGGCGCCGGATCCCAAGCAGGGAATGGCGATGGCCCGATGGGGTGCGTCGACCAGCGCGACGACGCCATCGCCGGTCAGCTGCCATCCGAAGTCGCGCAGATCCCGCATCCGCCGTGCCACTTCTGCCGCTGTTGGCAGGTCGGGGTGCCCGGTGCCCATCGCCAGTAGAACCGCGATGCTGAGCAGATCGAGCAGCGGGCTGCCGGCCCCCGACACCACCGCGTTGATCGGTGCCGGTCGCCGACCGCTCGTGATCACACTGACCGTGCTGCTGGCATCGAGCACCACTTCGCGCTTGCGCGGCGACCACGACATGGTTTCATCGGCATGCCGGCCGCCAAGGATGATATAGACGTGCGGCAGCACGTCCCGGGCGATCTGCGCCATCTCCAGGGCGTACCGGTGCGCCGCCGACACACTGCTGATCAGCAGGACCCGCGGGCGCAAAGACGTCAGGACCGCGCGGAACGCCCGGCGGGTGTCGGCGTTCCAGACCCGGGGGTCGAAGACGAGTTCGTCGGCCACCTGCGGCCGGCGGTCGAGCGGAGTGCGGATGCCGTCGTCGGTCGCCACGGCCCTGTACGCGTCGTCGGGAAGCCGGCCCCAGTCGAGTACGGTGTCGCGCAGCGGTTCACGTGCGCTCCATTGGCTGTTCAGAGCGGCGGTCGACTGCGCGATGGTGTCCTGTAGCGCGGCGTACAGGCACATGGGATCGCCGGGATATTCGATCACGCCCTCGGTGTCGGTGACGACCGGCGCGAGGACAGCGAGGACGGGAACACCGATCGCGCCGCCGGGCACCCGTTGTCCGGGGTGGCCTTGCCGCGCCTGGAGTTCGTCCCGCCGCCGCTGAAGGAGTGCTTCCAGCTCGATGCGGCGCTCGAGGTCCTGCGCCTCCGACGCCCAGAAGTCCAGCAGTCGCACGTCTTCGGTGCTCATGATGTCGCCAGAAGATCGGCCGGTGTTGCGAGCAGGTGATGGTTCGCCCTCACAGCACGCCCCCTCGGAGGACGTGAAGGGGCTCGTCCGCGGTGGCAACGGGTGCGGCGGTAGGTCCGCCGACCACGAATCGTGACCGCAGGCGGCCGGACGCTGTGTTGTGCCGTCGAGGGTCGGAACCTTCCAGAACATCCATCACGGAAGTCCACTCCTTGAATTGATCGGTTATTCGCCGAAATGTCGCAGAGGGCACGTGGTCAGCCTCACGCCGGCCCGGACAGGGGCGTCACAGAACGGCGGTCTATGCCTCTCGGGACGGGCAGCAGGAGCCAAATGCGTCAACCGCATGACCACGTATCCGCAGGTCGGAGCGGATCAGTCGTCCATCTTTCAAGCTGAACACGTACCGCAGAACGCTCACGACGAACCTACGACCAGAGGGCCGAGTGGATATCGCGTTCGCCGGGCAGCGCCGCGAGAATCGCGTCGGCCGGTCGTCCCTGGCGACTTCCGGGCGATATGCGGACAGCGATCCGTGCACCTATACAGCCGATCTCGATGCTTAAGCTGCGGGCCGGGAATCGACTGACTCCGGCCCGGTGTCGACGCCACTCGGTTCTCGCGCGTGAACTAACAGCATCCAGTTCCCCGTTTAGATTGATTGGCATGCCGCCCGATCGACGACACCGTCCTTCCCACCACGCCGCGTTGGGTGACCCTTCTCGATCCATTAATCGTCGGCTGCGCCGGTGCGCTGCGCATCGCATGCAACGTCACCTCCGCCCCGTCACCGGTGTTAGCCGTCAACAATAGCCGTGGATATCCACAGTAGATGGCCGGTCGTACCGAGCCAAAGATTTACAAGTATCCGAGTCCGACAGGGGCGGTCGACTGAGATGGCCAGCCAGGGCCCCGCCACTTCACATCGTCATACGTCGCGTCATGGCGCACCCCGCGACTTCGCGATGTCCCGCCGGGCGGGACATCGCGAAGTCGCGGGGCACCGATAGAGCACTCCCCCACCGGAACAGCGTAAATTATCGGCGCCTCCCCGGAGCGCACGCGTCCAAGCCATCGGCAACGTCATGATCATCTCCTTGCCGAAACTGCGGCGAGGCGTCCACGTGTCGCGATTCGATGAAGGCGGGCGGCGGCTGTCCGGGCCTGCCCGATGATTCCGCCATCAGCGAACGGCGGGCACCGTGACACTGTCCCGGACTTCCGCCGCCCGTCGATGCTGAACATGCGTTTCGTGACGCCGAGGGCCGGTAGACCGCGTGACACGTGTCCGGCCGCGCCGCCGCCGCGCCTTGCCGAATGCCGATTCCTTGGGCAGGATCGAACACCTATTACTCACCTCACATGCCCGTCTCACTACCACCTCGGCGGTTTACCGGGTTGGCCAATCGCGTGCCCTTTCGGCTCATCGTGATGACGCGCGGGCGGTCGTTCACAGCTATTCCGTCGGCTAGTCGTGGATGATCATGAAAGGAGAACCCGTGCCATCTGTGTTGACCGGCCCGCACGGCGGTCCGGACGACGGGCGGTCCTGTGCAGGAGTCGGCTGCTCCGCGGCGCGGCGCGCACGAGGAGCGCAAAATCGTGACTGAGCTCGGGCAGCCGACCGACATGGGCTCGGCATCGGCGCTACAGGCCCAGATGTGGGCTGTCGACCGGCTTCGCGGCGGTGACGCTGGTTACCTGACGTGCGAGGTGCTGCGGATCGAGGGCGTCGTCGACCCCGTCCGCCTGCGGCGGTGCCTGACGACCCTGATGCTTCGACACGAAACGCTGACCACAGGCTTCCGCCTCGACCAGGGCGGGCTCCTGCGGGTTCGCGCCGACTCTCCCGGGGGCGAGCTGCAGGAGCGGGACCTGACGGACACGGCTGATCCGACCGAGGCGTTCTCGGAACTGGTTCGCCGGTCCTTACGCCAGCCCATGCCGCTGGACCGGCCGCCGCTGCTGCGCTGGCTGCTCGGCACGACGCAGACGACGTCATACCTGGCGGTGGTGCTCCACCACATCGTCGCCGACGGCTGGTCGGTGGACATCCTGCTGGACGAACTCGCCGCCCTCTACGCCGGTGAGCCGTTGCCGACCGCGCCCGCCGCCTATGGCGACTACACGCGGGAGTTGGCCAGGGACCTCGCTGACGGTTCACTCGACCGGGAGAAGGCGTTCTGGCGGACGACGCTGGACGCGGCACCGATCGAGTCGACGGTGCCGGGTGTCGGGCTACGACAGTCGTACCGCGGCGACCGCCAGGTCGTGGACCTGCCCGCCATGCAGCTCAGCGCCGTCACCCGGCTGGCGGGCAGGGCCGGCGTCACACCATTCATGATCTACCTCGCGGCGCTGGCGGTGGTGGTCGCAAGCCGTGCCGGCACACGCGACGTGGTGCTCGGCGTACCCTCGGCGAACCGCGTCGACGACCGCTACCAGGGCACCGTCGGGCCGTTCATGAACCCGCTGCCCGTACGGGTCCGGATGACCGGCGGACTGACCGGGCTCGGTCTGCTGCAGCAGGTCCGTGACGCGCTGCTCGGGGCGATCGAGTTCCAGCGGCTGCCGCTGTCGTCGATCGTCAAGGAACACGCGACCCCGGTGGCGTCGACGCTCACGCCGGTCTTCCAGGTGGTCGCCGCCCAGCGGGTGTTCGCGACCGGGAGTCCCACGTTCGGCGGGCATCCCGGCACCCGGATGTTCTTCGCCACCGGCACCGCGAAGTACGACCTGGCGCTGACCTTCCCGCAGGAGCACGCCGACCGTGCTCTCGCCGTCGAGTACGACCTCGGCAGGTACGACGCCCGCTTCGTCGCCGCACTGGCCGCCGACTACCTGGACACGCTGACACGGCTACTGGACGATCCAGCGGCTCCGTGCTTGACCGCTGATCTCCCGCCGACCCACGACAGGGGCCGCGAGGGCCGGGTAGTCCGCCGTCACCGGGGACACCCGGCGGTCGTCCAGGGCACCGACTGGTTGTCCTACGGCGAGATTGAGGAGCGAAGTTCCCGGATCGGGGCGGCGCTGCAATCACGAGGCATCGGCAACGGTGGCACCGTCATGGTCGACCTACCGCGGGGGATCGACAGTGTCCTGGCGTCACTCGGCGTTTTGTCCGCTGGAGCGACGTGCATACCGGCCGCCCCGTCGCGATCTCCGGAGCGCTCGGCAGGGCTGTTGAGCACCTGCCGTGCCGCCGTGGTCGCCGAACACCACGCGGTCGAGCGGCAGGGCTCCGGGGGTTGCGCACCGGCCGTTCCCCGCTGGTGCCTCGATGACCTGCTCGCGGGAGCGCTCGACGACGCACCCGGGTCGCCCCTGCCAGGCAGCCGGATGTTCCCGGTCAACGACGGCGACCCTGGGCTGGGGTCGGTGCTCGCCGAGTCGCTGGGACACCGGACTGCGGCGGGCCGGCAGTCGCACGTGATCCAGCCCCGCGACAGGGTGGCACACTTTGCGGAGCCCGGCTCGGAGGCTGGCCTCGTCGAGATCTCGAGTGCGCTCGGTTCCGGGGCGACCCTGGTCATCCCGACACGCCGCCTGAACGATCCGCACGAGTACGCCGAACTGCTTACGCAGTGCACGGTCGCCCTGCTTCCCGGTGCCTTGTTCGCGGAGCTCGCGGCGGCACGCGTGACAGTGGCGGCCCTGCGCCGCCTGGACCTGCTGATGGTCGACGGCGACCGCCTGGACCCGAAGGCGGTGGCGCAAGCCGACCGGCCTGATCGCCGCCTGGACGAAGGCCAGCCAACAGTCCTCGGCCACCTGTCCGTGCCGATCGCGACGCCGTCGCCCGGAGCCGACCCTCCCGCTGAGACGGCTACCAGCGTCGATGACGGCGACCAGGTTCAGGAGCGGCTTCGTGCCGTCTGGGCCGAAGTGCTCGGTTGCGCGGTCACTGCGGGCACGGACTTCTTCGCCGCCGGTGGTGACTCAATGGCGGCCATCGGGATGCTCGCCCGGGTGGACGGCGAGTTCGAGGTAGCGGTGGCCCCGGACGATCTGTTCGACAACGCGACCTTCGCCGCGTTCGTGGATCGTGTCCGGGACCTGCTCATGATTGCCGGGGCCGCACATGAGGGCGTCGCTGCCGGGTCATCACCCTGATCACGCTGTGCCTGCCGCGCGGGCGGCATGCCTCCCCAGCCAGCCGGTCCCCGGGCCGACGACGATCGAACGGAGTGTTGCCAATGGATACGCCCATGGAACCGGAGGCTCGTCTCCAGGCCATCGCGGAGGTCTGGAGGGAGTTGCTCGGAGTGCCCGAAGTGAAACCCGACGACAACTTCTTCGTCATCGGCGGCCACTCCATCAAGGCGATGCAGGCTGTGGTGCGCCTGCGTCGCGTGTTGGACACCGAGGTGCAGCTCGCCGACTTCTTCCGTGCGCCCGTACTCAGTGACTTCGCCGAGTTGCTCGGCGGTCGGGTGGCCGAGGACGCGCACATTGCTTGAAGAGGAGGAGGCGGTCGCCGTCGCTCGCGATGAACAGCGTCGGGGCCCAGCGCTGTTCGTCACGTCGCGGACGCTGTCGATCATCGGTGACATGGCGGCGGTGACCGCCCTGAGCGTGTACGTGTACGAGACGTTCGGCAGTGCCACGCTGGTCAGCGGCATCTTCGTCGTCCGGGTGCTGCCACGTCTGCTCGGCCCGCTCGCGGGGGCGCTGGCGGACCGCTACGACCTGCGGACGCTGCTGGTCGTGTGCGACGTGGCGGCGTGCGCGCTGTTCGCGTGCGTCGCGGTGTTCCTACCTTCGTACTGGACGCTGCTGGCGCTGCTGCTGGTGGCCGAGTCGGTCGCCACCGTGTCGCTGCCGGCGGCGCGCACCTGGCTGGCCCGCAGGGTCGACGCCGATCGTCGCGGCAGGATCAACGGTGTTCTCACCGCCAGCGTGTCGATCGGCTTCGGCGTCGGCGCGGGCATCGGCGGACTGTCCGCCAGCGCTTTGGGCCCCCGGCTGGCGCTGCTGCTCAACGCGCTCACGTTCGCGGCGTCGGCCGTGCTGGTGTGGGCGGCCGGTTCGGTGCCGGCGCCGCGCTCGCAGGGCGAGAGACCCGAGCCGTTGCTGTCGTCGGCGCTGGCCGGGACCCACCTGATCGTCGTCGACAGACGGCTGGCCGCGCTGGCGTTGGGGTTGGTGGGCATCGGTTTAGCCTCGTCGATCGACCGGCCCGCGGTCGTGGCGCTCACCCAGCAGGACCTACCAGGCGACGGTGGGGCGTACGGCCTGCTGCTCGCGTTGATCAGCGTCGGTGTCCTGGTCGCGTCGCTCGCGATCGGACGTGTCCCGTGGCTCGGCCCGACCTGGAACGTCTTCGTCGTGTCCATCGCGCTGCAGATGGCGGCACATTTCCTGCTGGGACTGGCGCCGTCCCTGGTCATCGCCGCGACTACGGCGCTGATGATGGGCGTCGGCAACGGGCTGGAAAGCGTGGCTGCGACGACACTGCTGCAGAACACCGCACCCGCCACGCAGGTCGGCACGGTCATGGCCGCGGTGATCAGCGCGACCTTTGTCGCCGACGCGGTCGGATCGCTGATCGGCGGGTTCCTCGTCGACACGATCGGCGCCAGGCCGGTCTTCGCCGTGGCCGCGTTCATCATGGCCTGCTGCGGCGCTTTTGCCTGGAACGTGCACCGGAGATCCACCCGTTTGGTCGCCGCACCAGGAGAGGAGCTCCGATGACGTCCGTCATTGCAGGTGGCGCAGCCGTCGAGGTGGGCCAGGCCACCGCTCCGTTCGGCCAGGCGACCGCCCTCCCTCCGCGCTTCTATCTCGACCCGGCACTGTTCGAACTCGAGCAGTCGCGAGTGTTCGCCACCGGGTGGGTGCCGCTGGCCAGGGCCGAACAGGTGGCCGAGCCCGGCACGTACCTGAGCGTCCAACTGGGCTCGCAGCCGCTCGTGATCACCTGCGATGCCGCAGGAGTCCCCCGCGTGCTCGCCAACGTCTGCCGGCACCGTGCCATGCCCCTCGCCGAAGGCAGCGGTATGTGCCGGACGCTGCGGTGCGAGTACCACCTGTGGACGTACCGCCTGGACGGCACGCTCAGCGGAGCGCCGATGATGGCCGAGGTGGACGGCTTCGACCGCGACCAGGTCCGCCTGCCCGAGTTCCGCCACGAGATCTGGCAGGGCTGGATCTTCGTCAACCTCGACGGCCGGGCCGCGCCGCTGGCAGATCAGGTATCCGGGCTCGTAGCGGAGATCGCCGAGTGGCGGTTCTCCGACATGGTGTCGGTGGCGACCGCGTCGTACGAAGCCGACTGGAACTGGAAGATCTCGGTCGAGAACTTCGCCGAGTTCTACCACCACCTCGGCCTGCATCGTGACTCCCTGGAACCGCTGCTGCCGGCCAAGACCGCCCGCTGCCTGGACAACCGGGGGCAGCCGTGGAGTTCGAGCTGGATCGGCTGCTCCGACGACTACCTGCTGGTGCAGGGCGATCCGATGAAGCACCTGCCCCCGTCGCACACGATGGGCATGCAGATCATGTGCGTGTTCCCGCTGCTGTGCGCCGGCGGCCAGCCCGCTTCGACGTTCTGGCTGCAGATACTGCCCATCAGCGTGGACAGGCACCGCCTCACCTGGCACGTCATGGTGCCCGCCGACCAGCTCACCAGTCCGGGCCTGCAGGCCTTCGTCGAGTCGAGCCTCGTAGCGATCGAGCAGATCCAGGAGGAGGACGGCGCGGCCTGCCGCGGCGTCCAGCGCGGCCTGCGCGCCCCGGCGACGGCGACGGGTCGCCTGGCCCCGCTGGAGCTACCGCTCTGGCAGATGCAGACCTGGCTGCTCGCACGACTCACCGATACGACGACCACAGAATGACGACGATCGAGGGGGCTCCCGTGCCAGATCCCGACAGCAACACCAGCGAGTTCGAGACCTATCACATTGTGGTCAACGCCGAGGAGCAGTACAGCATCTGGCCCGTCGGCCGTGCTCGACCGACCGGCTGGACCACGGTCGGAGAGCCCGGCAGCCGGCAGGACTGCCTGACCAGGATCAGCGAACTGTGGACGGACATGCGTCCCCGATCGGTCCGTGTGATCCACGGGTGACCCGGCCCAGGACGAGAGAGAGGACGTACGCATGACCACGTCGGTGGCGCTGCCGATCCGGCGGCTGGCCGCCGACCTGCGGGCCCGGCGGGTCTCGAGTCTGGAACTGGTGGAGGCGTGCCTGGCACGTATTGCAGCCGAACCGACGACGAACGCCGTGGTGGAGATCGACGCCGACCGCGCCCGCGCCGCGGCGCGAGCCGCTGACCGCAGGTTGCGTGAGCCGTGCGCCTCGCCGCTGTGCGGGCTGCCGTTCACGGTCAAACGCACGTTCGAGGTACGCGGATTCGCGCACACCCGGCATGATGTCGGGCCCGGTGAGCCCTTCGGCATACCCGCGGCGCGCGATGCCACGGCGGTCTCGTCGCTGCGGGCGCTGGGTGCCGTCGTGATCGGTCGTACCAACGCGCCTGCCCGCGCCGCTGACATCGACACCGTGCATCCCGTCTTCGGCCGCACCAGGCATCCGGCCGATCCGCGCCGGAGCCCGGGCGGCTCCTCCGGCGGCTCCGCCGCAGCCGTCGCCGCCGGCCACAGCACTTTCGACCTCACCAGTGACGTCGCCGGCTCCGCCCGGATCCCGGCTCACGCGTGTGGGCTGTTCGCCCTGCGCAGCACCGCTGGCGCGCTGCCTACCACCGGTCACGAACCGGGATCTGCCTCCGACGCCGAGGCGATCCCGATGCTCGCCGTGAGCCCGATGACCCGCTACGCCGACGACCTGCGGGTGGTGTACGCGGCGATGCGCGGCGGCACGGGTGACGTGGCCCCCGACGCGCCGCACCGGATCGCCGCTGTGCTCGCCGACGACGCGGCGCCCCTGTCACCGCAGGTGCGGGATGCCCTAAGCCTGGCCATGGAGCGGTTACGCCGGGCCGGGCACCACATCCGCGAGATCCGGCTGCCGGTCGGTCTGCGGGAGACGTGGCTGCTGTGCCAGCAGTTGATCTACGCCGAGGAGCCGGCCGACCTGCCGCCCGGCACCGTCGCGGACCCCACCGTCGACACCGATCCGATGGAAGTGGCGCTGTGGGGCCGTACGCTGTCCCCGCAGGCGCGGCAGCAACTCCACCGCCGTCGCGCCGCATATCGGCATGCGTGGCAACAGGTCTTCAGCACGAGCACGGCCGTCCTGCTGCCGGTCATGGGCGTCACCGCGTTGCCCGCCAGGGATCCGAGTGTGCCGGTCCTCGCGGACACCACCACCGTCACCGGCAGGCGGATACCGCTGTTCTCGCTGTCCATGTGGTGTGCCGTCGCCAGCGTGGGCGGCATGCCGGCCGTGTCGATGCCGATTCCGTCACCGCCCGGCTCGCTGCCGGTAGGGCTGCAGGTCATCGCCGCACCGGGGCGCGACATGCACCTCCTGGCGCTCGTGGCCGAACTGTCGACCGTGTTGTCGCCCGGCGCGCGGTTCCAGGAGGCCTCATGAACGTCACGACGATCCACGCCCTGGTGAGCCCGGCGGCGGAGATCCGCCGGATGCGGGAACTGCTCTCGCCCCTGCCCGTCGCCGCCCGGGAGGCGGCACGACGCGACGCCCTGGCCACCAGCCTGCTGGCCGACTGCTTCCACCCCGACGGCGTACCGAGCACCGAGTCGCATGCCCGCACGGCGGTGGTGGACCTTCGTACGGTCTGCTCGGTGCGCGACCATCGCGGACAGCCGTCACTCGTCAGTCTGCCCCGCCGGCTGCCGACGGACGGGGCCGACCGCCTGGCAATCGTAGCTACCGGGCCCGACGGACCGTGTCTGGTGCTCCTGGCCGCCTCGGACGTCGGGTCGCACGGCTCGATCCTCCCGGTGCCGCCGGCTTGTCTGGCCCCTGCGCCAGAGGTGCCATTGCGCTGCCATGGTTTGCGCGATCTGCTGTCAGCCGGCACGTTGGCCACGCTGACCGCGGGCGAATACCTCCGCCAGGTGACGACGTGGCTCGCGGGCCGGCGGTCGTACGGTCAAGCGACGATCTCCCAGCCGGTGCTGCGGCGGCGGCTGGCAGAGGCGATCATCGCGCACCGGACCGCTGTCGCGACGCTCGACGTGGTCGCCAGTGGCACCGTCATGGACGACATCGCCGATCTGTGTGTCGCCGCCGTGCGGACCGCGGCCGAATGCGTGCGGAGGTGCGAGGACGTCCATGCCGGCGCGGGAGTGTTCGACCCCGCCCCGGCTCTGGGACGGCGACTCGATGCGCAGGCCAAGCTGTCGGCCCACGCCGCCGCCGGCTCGCACGCGGGGCCGCCGGGTCCCGTGTCGCGGCGGCGGGCCGACCTCGCCTGGCGTCTGCGGCAGGCGCTGGCGGGCGAGCGATCGGTGCCCGGCCTGCGGAATGCGGAGCTGGTCACCGACGACGCCCGCCGGTTGGTGGCACTGCTGGAACGTCTGGCGCCGCTGACCGAGTCGACGTTGCTCGATGATCTGGTGGTGGCCGAGGCGCTGGCCGAGGCGCTGCCTCCGGGCCTGGCCGCTCGCGTGATGACGCATCGACAAGTGGTCCGCGCCTACGCCTGCGGACCGTGGGCTTCCGCGAGCGCGGCCGCCCGCCGCAGCGACCTGCTCGATGGCACCGCGCTGGCGGCGGTCGCCGTCACGGAGCCGTCGGCCGGCAGCGACCTGAACGCGCTGAGCACCGGTCTCACCCGGGACGGTGCCGGCATGCGCCTCGACGGGGTGAAGACCTACGTCGCCGGTGGCGCCGACGCGAGCCACATCGTGGTCGCGGCCAGGGACGGCCACCGGCTGGCACTGGTCCTCGTCGATGCCGACCAACCTGGTCTGACGCGTCGCACGCTCAGCGCGCCGGCCTGGCGTGGGGTGGGATTCGCCGAGCTCGAGTTCCGGGGTTACCACGTCACAGACGAGGACATGATGCCCGGCGTAGGCGTCGAGACCCTGATGGCCGGGTTGTTTCGGGAACGGCTGATCCTGGCCGCCCAGCAGTCGGCCTACGCCCGCCGGTGGCTCGGCGACGTCGGAGCCGCCGCCAGGGCGGAACTGTCGTGGCGTCTGATCGGCGCCCAGACGCTTGTCGAGCAGGCCCTCGACAACGCCGAGGCGGATGTTCCGACCATGATCGACAGCAGCATCGCGAAGCTCCTCTGCTGCTCGGTCGCCGCAGAGGTGGCTGTCGCGCGGACCGCAGCGCTCCTGCCGACCGCGGAGCACCCGGAGGACCTGCTCGACGATGAAGCAAGCGCACGGGCCTGCACCTTCGCCGGCGGCACGCCCGACATCAACCTCGCGGTGGCCGAAGGCCTGGTCCTCAGCCTCCTTCCCGGTCAGGAAAGGCATCCGGCATGACGACGAAGCACGCTGACACCCGCATCCCCCTGAGCGAGGCGATCGACACGGTCTGTGTCGCGCTTCGTGAGCGCTCAGACGACCTGGCGCAGCCGGGTGACCTGCCGCTGTGGGCGGCCGACCTGCTTTCGCGCACCGGCCTCGTCGATCTCTGCCTTCCGCACCGCCTCGGCGGGGCCGGAGCTGACCTGGTCGACCTCGTCACGACAGTGGAGCGGGTCTCGGCCGTGGACGCGGCGACCGGGTGGTGCCTGTTCATCTACGGAACCTCCCCGTGGCTGTTCGCCCAAGCCCCCGCCGATCTGACGGCCGAGATCTTTGCCAGGCCGGGAACCAGGGTTGCGGGCGCCCTCGCGCCCACCGGCGCCGTACGGCGCGACGGTGACGAGCTTCTGCTGGATGGGCGTTGGGCCTTCGGCAGCGGCGTCAACGCCGCTCATTGGGTCGCGCTGCACGCAGTGCTCGCCGACACGCACCCTGCGCGTTCGGTGTTCGCCGTTCTGCCAGCCCTAGACATCACCTCCCGCGAGCCATGGGACGGGCTCGGCCTCGCCTGCTCGGGCAGCGGGATGATCGGCGTGCGCCAGGTCAGGGTGCCGGTGCGCCGCATCATCGCCGGCACCACCGGCCCGTCGGCATGGCCGGAGCCCGCATTCCGGATGCACTTCCGGGCCACGTTCGCGGCATGCTCCGCGGTCCTGCTCGGTATCGCGTCCGCGGCGCTCGACGACTTCGTCGAGCTGGCCGGGCGCAAACGTCCGACGTTCGGCGGCGGGCTGTTGGCGCAGCAGCCACTAACTCAGCACGTCGTCGCCGAGTGCTGGGGGGCCCTGCATTCCGCCCGTGCCCTGCTCTATCAAAGCGTGGAGCGGGTGCAGGACGCATGCGACACCGGGGCCGGACCGACGATCCTGGATCAGGCACGCCTGCGCATCGCCATGAACAACGTGCGCTCGGCGTGCTTGTCCGTCGTGGACCGGCTGCACCACGCGGCTGGCGGTGGGGCGGCGCTGCGGGCCAACCGCTTCGCACAGCTGCTGCGCGACGCGCACACCGCCAGCCAGCACCACATGTTCAGTATGGAGATCACCGGGCTGGCCGGGGCCGTTCTGCTCGGTCGGGACGTATCGGAGGGACAGCTATGACGTCGCCCAGCGCCACCAAGCAGGCAGAGCCCGGCATGCCCTATCACCATCCCAACGTGCTGGAACGCTGGCAGCGCGCGGCTGAACGCGCATCGACGAAGCCGGCCTGCCGCGACAACGCGCACGCGCGGAGCCATCAGGAGCTGCTCGACCTGGCGCGCCGGCGCGCGGCGCTGCTCCTGGCCGGCGGGCTGCGGGGGGAGCAGCGTGTGGTCGTCATGCTGCACGACGGCATCGACCACGTCACCTGGGTGGCAGCCGTCATGCTCGCAGGCGGTTGCGCTGTGCCCATCGCTGTCGACCAGCCGCGGGAACGCCTGCGCGAACTGGTGCGGTTGGCCCGTCCGGCGGTGGTCGTCGTGGACGACAACACCGCACCGCTGGCCGAGGACGAGCGCTGCTACGACGGCGCCCACGCCGGTCTGGGCGACGTCGGCGATCTACCGATGATCCACCATGAGCAGGCGGCCTACCTGTGCTTCACCTCCGGAACCACCGGTCGACCGAAGGGCGCGATCGTCAATCACGGAGTACTCGCGCACACCACCGCGGAGATGTCCGCCTACCTCGCTCTGGAACAGCGCCCCCGCTTGCATGTGCTGACCACGTCGTGGTCCTTCGACGTGTCGATGATGGACCTGTGGCTGACTCTCACCACAGGTGGCACGCTGTACTTGCCCAACCGGGCCGACCTGCTCGGGCCCGCGCTGATCGACACGGTGTGCGACCTCGAGGCACCGATCCTGCACGGGGTGCCGAGCCTGTTCGCCGCGTTCACCGAGGCCGACGTGGCGAGGCTGCCCAGCGGCACGACGGTGATGCTCGGCGGCGAGTCGGTCCCTGCGGGTCTGCTCGGCCAGCTGCGCCTGCACACCGACATGCACGCGGTGTACGGCATCACCGAGACCGGTGTCGTCACCACGACGCACCGCGTCACGGCCGACACGACGCCGGATGTCATCGGCCGGGCGCTGCCCGGCACCGACTGCGTCGTCGTCGACGAGACGGGCTGCCCCGTCCCGGACGGCACCACCGGAGAACTCCTGATCGGGGGTGCCGCCGTAGGCCGAGGTTATCTCGGCGACCCGACGGGCACCGCGGCCCGCTTCGTTCCCGCAGCCGACGGCACCAGGAGGTACCGCACCGGGGACCTGGTCCACCGCACGCCCGAGGGCGTGTACTTCTTCCACGGCCGCATCGACCATCAGATCAAGGTCCGTGGTCACCGGCTCGAACCGGCGGAGGTTGAGCAGAAGCTGCTCGCCGTGGCGGGTGTCCATCGCACCGCCGTGCAGGCGGTGCGCAATCCCGCTGGTGAGCAGACAGTGGTCGCGTACGTCAGTGGCACCGGCCTGAGCGTGGACGGCCTGCGCGAAGCTGCGGCGGCACGGATGCCGACCTGGATGCGCCCGGGGCACTTCGAGATCCTGCCGACCCTGCCGATCACCGCCACCGGCAAGATCGACCGGCGCAACCTGCCGGATCCGGTGTGGCCCATTGCCGCCGCAGCCGGCGACCCCGCCGCCGCACCGCGCTCGGATGCTGAAGCCATCGTCGGTGATCTGTGGGCGCAACTGCTCGGCACGCCGCATGTAGGCGCCGACGACGACTTCGTGGCTCTCGGCGGTCACTCGCTGAAGGCGGCCCAGCTGAGCACCGCGCTGCGCGACCGACTAGGGGTGCCGGTCCCGGTGACCGACCTGCTGAACGCCGGGTCACTGCGGGAGATGGCCGACCTGGTCGACCGGGCCGTGCGCCTCGGCCCGGCGGGCGAGCATCCGACCGTGGCGGCTACGACGAGCGTCACGGCCGACCAGCGCCAGGTGTGGTTGCAGCAGCAACTGGCCGGCCCTGCCGGCATATACAACCTCGTGGTAACGGTGGACATGCACGGGACCGTCCACACGACCGCGCTGCAACGAGCCCTGCACGCGGTGGAGCGTCGGCACCCCGCTCTGCGTACCCGGTTCGTCTTCGAGGAGGATGATCTCGTCACCGTCGTCGGCACATCCGAGGCGCGGCCGCTGATCATCCGGACCGCCGACGTGGCCGAGGAGGTGCGACGGGCCGGCAGGTACGCCTTGGACGTGTCCGCCGAGCCGCCGTGGCGCTACGAACTGCTCGCCGACGGCAACCAGCGGCACGTACTGCTGCTGGTCTTCCACCATCTCGCGGTGGACGGCCTGTCGGTGTACGGGATCCTCGAGGAGGTCGCCGACGAGTATTCGATCGCTGTCGAGCCGGGGCGTGGCAGACGGATTCGCGATGAGGCGAACCAGGTGCCACCACGGCCGGAGGGCGACGAGCACGACGACCTCGAGTTCTGGCGAGCGATGGCCCAGGACGCGCCCGAGCCGGTGCTGCTGGCCGGACAGCGCAGCGGCGGTGGCGGAGACGTCGCCGACTTCGCCGGCTGGTGCCGTCCGGTGACGATCGAGGGCGTCGACCCGGAGCAGCTACGCCGAGCGGCGGCCGCCCGCGGCGGCACGATGCAGGCGGCCGCGCTGTCCAGCCTCCTGCGCGTGATGGCGCTGGAATCGGACACGACGGACCTCATCCTGGGTATCCCGTTCTCGCGGCGGGGCGTGGACGTCGAGCCCACCGCGATCGGACAGTTCGTCAGCAACCTACCGCTACGCTTTCAGCTGCCGCAGGATCTGGCGCCAACCGCCTGCATGACCGCGGTGACCCGGACCCTGCGGCTCGCCCGGCGGCACAGCAGCATCGACGCGGAGGCGATCCGCAACCTGGTGCGGCCGAAACGCGCCGACGGCACCGCAGACTTCTTCCACGTCGCCTTCTCCTGGGAGGACGAGCTGCCGAAGCCTGCCTTCGCGGGGCTCGACACGAGCTGGGAGCTCGCGTTCAACGGATGGTCGGACGTGAATCTGGTGGTCGAGTTGTCCGTTCGCGACGGTCGGCTCGCCGGGCGGGTCATCGGGCGCCAGGCGACCGGTGCCGACGTCGACGTCGACCGGCTGGGCGACGCGCTGGGCCGTAGCCTGCGCGCGTTTCTCAGCGAGCAGACACCGGCCGGAGGACCCGTCTGACACCGGTACCGATACGTCAGTGGCCGGGTGTGGAGCGCGCGAACGGGGCCGCTTCCCACCCGGCGGCCAGACCCGGTCGGCCCGTGCCAGCGGCGACTGGGCGTACCTGCATGATGGGCGCGGCGGGGCTGGCAGGACCGACCCGGCCCTCGCCCCGACCACGGCCCGGCCGCCGCCCCGCCTGGGCCGGTTCGCCCTTCCAGCAGCTCAGGTCGGTGCGTCGGCCTACAACTGCTCAAGCACCGCTGCCCGGAAGGCCAGCAGGTGGGCACGGGTCGCCGAGCCGTCGGCGGCCGAGGACGTCTCCTGCAGCCGGAAGTCGCCGTCGTTGCCGGCGGTGAAGTACATCGGGTAGCCGTAGATCAGGCCAGGTGTGCGGCGTTCCTCGAGTGTGTAGGCGGGCTGCCCGATTCGGCCGATGGCGGGCCCGGGTGGGCCACTGGGTGCCGGCGTGGACCCGGAGACGTAGTTGAACATGACCGGGAATCCCGACAGCACACCGGTGCGACCGTACTCGGTGGCGATCCGTGAACGTTCGTCGACGTCGAAGCAACCGTTCCAGTATGCCGTCATCGCCTCGCGCTGCAGCCGACGGACCAGCACGCCGAAACCCTCAGTGCGGTCGATCCGGACGATCAGGGGCACGACCTGGCTGAAGCTGCTCACCACGGATCGCCACCCGGGCTCACTGCGGTTGCCCGCGAGCAGCATGACTGGAATCGTCTGCTCCGCAGTCCGGTCCACGATGCTGCGGCACAGGGCCCCGAGCATGACGGTCTGCGGTGTGACACCCAGGCGATCGGCCAGTACGCCGGCGATCTCGCTGACCCCGGACGCACGCAGCTTGGCGAAGTAGGTGGCCACCCGTGGGTCGGCGCCGTCTGTTACGACGGGCGGCAGGTGGTGCACCTCCTCGAGGGCACGGCGCCAGTACGCCATTGCCGAGGCCCGGCGCCGGGCCCAACTCGCGGAGCGCTGTCGCCGTGCCACCTCCCGCGGCGGTGGACCGGCCGGGGTCGGCTCCCGCCCGGCGAGCAGGTGCATGAGGTCTCGACGCAGTATGTCGAGAGCCCAGCCGTCGGCGACGATGTGGTGGACGGCGAGGGCGAGAGCGACCGGCCGGCCGTGCCGGGTGAGGATGCGTGCCCGCCATGCCGGTTCCCGGTCCAGGAAGAACGGGGTGCCGGCGAGTTCCGCGGCGCTGTCCGTCGCGAGGTCATGCGTCGAGACACCGAGTTCGGCCGTGGACACGGGAAGCCGTGGCTGCGCCCATGTCACCTGCTCGACGCCCTGTGGCCCGCCTGGTACGTAGCCGGTCCGAAGGCCCTCGTGGCGTTCCATGAGGCGGGCGAGCGCCCGCTCGACCGCCTCGACCGAGCATCCGTCCGGGAGGTCCCAGAGAAAGTCACCGATGGCGTAGCGCTGGCGCTCGAACGTCCAGTCTTCGACGGCGCGCCACAGGGACATCTGCCCGAACGACAACGGCGCACGGCTCAACTCCGGCACGGGCGTGCCTCGCCTCCGGGAGAACCGCCCCGCTCCGGCCGGACGGTCGCGCGCCGGGCTCCGCTGCCCAACGGCCTGGCGGTGTGGCGGCGGCCGGCCGCCGCCACACCGCCAGGGCGACCTGACGACGGCGCAGAGGTGACCGGAGTGCTGTCGGTCCGGTAGCGCCGGGCCATGGGCAGCGGTCGCCGCCGGCGAGGTTCATCGAGCATTGCCGGCACCCGCTTCGACCAACCGCCGTTGCCCCGCGACCTGCCACAGCGCGCGGGGCGAACCGCACCGGGCCGGGATCTCGTACGCCGCGCGGAACAGCCGGGTGATAGCGGGATCGTGGGTACCCGCCGCGCCGAAGGTCTGCACGGCGGCGTGCGCACAATTCAGGGCGGCTGCCACGCAGGCGGCGACGGTTGCCGCGGCCCGGTGGCCGGCCGGCACGCCGTGGTCCTCGCCACTGGCCGCTGTCCACAGCCCAATCCGGGCGAGCACCAGATCGACGGCGCCGCGGGCGAGCCGGTGCGAGGTGCCCTGGTACTCGATGAGCCTGCGCCCGGTGATGACCCGCTCGCTCGCGCGGCACTGGGCGAGTTCCAGGCAGCGGCGGCCCACGCCGACCGCGTAGGCGGCCGTGGCCAGCAACTCGCGGTCGGCGACGCGGCGGGCTGCGACGACGTCGAGGACGATCTCCGGGCCGGGTTCGGCGTCGGCCGCCGTACCGGCGCTCATCTGCCATGACGACCGTGCCGTGCCCGTCCGTGCCACGGGGTCGGGACTCGCGCCGTCGGCACATCGCCGGGAACGCGCCCACTGCCTGAACGTGTCAGCGGCAGTTGTGGCGGTCGCGGAGCCGGCGACGTCCACGGCGATGCGGACCGAACGGGCCACTCGCTCGTCCCGAGGGCCGGCACCCAGTTCCTCAAGGATCAGGCACCACTCGAGCTGACCGAGGATGGGACGGGCACCAGGCTCCGGCATCAACAGTTCGGTGATCCCGAGCGCGTCGACCACCTCCCAGCCGTCGGTGTCCGGCTCCGATCGCTCGACGCTCCGGCGCACGGTTGCCGCCAGCCGCCGTTGTGGCGCGCTCAGCTCCACGTTCATCGGATCACACCGCCGATCATCGGGTCGTTGGCGATCAGGTCCAGCTGAAGCTCCTGGGCGCCACCGGAGACGGTCAACTCGGGAGCCTCCGCGACTGCGGCGTCCAGCAACGCGCTTTGCTGGCTGTACCCGCAGACGGGCAGCAGTTCCTCACCGGCCCAGCGGGCCACCGACTGCGCCGCCAGGCCGGCGGCAAGCTTGGCGTAGGCGGTCACCGTCTCGTCCGTACGCAGCCCGTCGGCGGTGTCTGCCGCATGATAGGCAAGCATCCGCGCGTTCTCGACGAGGAACTCGCGTTCGACGTACCCGGCCGCCAGGTCCCGCCGACGCTCATCGGCCAGCAGATCCAGTTGTTCCCCGGTCGCCGCGAGCCATCGCTGGGCGCGGCTCAGGTAGTCGAGCCCGCCCCGTTCGAATCCGATCGCGGTCGGCAGCAGTGCCCAGCCCTCGTGCAAAGGACCGAGCAGCGCGTCCTGCTCGACGCCGACGTCGTCGAACGTCACCGTGTAGTACGGCTCGCCGGCGGTGCGAGCGATCGGCGTGATGTGCACACCCGGCGCCCGCAGGTCGACGACGAACAGCGAGATCCCGTCGTAGCGGTGCCCGCCTCGGCGTGTCCGGACCGAGCACAGGGCCACGTCCGACCAGTCGGTCCACATGCTCCAGGACTTCTGCCCGGTGATCCGCCAGCCGTCACCGTCCGGGACCGCCGAGGTCGTGATGCCGGTCAGGTCGCTTCCTGCGCCTATCTCCGACAGCAGCAGACTGGCGAGGAGGCGACCTGCGGCGATGTCCGGCAACCAGCTTGCGCGCTGCCGGTCGTTCCCGAAGGCCAGGACGGTGCAGCCGACACCCTGCACGGTGATGAGATGGGCGACGTCGGGCAACCCTCGTAGACCGAGCCGCTCGGAGACGGCGCAGTGATCGCCGAGCGTCAGGCCACGGCCGCCGTATTCGACGGGATAGTGCACGGCCAGCAGGCCGGCCCGACCGAGTCTTTCGTACTGCTCCCGCAGACCGACTTCGCTGCCGCAGGCATCCAGGACGCGGTCTGCCTCGGCCACCAGTTCCGCCTGCCGCGGACTCAGCTCACGCCGCACCGGTCATGCCCTCGTCACGGCGTGCCGCAGCCAGTGCCGCCGTCAGCGACGCATCATCAGGGGCTCCGGCTGCCTCCTCGGCCTCCTCCTGCAAACGCTCGATGCCAGCGACGAAGTCGGCCAGCCTGGGGTTGGCGAACAGCATCGTCACCTGCACCCGCAGGCCCAGCCGCCGGGCGATCTGGCCGACGAGGTGCATCGCGACGATGCTGTCACCGCCCATCGAGAAGAAGTCGTCGTCGAGCGTGACGTCGTTTCGTTCCAGCAGGTCACGCGTCAACGTCAGAACGTAGTCGCCGAGGTCGGCGGCTTCGCCGCGCGGGGCCGACGGGGTTTCCTGAGACGGTCCGGTCATCTGTGAGTTATCTCCTCAGCTGGCGCGTCGGCTGCGTCGCAAATTCATCGTGGTACGGGCAGGCTGGTCAGCGGACGGCCGACGCTCGGCGCGGCGGAACCCAGCGCCACTCGGTCGACCTTCCCGGCGTCAGTCAGCGGCAGCGCGTCGACCTGCCGCCACAGCGCCGGGATCATGTATGCCGGAAGTAGCCTGCCGGCGAACGTCACGAGGTCACGGACAGTCACCTCCGTACCCGCCTCCGGGACGACGACGGCGACGAGCCGCACGCCGGTCGCCGCCTGATGGGCGACGACCGCGACGTCCTCCACGTCCGGGTGCTCCAGCAGTCGGGTCTCGACCTCGCCGAGCTCCACGCGGAATCCCCGGACCTTCACGAGGTGGTCCGTCCGGCCGTGAAAGAACAGGACACCGGACTCGTCGACGTGCGCGAGATCCCCGGTGCGGTACATCCGCTGGCCCGGATGTCCCGGGTCGGGGTCGGCGACGAATCGTTGCGCGGTCAGTCCGGGACGGGCCAGATAGCCACGGGCGAGGCCGCTGCCAGCGACGCACAGCTCACCAATCGTCCCTGGCGGCACAAGGCGCAGGTCCTCGCCGCGTACGGTGACCCGGACGCCGGGCCGCGGCCGGCCGATCGGCACCAGCGGCCCCCGATCCGCCTGAGTGCACTGATGCGCAGTGGTCCACACCGTGCTCTCGGTGGGGCCGTACTCGTTGAACAGCAACGTCGCCGGAAACAGAGCCAGGTGCTGCTGGGCGACCGAGAACGGCAACGTCTCGCCGCCCAGGACGACACAGCGCAGGGCGCGCAGCGCGTCCGCCTGGAAACGCAGCAGCGCCGCGTACTGCGAAGGTAGCCCGTCCAGGTGGCTGACCTCCTGGTGCACCACCAGGTCGGCGAGCAACTGCGGGTCGCGGACCTCGTCGTCGTGTGGCAGCACCAACCGCCCGCCCGCGGCCAGCGTGAAGTAGATCCCGGCGACGGCGGCGTCGATGGTCGGGGGCGCGAGCATGGCGTACGCGGCCGGGGCGGGATAGACGCCGAACCGGCTCAAAGTCGACTCGGCGAGGGCCCGATGGGTGACCACCACCCCTTTGGGACGGCCGGTCGATCCGGAGGTGAATATCGCGTAGGCGGCATGCTCGGGATCGACCGTGGGAAGGGGGACATCGGTGGCGTCCGCCGCCGGATCGGCGGATACGAAGGTGCCACCGATCTCTTCGGCGATCTGCGCATCAGGGCCGGTGACCAGTCGAATCGCCGCGTCGGACGCAATGATCCGCAGGCGGTCGGCGGGCAGGTCCGGTGCCATCGGCACATAGGCAGCGCCGGACATCAGGGCGCCAAGCATGCGCACGATCGTGTCGGCGGAACGGTCGGCCACCACTCCGACAAAGCTGTCCGGTTCCGCGCCGGCACGCCGCAGCCGACGGGCGAGCCGCTCTGATCGCTCGATCAGCGCACGGTAGGTCAAACAGCCGCCGTCGGCCGACACGGCGACAGAGTCTGGTGCCGCCGCGGCCCTGGCTCGGATCACCTCCTGCAGGTCGCCACTGTCCACCGCAGGATGCCCACCCACTCCGATCATGGTTGCCGGTCACCTTCCGTGTGCTGCCGCACCATCGCTCTGATGAGCCTTCTGACGTCGGCGGAGTCGAGCGCGTCGCCGGTGTCCGGCAACTGGCAGCTCGTCGGCCGCACTGCAGCATCGAGTAGCGGCCCCAGAGCCACCGGTGGTTTGGTGGTCACCACCGTCACCGGCCTTGCCGGGTGGACAGGTCGCGCGGCGGTGCTCGCGTACAGGAACCGAAGCCAGGACCGGTAGCGGCTGAGAAGATCGTCGACCAGCTCGAACGCCTGTGGATCGCCACCGTGGCGCGCGGCCATGGCGGCGCGTGACGACAGCAGCGCCGCCTCCCACCGGGTGAGGTCCGGCGTTGCGGCGGGCTCCCCGAAGACCGCAGTGTCGATCTGCAGCGACGCGGCGAGGTGGGCGACGTCCCGGTACATGTCGTCAGCGGTGATCGGGTAGGGGTCGACGAGCACCGACTCGGCGTCGGCGAGCGTCGCGACGTGTAGAGCGACGGCGGCGGTGCCGCAGTATCCCAGCACCAGAGCGGGCCCGGCGGGCATCTGCCCGAGGATGAGTTCGGCTTGCTCGTCTAAGCTCAGCGCCCGCTCCACGTGATGAGCCAGCGGATCAACTCGGATGAGGTCCACGGGCGATTCGTCACGCTCGAGGAAGCCGAAGTCCGCGGCGTCGCCGGTGCCCCTGAACTCCAACGCCAGCGCGAGTGACCGGCTCATGCTCACGGTGCACCGTCGACGCCGAGGGCCGTCGGCCGCAGTTCCGTCCAGCGCACGTCGCACAAGTCCAGGCGCCGTTGCCGGTCGCCGACCGCGTGCACGACGGTCCACCCACCGGGCACGTTGACGCCGGTGGGCCGCAGCAAGTGCTGGTTCAGCCCGCTGGCCAGGAGCAGGAAGTCGTCGTGAGGGCCGTCGTACGAGTTGCGCATCACAAGTCGCCTCACACTGCTGTGAAGAAGGGATGGAGTACGGCACCGCGCCACGGTGTGGTGGCCGCCGCAGGCATCGGCGATCCGGTCGCCGGAGCATCGGGTGCGGATCATGAGGACGGACGATATGAGTGGCGCGTCAGCGCATGCCGCGAGCGGCGTTCACGTCAGTGCACACCGCCCAGCTTGTCCGGCGCCGGGGGCTCCGAGGCATCCTGCTGGGACAGCACCGCCTCGGCCTGCGCGTCGAGGCAGGAGAGCATCCAGGACTCCAGGCTACGTTCGGACAACTCGGCGGCGGTGCGCCAACGTTCGATGCGCTCCTGCTGAACCTCGAGGCGAGGCACGCCCGCCGCTGGAAGCTTGTCGGTACCCAGCCCCCGGGCCGCGGCCCTGACCTGTCGCCGCAGTTCGTTGCGCGACCACTGACCCTGCTCCGCCAGGTCGAGCCATCGATCCTGTTCGGCGTCAGGCAGCGCGGCGACCTCGGCATGGTGCTGGAAGCTCAGTGTGCTGCGCCTGCGGGCCAGGCCGAACCGACGGGCGACCCAGACGTAGTTGCGGATGGTCTGGTAGTCGAGCCCGACGGCCTCCACGGCCCTGCGGTAGCGGTCCGAGTACCGGTCCTGGCCATAGAGCAGCCAGTCTCCCAGGCACCACGCGGAGGAGTCCACCACGTCGGCGATCCGCTTCCCGGCCTGCTCCCACCCGTCGTAGGTCAGCTCCGGCGGAATCTGGAGCCCGACCCTGGTCACGAGGACCGGGTCGCTCGACCTCGGACGGCCCTGGCACGGCGGGTTCGCACAGCCGGGTTGGGCCCCGGACGAGCGAATCTTCACAGCGACAGCGGATCTCGTCATTCCACAACCTTTCAGCAACAGACCAAGATGTCCGCGTACGGACAACCACGTCATGAACATGGGTACGTGTTCAGCCCAAACGTCAACGACATGCTCGTGCCTTGCCGGAGCTCTTTTCGATTGAGAAAGTGGCGCAGGAGCGGCTGGCCAGCCTGCCGAAAACCAATGTAGGAGCCAAGACCGTCCCGATCAGGACGACCGCGTTTCCACAGTTCGGAGCGGACCAGCCGTTTACCCGTACTGGAGAGCACAAACACGGCATGACCCATCGGCGCGGATTCCGGGAATCACGCCTAATCCCGCGTCCAGGAAGCCGCAGGCGGATCCGACCACAGCAATCATGATTGAAGAGTGCCGAGTGTGCGCAATCAGCCGAGAAACGATCCGGCCGACTCAGTCCTCGCCGGGCATCCCGATCGCCGACTCCGGATCGCAACACATAGAAATAGCCATCTTGGTACCTCCCCGTGTCATGGCTGACTTTCGTAATCTATCAATCAGAGTCAGCGATGTCCACCGATGTCGTCGGCCACGCGGGGTGCCCCGTCGAACACCAGGACTCCCCAATACCGACCCGACCAATAGTGCCCTGCGATGTTCGGTCGCCCGGTTGATCATCGCTTGCCAGATGCGGCGACCAGGAGCCCGGCAAAGTCGTCAGGTGATGCCGAGTAGGGCCAGTGGGCGGGTGCTGCCGCGGGCGCGGTGGCGGTTGGCGGCGGCGATGTTGGCGATCCCGATCACATGCAGGGCGTTGATGGCGGCGTTGCGGAGGGCGGCCATCACCCGGGGTCCGGCGCCGGCGCTGATCTGGGAACGGCCCTCGTCGTAGGTGACGTCTCGTGGCGCGGACCTCGTGCTCGGGTCGAGGTTCCTACCAGCGATGCCATGGCTGATCTCTGCACCCACCAGAAATCGGGCCAGTTCCGTAATTTAGCCCTGTCAGCACACAATTCAGACAAGGCCCCTCAAGCCGCAATGGAGTCAGGGCCATGCACGGACCCACTGCGGCATTGACGTGCTGTTATCTGCCGCGATCGCCCGACGCGCGACGGTCGGCCGATCAGCCGGAACCGACGTCATCCCACCCCGGACGCCCCCGCCCGCAGAGGTGGGCTGAGCCGACCGCCACCGTCGCATCAGCCCGTCGCAGCCCTTGATGACGGCGAGCACCCCAAGCCGTCCGGACCGCAGGTCGAGCCCCGACCATGGCAACGACCCGCACGGAGCAGTCGAGCCACCCGACACGCGTGGCGCGGTCATTGTCCCGCTGGCGGGACAAGCCTCCCCAACCTGGACACCGCCGGCCCGCAGGCTGGACGATCCACGTCGTGCCGCACGCCTCCGGAAAGGACCCACGCTGGCGAAGACGCAGGATTCGGCGACGATCCGGAATCTGCCATTAATTCAATTTTGGAATGGCCCCGGCGGGCGATTCGTTGCCGCCCGGAGCCGCCACCGGTATCTTTGCGGCGGGTGCCCGATCATCTTCACTTTCCGATTCTGGACACCGTGATGGTTCATTCCGGAACACGCGGCTGGCGCAATTCGGCACCAACACCGAGACCTGAGTCGCCCGACTACGCGCGACCGCCCGCCCTGGTAGTCGAGCCGACTCGATCCACCACCGGAGGAGAGATGCAGGACCAGCGACGGGCCGGCGAGGACACGACGAGCACGGACCATCGCGGCAGCGTTCTGGTCTTCGACTACGTCGGTCGGCGGCCCGAGGCACCCGTGTCGTCGCTCGAACTGGAGGCGTACGGTTTCACCGTCCATCACCTGCTCAAGCCGCCACGCGCCCGGGAGCTGACCGCAGCCGCATACGCCGATCACCTGTGGCGCCGCCACGGGCCGTTCGGGACCGAGGTGCGGGCGGTGCTGGCGTACTGCATGGCCGCGCCCATCGCCCAGGAGGTGGCGGCGCGTCTGACCGCCGCCAGCGGCTCTCCCGTGCCCCTGGTCCTGTTCGACGGTGAACCCACCACCGCCGAGTCCGTACGCGAGCAGTACCTGATCGGCGTCGAGAAGCTGGGCGGGCTGCTGTCGCTGAGCCCTGCGCGGCACGCCCCCGCGGCCTTCGAACCGGCCGAACTGCGTGACCGGCCGGAGCAGGCTCTCCGGCGCATGCACGAGAGCCTGCTGGAGCTGGGGGAACGTGCCGCCCGGAAAGGCACCGTCGACCCGAGGCTCGTTCGGACTGAGGCCACGATGGTCGCGGACTACTACCTGGACTGGTTGAGTCATCTCATCGCCGCGCACAACGCGTCGTGGCCCCGCTGGGGCGGACCCGCCGTACAGATCGTGTCCCGGCACCATGTCTGCGAGGCCGAGTGGCCGGGCGCCGCCGCCACCGAGACGGTCCGGGTCGACGTGGCCCGTCACGACCTGCTGCGACATCCCGACGTCGCCTCGATCGTCCAGTCGGTCATGACAAAGGCGGCCGCCACCGGCGCACCTCCGCACCGTGCAACGGGTAATCCGGAACGAGGACCCGGCCGTGGGATCTGAGTTCGACGGCTGGGCTGAGAGGACCTTACGTTTCACCCCCGTCTGGTCGGCACACGGCCACGTCGGCGGCTGGGCGGCCCGGTACGAATGCCCGGCCGGCAGCGCAGGCGGGGCGAGCCGCCGGTGACCGCCGTGGAACTGACGGTCGCGGCCGACGAGGTGAGTGCCGGTGTAAGCCGTCTCCAGCCACGGCACCGACGCCGTCGTAGCGTTCGAATTGATCCGCCAACCGGGGCGCAGGACGGGTGGCGGTCCGGACGATTGTGGACCGAGTGCAACGACCGCCATAGGTTCTCGGTCCGCCCCGAGAGAGGAGTCCACCCATGACCGAAACCCGCGAGGAGTTCGTGGACAGCCCGTACGAGGAACCCGCCACCCCGCTGGAGTCCTCCGTCGCCCGAATCGCCGCCCAGGTGCTCGGCGTCGATCGGATCGGGCGCTGTGACAACCTCTACGACTTCGGCGCCACCTCGATGCAGGCCATCCGTATCTGCGCCCGGATCGAGCGGGAGGCGGACTGCCGGGCGCTGCCGATCTGGCTGTTCGAAAGCGACTGCCTGGCCGACTTCGTCGGCCAGCTGCAGGGTCAGGGAGAACGCGCTCGTGGGTGACACGGCCGGACGGCCCGAGACCGTCCACGCGTGCGTCGCCCGCCATGCGGCACAGCGGCCCGACGCGCCGGCGATCATCTACGGGCGCGAGGTTGTCACCTACGGGATCCTCGACGCCGCAGCCGACGTCTACGCCGCCCAACTGGCTGCACACGGCGTGGGGCCGGCTGCGGTGGTGCCCCTGTTGCTGCCACGCTCTCCGCAGCTCGTCGCGGTCCAGTTGGCCGTGCTCAAGCGGGGCGCGGCGTACGCAGGGCTCGACGTACGCTGGCCGCCGTCGCGACTGTCGGTGATCCTGGAGCAGGTCGCCCCCGCCTTCGTGGCCACGCCCGAGGATTTCCCGACCGACGACCTGGCGAGGGTCGCGGCACGCCGGGCGGACCCGGCCGGTGCGTCCGTGGTGGACGTCGACGGGATGACACCAGCGATGGTGTTCTTCACCTCCGGCACCACTGGCGGTCCGAAGGGAGTCGTCTCGCCGCACCGGGCGGTCACGAGGCTCTTCGGCCACGGCGGGCTGGCCGGGTTCGGTCCCGGCCACGCCACCCCGCAGGTGGCGCCGCTGCCCTGGGACATGTACGCCTTCGAGCTGTGGGGGCAGCTGTGCAGCGGCGGCACCAGCGTGCTGGTAGGCGAGGACCACCTGTTGCCGGGCACGCTGCGTCGGCTGATCCGGACCGTCGGCGTCGACACACTCTGGCTCACTACCTCACTGTTCAACCTGTTCGTCGACGAGGACGTGGAGAGCTTCGCCGGACTGCGGCAGCTCTACGTCGGTGGCGAGAAGCTGTCACCGAGCCACGTCCGACGGTGCCTCCAGGAACACCCGCGGCTACCCGTCCACAACGGGTACGGACCCGCCGAGAGTTGCATGCTCACCACCACCCGCCGGATCACGCTGGAGGACTGCGACGTGCCGGAGGGCATACCGGTCGGCGCGCCGGTACCCGGGACGCGGGTGTTCGTCCTCGGCCCCGACGATCGCCCGTGCCCGCCCGGGCAAGCGGGAGAGATCTGCATCGCCGGCACCGGGCTGGCCACCGGTTATCTGGGCCGTCCGGAGCAGACCACGCAGCGCTTCGTACACGTCCACATCGGGGATCGCCGCGTACGGATGTACCGGACTGGTGATCGTGGTGTGTTCGACGCGTCCGGTTGCCTCCACTTTCTCGGCCGGGACGACCGGCAGATCAAGATCAACGGGTTCCGGATCGAGCTTGGTGAGATCGAGGCAGCCGCCCGCCAGGTTCCGGGCGTCCGCGACTGTGTGGCCCTGCCGGTCACCGGTGCCGACGGGCAGGTGCTCCGCCTGGCCCTGTGCTACGTCCAGTCGGAAGCGGAGCCCGGCGGCGACGTCGACGGCGATCCACTCGACCTACGTGGTCACCTGGCCCAGGCTCTGCCGGCCTATCTTGTACCTGCGGCCATCCGGGCGATCGACGCCTTCCCACTCAACGCCAACGGCAAGCGGGACACCGCGGCGCTACTGCGGCTCGTCCTGCGGCCGACGCGTCCGGTACGGCAGCAGCGGACGCTGCCCCGGTGAGCCGTGTCCGCGAGCTCGGTTAGCGGGTGCCGGAGCGCAGCGGTCCGTCGGGTGCACCGCCGGACCGCGGGCACCGACACGCCACCGTGCTGGTCGACATGCACACCCGCAGGCCGATCGACGTCCTGCCCGACCGCACCACCCGGCACCCTCGCCGAATGGCTACGGGAACACCCCGGAGTGCAGATCATCTGCCGAGATCGTGGGGGCAGCTACGCCGAAGGCGCCCGGCAAGGGGCACCGGACGCGATCCAGGTCGCCGACCGATGGCACCTACTGAACAACCTCAGCGACACCGTCGAGAAGACAATTCGCGGGCACCGCCGCTGCCTGAAAGAGCACACCGATCCGGTACCCGCTCCTGCCGCACCGGTCGGGGCCGAGCCGGTGAGGACCGGACGCCGGGCGACGAACACCCGCGAACGCCACGCAGCCGTGTACGCCCTGCGGGCCGAAGGGCTGTCGATCAGCGCGACCGCCCGGCGGCTCGACATGAACGTCAGAACCGCCCGCAAGTACGCCCACGCCGCCGAGACGTTGATCGGCCCGAACACCAGCGGTCGACCCAGCGTCCTCGCCCCGCTGGTTCTGGCCTGCCAACTCTGCAGCCACTCCCCTACCTACTACCGTCAAGATGAACCCGACAGGGAACGGTCCGCCGCCCACCTGTAACCGAGGGGTCACCAGACCCGGAAGGGCTCCCCGAAGGTGGCCCCGGTTGTGGGTCCGCTCGCCTGCGGACCTCACCACCTGGACGAACGCCGAGTAGTCGCCGCCCTACGCGGAGCCCGGTCACAGCCCCCTATCAGGGGCACCGCCGACAACGCGTTGGACGACACCCATATCCTCCTTCACCCGCGTCGCGCGCGGTGGCGCGGGCGGGTCTGGACGGCGTCCGCCCCTGGACGTGGATCTGACTCGCGCGCCGAGTGCACGGTATGCGTGCGAGGGGTGCGCCACGGATAGCCCGGGTGGTCAGCTTTGTTGGTAGTTCACCGCGGCGAACCCGCACCGCTGGTGCAGGTGCAGGTAGTAGGCGCCCTCGCCGTAGTCGTTCAGGTCGGCGCCGCCGATCAGACCCACGTAGTCCATCGGTTCTCCGCAACCGGGGCAGTCGGCGTGCTCGGCGTCCTGGATCCAGTCAGGCCGACCGCCCAGCGTCGAGCCGCCCTGATCCCACGCGCTGGCCTGATAGGGGCTCTGGAGAGCCTCACCCGGGGCCGGTGTCAGCGCCGGAGGATCCTCCGCTTCGGCGGAGCCGAGGTAGCTCGGGCGGGTGTTGCCGGTCCACCAGGCGGTGGCGCCGGCCGGTGTGACCTGGCTGTACAGCGTCGTGTAGCAGGCGCAGAAGTGGCATGTCTCGATCACCAGCCGGCCGGACCAGCCCGTGTGCTCCAGCGCGGCACGGACGACGGGGTCTGCGGTGTCAAGGTCCGCAGCGGTCCACAGTGGCGACGCGCACCACGGACAGGTCAGACCGTCTGCACGGAGCGGAGCGTCGCGCATGAGCCACCGATACGTGGCGCTGCCGCACAGATCCCGCCGGCGGCCGTCCGGACCGACCGTCCAGCCCCCCTCCCGCGCGTAGCTCAGCGCATCGACGTACAGCTTGTCCGCACCGGCCGGCGGCTCCGTCGACCAGCGACGCAGGGCGCTTTGGGCCAGCGGGTGACCGGAGTGCGCCAGGATGATCAGCAGTTGATTGAGCCGGTCGGGCGTCCGGCCGCCGTCGATGCGCTCGACGACCCGGCGGACCACGTCGGCGTCCGCCGCCCGGAACAACTTCCCCGGCCACAGCACGTCCCGGTCGAGCAGGGAACCGAGGTACGGCGTCAGCCTTGCCGGATCGGCGTCTGCGATGACGGACAACTCCTCGATCGCTTGGTCGTCCCCGACGGACACCTTACTGATCAACTCCTCAACCATGAGGCAATGCTAGCCACGTCGACCGACGGGTCACGCGGGTCGCTGTTGTCACTGGTGTCAACCGAGGACTCGGCAAGGCCATCGCCCGGGGCATAGCTGCGGTCGATGTTCACGTAGTCGTGACGGCCCGTACCGAGGAAGCCGCAGTGCGCACCGCTCAGGAGCTACAGGCCGACGGGCTGCCCGTCACGGGCCAACAGTTGGACATCGCCGATCCGGCCAGCGTCGCTCGGGCCATGGCTGATGTCGGATATCACCACGGCCGGCCCGATGTCCTCGTCGACAGCGCCGGCATCGTCGTCCTCCCCTGCCGAGGAGCCTCGGCAGGGGAGGCGCGGACGGATCGCCTCCGCGCCTCCCCTGTTCACAGCTCTACCGGCAGCGGTTGGCGACGCAGAGGTGAAGACCGTCGATCGGCCCGGAGCCGTTGTTACCCGGTGGCGGGGTCGGGGTCGGGTCGTTCGGCATCGGCGATGGGTTGGCCGGTGCTGGCCCACCCGCCGCCTCGTTGTTGAAACATGCTCGGACGCCGCCCTGGGCGTCGAGGACCAGATAGTCGGCGCGACGGTCGCCGTTGATCTCGGCCAGTTCCATCGTGTCGCGGGTGTAGCCGACGCCCGAGGCGATCTCGCCCAGTGAAAACCACGCGGAGCCCGAGCCGCCCCCGGTTGTTGAGCCAGGCGCGGATCTGACCGCACTCGCCAACCATCAGGTAGTCGTCCCGGCGGTCGCCGTTGACGTCCTCGAACCTGATGGTGTCGCCCGCCGCGCCGATGCCCGAGGCGATCCCGCCCTGGGAGGTCCACGCCACGCTGTTGCCGGTGCCGGTGTTGAGCCAGGCTCTGACCTGACCCTGGTCGCCGACCACCAGGTAGTCGGCGCGGCCGTCGCCGTTGAGATCGGCGAACCGCACCTGGTCACGGGTTGTACCGACGCCGGGAGCAATCTCACCCACCCAGTTCCAGCCGGGCGGAGTGGGCGTCGTCGACGGCGGTGACGGCGAGGATTCGCCGACGCAGGGGCCAGTGTCGCCGGGCACCGGCGGCACAATCAGACCCTCCGCCTGGGCGGCGGTGACGGCGCGGTCGAAGGCGTCGGCCATCTTGCGATACCCGGTGTTGTTGGGGTGCAACGAGTCGGACATGTCCGCAGTGGTCACCGCGGACATGCTGACCATCCGTACAGGCTGGCCGGTGGCCCGGAGGCCGTTGACGATTCCCGGGATCTGGGCGTTGTACTGCTGGATCCGGGAGTTGAGAAGGACACCAAGAGCGCGTCCGCGCAGCTCGGACACTCCAGCGAGGAGGTCACCGACACCTACTACATCGCCAAACCCGTCCAAGCCCCGGACGTCTCCGACATCCTCGAACGGCTCGGCACCCACCGACACCATCGTTCCACACCGACAACACCCAACGATGCACATGGATGAAAGGACCTGACCGCCCACCCCGGTAAACGGGGGGTTTTCGGGGGGAGGTTCAAATATCCATAGAAGAAGGTCGAAGCCCTGACCAGCGTTCCCGCTGGTCAGGGCTTTTCGCCTGTCGGGACGGCCGGATTCGAACCGACGACCCCTTGACCCCCAGTCAAGTGCGCTACCAAGCTGCGCCACGTCCCGATGCTCCCCGCGCGGTCTCCCCCGCGGCAGCCGGTACAGCTTAGCGCAGGATCTTCGCACCGCGCGCACAGGCCCCTGCCGCGTCGGAAGCGCCGGCCGCCACCATCCCTAGAGCATCCTAGGAAAGGGGGCCGGGTGGGTTGCCGGCCCCCTTTCGGCGACGTCGAGCGGCCTGAGGTATGTCAGCCGTGCGCCTTGCCCCGGCCGCCGGGGCCGAGCTTCTTGCGGGGGCGTACCGAAATCTCCACCGGGCTGCCCTCGAAGCCGAACTCCTCGCGGAGCTTGCGCTCGACGAAGCGCTGGTAGCCGGCGTCCAGCGGCGCGGTGGTGAAGAGCACGAACCGAGGCGGGGAGACGCCCGCCTGGGTGGCGAAGAGGATCTTCGGTGCCCGGCCGCCGCGCACCGGGTGCGGGGTGGCCTGGACCAGGGCGGTGAGCCACTGGTTGAGCAGTGCCGTCGGCACCCGGGTCTCCCAGCTCGCCAGCGCCTTGCGGAGCGCCGGGGCGAGCTTGTCGACCGCCCGGCCGGTCTGCGCCGACAGGTTGAGCCGGATCGCCCAGGGAATCCGGCGCAGCTCCCGGTCGATCTCCTTGTCCAGGTAGTACCGACGGTCGGCGTCGACCAGGTCCCACTTGTTGAAGGCGATCACCAAAGCCCGGCCGGCCTCGACGACCATCGTCAGGATCCGCTGGTCCTGCTCGCTGATCGGCTCGCTGGAGTCGAGCAGCACCACCGCCACCTCGGCCGCCTCGATGGCGCCGGCGGTCCGCAGGCTGGCGTAGTACTCGGTGCCGCTGGCCTTGCCGACCCGCTTGCGCAGGCCCGCGGTGTCGACCAGTTGCCAGGTCTCGCCACCGATCTCCACCAGGCTGTCCACCGGGTCGACGGTGGTGCCGGCGACCGAGTCGACGACCGCCCGCTCCTCACCGGAGAACCGGTTGAGCAGGCTCGACTTACCGACGTTGGGCCGGCCCACCAGGGCCACCCGACGCGGGCCACGAGGACGGTTCTCGACGATCTTCGGGGCGTCGGGCAACGCGTCCAGAATGGCGTCGAGCAGTTCCCCGGAGCCCCGACCGTGCAGCGCGGAGACCGGGTACGGCTCGCCGAGACCCAGCGACCACAGCGAGGTCGCCTCCATCTCGATGGCGGTGTTGTCGGTCTTGTTGGCCACCAGGATCACCGGCTTGGCGCTGCGTCGCAGCATCTTCACCGCGGCCTCGTCCACATCGGTCGCGCCGACCATGGCGTCGACCACGAAGATCACCACGTCGGCGGTGACCACCGCCGTCTCGGCCTGGGCCGCGATGGCCGCGGCACGGTCCTTCGCGTCCGGCTCCCAACCGCCGGTGTCCACCACGGTGAACGACCGGCCGTTCCACTGGGCGTCGTACGGCACCCGGTCCCGGGTCACCCCGGGGACGTCCTCCACGACCGCCTGCCGACGGCCGATGATCCGGTTGACCAGGGTCGACTTGCCCACGTTGGGCCGGCCGACCACGGCCACCACGGGCTGCGGACCGGTCGGTTCCTCGACGGCGACCTCCGGTTCGCGCAGCTCCACCCATCCGTCGCTCATGCCACTCCCCGCTCGGTGAGCAGCTCGCGCAGCCGGGCGACGACCTCGTCGATGCCCAGCTCGGTGGTGTCCAGTTCGACCGCGTCGGCAGACTGCCGCAGCGGGTCGACCTTGCGGGTGGAATCGAGCCGGTCCCGCCGGGCCAGGTCGGCGGCGGTCGCCGCGACGTCGACGGCGTCCTCGGCGCTGCGCCGCCGGGCCCGGGCCGCCTCGGAGGCGGTCAGGTAGACCTTCAGGTCGGCGTCCGGGGCCACCACCGCGCCGATGTCACGGCCCTCGACCACGATCCGGCCGGCATTGACGATCAGTTCCCGCTGCCGGGCGACGAGCAGGGCCCGCACCGCCGGCACGGCAGCCACCGCGGAGACCGCACCGGTCACCTCGGAACCCCGGATCTCCTGGTCGACGCTCACCCCGTCGACGGTCACGCCGTACCCCTGGGGGTCGGTGCCGATGCGCAGCTCGACCTCGCCGGCGACCTTGCCCACGGCGGCGGCGTCGGTCAGGTCGACACCGGAGCGCAGCACCGCCCAGGTGATCGCCCGGTACATCGCGCCGGTGTCCAGGTAGCGGGCACCGAGGCCGGCGGCGAGCCGCCGCGAGACGGTGGACTTACCCGAACCGGACGGCCCGTCCACAGCGACCACGCAGCGCCCGGCCCGTACGTTTTCCTCCACCGTTGTCCTCCTCAGCCCGTACCTCGCGGGTCGCCGGTGCTCCGGCGCCGTTGAGCGGTAGTCCTTCGTCGTCCATCATGCCCGCGCCTCGCGGGTCGGCCGCACGCGCCGTCGCCGGGGGCGACCCGCGCCACCCGGTGACCCGTGGGCCGCCCGAAAGCCTACCGGCAGCGGTACCCGGTACCCGTGGGGTCAGTCACCCACGGCCTTGAACAGGGCGGCGACCTCCGCGTTGGTCAGCCGCCGGATCCGCCCGGTGCGCAGGTCACCGAGCCTGATCGGCCCGATCGAGGTACGCACCAGCCGGGACACCGGGTGCCCGACCTCGGCCAGCAGCCGCCGGACGATGTGCTTGCGCCCCTCGTGCAGGCTCAGCTCCACCTGGGCGGTTTTGCCCAGCGTGTCCACCACCTTGAACGAGTCCACCTTCACCGGCCCGTCCTCCAGCTCGACGCCGGCCAGCAGCCGCTTGCCCAGGTTGCGCGGGATCGGCCCGGCCACCTCGGCCAGGTACGTCTTGAGCACCTGGTACGACGGGTGCATCAGCTTGTGGGTGAGGGTTCCGTCGTTGGTGAGCAACAGCAGGCCCTCGCTGTCCGCGTCGAGCCGCCCGACGTGGTAGACCCGCTGCTCCACCCGGTTGCCGATGAACTCGGCGAGCTCGTTGCGGCCCTTCTCGTCCGCCATGGTGGTGACCACCCCGCGCGGCTTGTTCATCGCCACGTAGACCAGGCGGTTGTCGACCTGGAGACGTTCGCCGTCGACGTGGATCACGTCGTGGGTCGGGTCGGCCTTGTCGCCGAGCTGCGCCACCCGCCCGTTGACGGTGACCCGACGTCGGAAGATCAGGTCCTCGCAGGCACGTCGGGAACCCACGCCGGCGGCGGCGAGCACCTTCTGGAGACGCTCGGCACCCTCGTACACGGGGGCGTCGGGTTTGGGGGAACGGTTATCGCGTGGCATCGGCAAGCTCTTCTACGTCGTCGGGGAGGAACGGGGCGAGCGGGGGCAGGTCGGCGACCGAGTTCAGGCCCAGCTTCTCCAGGAACATCGTGGTGGTCCGGTAGAGGAACGCCCCACTGTCCGGTTCGGCGCCGCACTCCTCGACCAACCCACGGGAGACCAGGGTACGGAGCACCCCGTCACAGTTGACACCCCGGATGGCCGAGACCCGGGACCGGGTCACCGGCTGCTTGTAGGCGATCACCGCGAGCGTCTCCAACGCGGCCTGGGTCAGCCGTACCGACTGCCCGTCCAGCACGAACCGCTCGACGTGCGTCGCGTATTCCGGCCGGGTGTAGAGCCGCCAGCCACCCGCCGCCCGGCGCAGCTCGAAACCGTGCCCGGCGGCGGTGTAGCCGGCGGCGATGTCGTCCAGCACCGGCCCGATCCGCTCCGGCTTCTGCTCCAGCACCTGGGCCAGCACCAGCTCACTGACCGGCTCGTCGACCACCAGCAGAATGGCCTCCAACGCGCCGCGCAGTTCCGCGTCGTCCAGCTCGGGGGCCGGCTCCGGCACGACCGTCGCCCGCCGCCGACCCGCCGGCTGCCGCTTCGGTACGCCGGCCGCGCCCCGCTCCCCCGCGCCTTCCACCGACCCGCCCTGGGCCGGCCCGCCCTGTCCCGGCCCAGTCTGGTCCGACCTGACCCGCCCCGGGCCATCCTGGTCCGGCTTGACCTGCTCCGGGCCATCCTGCTCCGGCCTGGCCTGGTCCGGCCTGGCACGTTCCGTTCCGCCCCCGGTGCCCGCCACCGGCAGTTCCCCGGTCGGCACGACGCCGGTCGGCACGACGCCGGTCGGCACGACGCCGGTCGGCACGACGCCGTCCCGGCCGCTGTCGGCCGGCACGGCGCAGTCGGCAGTGAGATCTTGGACAGTTCCCGTTCCTGGCGGACGGGAACTGTCCAAGATCTCGGAGTCGGGATCGGCGGGGGTGGGAGCGGGCTTCTGCTCGGGGGTGGGGCGGTCCCACGGGGGAATCCAGGCGGCGGCCTGATCGGCCAGCGAGTCCCGGCGCTCCTCGTCGCTCATCAGATCACTCCTGCGTCGGTGCGGGCTCGCCCGCTGGGTCGGCGGGCACGGCAGCGTCAGCGTCAGCGTCAGCGGGCACGGCAGCATCGGCGGGCACGGCGGCGTCAGCGGACCGGGCATCGGGCACGGCCGCCCCGGCCCGAGCTGCGGTGGACGAGCCGGCGAGGTCTGCAGCCGGCACGCCCGCCAGTTCTGCGGTCGGCGAGGCGGTGACGGTTGCGGCCGTCACACCGGCCGGATCAACGGTCGACGAGCTGGGCTGATCTGCGGTCGACGAGTCGGCGGGGGTGGCGTCGGCGGGAGTGCCGGCGTACTCGTCGATGTGCAGGTCGGCGTTGCCGTCGGCGGGGCCGGTCCAGCGCACCGTGAGCTCCTCCAGGGCCTCCTCCTGGACGAAGGCGACCAGCCCCTCCCGGTACAGCTCCAACAGGGCCAGGAAGCGGGCCACCACCTCGAGGGTGATCTCGCAGTCGGCGCAGAGCAGCGCGAAGGTGGCGATGCCGGCCCGGCGCAGCCGCTCGGCGAGGATCGCCGCGTGCTCCCGGACGCTGACCCGGACCATGTGCACGTGCGCGATGGAGACCTCGGGCACCGGTTTCGGGGTCATCGCCCGGATCGCCAGCTTGAGCAGCCGTTCGGGGCCGATGCCGAGCACCAGGTCGGGCAGCGCGTCGGCGTACCGGGGCTCCAGGGTTACCGCGCGCGGGTAGCGCCGGCCGCCGACCGCCTCCAACTCGGCGATGTGCGCCGCCGCCTCCTTGTACGCCTTGTACTGCAACAGCCGGGCGAAGAGCAGGTCCCGGGCCTCCAGCAGGGCGAGGTCCTCCTCGTCCTCCACCTCGGCCGACGGCAGCAGCCGGGCCGCCTTCAGGTCGAGCAGGGTGGCGGCGATGAGCAGGAACTCGCTGGTCTCGTCGAGGTCCCACTGGTCGCCCATGGCGCGGATGTAGGCGATGAACTCGTCGGTGACGGTGTGCAGCGCCACCTCGGTGACGTCCAGCTTGTGCTTGCTGATCAGTTGCAGCAGCAGGTCGAACGGGCCGGTGAAGTTCGCCAGCCGGACGGTGAAGCCGGTGCTCTGCTCGGCCCGTGGCACGCCCGCCGGGTCGGTCGCCACGTCGGCGGCGACCTCGGCGGCCGGCACGGGCGGCTGCTCCGGGGTCGTCGGCGGGTCCAGCGGTGGCGCGGTCACCGGACGACCGTAGTCCACACCACGGGCGCGGACGTCGTCGCCGTCCGGGGCGCGGCGGTGCGAAGGTGCACCCCGGCCTACCGGTCGGCCTGGGCGGCGATCACCTCACGGGCCAACTGCCGGTAGTTGCGGGCCCCCGAGGAGGCCGGGTCGAGGGTGGTGATCGGCGCACCGGCCACCGTGGACTCGGGGAACTTCACCGTCTTGGTGATGACGGTCTGGTAGACCTTGTCGCCGAACGCCTCGACCACCCGCTGGAGCACCTGCCGGCAGTGGGTGGTGCGGCTGTCGTACATGGTGGCGAGAATGCCCTCGAGTTCCAGGTCGAAGTTGAGCCGCTCGCGGACCTTGTCGATGGTGTCGAGCAGCAGCGCCACCCCGCGCAGGCTGAAGAACTCGCATTCGAGGGGGATGAGCACACCGTGCGCGACGGTCAGCGCGTTGATCGCCAGCAGGCCCAGCGAGGGCTGGCAGTCGATCAGGATGTAGTCGTACTCCTTGCGCACGTTGCGCAGCACCCGGGCCAGGGCCATCTCCCGGGCGACCTCGTTGACCAGCTGGATCTCGGCGGCGGAGAGGTCGATGTTGGCGGGCAGGATGTGCAGGCCGGCCACGTCCGTCTTGATCAGGACGTCCTCGGCGGTGACGTCGTCCTGCATGAGCAGGTTGTAGACCGACAGGTCGAGGTTGTGCGGGTTGACGCCCAACCCCACCGAGAGCGCGCCCTGCGGGTCGAAGTCGACAAGCAGCACCTTGCGGCCGTACTCGGCCAGCGCCGCGCCCAGGTTGATGGTGGTGGTGGTCTTGCCGACGCCACCCTTCTGGTTGGCCATCGCGATGATCCGGGCCGGGCCGTGCCGGTCGGTGGGCATCGGCTCGGGGATCGGCTTGCGCATCGTGTAGGCGGCCGGGTCGGCCGGGCCCAGGTCGGCGCCGAGCGACGCCTGCTGTTCACGGAGCTCCGACGTCCAGGCGTCGGCACGGTCACCGTTGCCAGCCATGTCCTCGTTGCCCCCTCCCGACGACCACCCGGCGTCGGAGCAGTCCGACGTCCTTCGCGGCGCCGCTGCGCACCCCGGTTGTCGCCCCAGGAGGTCCGCGCCGATGCCGACTCTACGCCACCGACGACCAGCGCGTTCGGCACCGGTCCGGCGTGTCGGACGTACCGGCCGGTCAGCGGCCCGGCGGACGGTTTCAACCCCGGGCACGGGGGTGCGTGGTGGCGTACACCTCGCGCAGCCGCTCCACGGTGACCAACGTGTACACCTGGGTGGTGGTGACCGAGGCGTGGCCGAGCAGTTCCTGCACCACCCGCACGTCCGCGCCGCCGTCGAGCAGGTGGGTGGCGTACGAGTGGCGCAGGGTGTGCGGGGACACCGCGTGCGGGCCGTCCACCGGCAGCCCGGCCCGTTGCGCCGCCCGCCGCAGCACGGTCCACGCCCCCTGCCGGGTCAGTGGTCCGCCCCGGGCGTTGACGAAGACCACCGGGGTGCCCCGGCCGGCGGCGACCAGGCCGGGGCGGGCCCGCACCAGGAAGGCGCGCAGCGCCTCGACGGCGTACCCGCCGATCGGCACCAGGCGGGTCCGGCCGCCCTTGCCGCGCAGCAGGGCGGTGCCCTCGTCGACGTCCACGTCGTCCACGGCGGCACCGACCGCCTCGGAGATCCGCGCGCCGGTGCCGTACAGGAACTCCAGCAGCGCCCGGTCCCGCAGCGCGAGGGCCGCCCCGTCGCCGGTGGCGGTGACCGGGCCGGCGGTCTCCAACAGCCGGGTCACCTCGTCGACCGGCAACGCCCGGGGCAGTCGGCGCGGTGGGGTGGGTGGCCGGACGTCCCGGCTGGGGTCCGCCCCGGCCAGCCCCTCGCGGACGGCGAACCGGTGCAGCCCCCGCACGGCGGAGGCGGCCCGCGCGGCCGAGGTCACCGCCAGCGGCGGGTGGTCCTCGTCGCCTTCGCGCAGCCGGGCCAGGTGTGCCTCGACCTGCCCGGTGCCGACGGCGGCCAGCTCGGTCACCCCGGCGGCGGCCAGGGTGCCCAGGTAACGCTCCAGGTCCCGACGGTACGAGGTGAGGGTGTTGGCCGACAGTCCCCGTTCGACGGTGAGGTGGTCGAGGTAGCCGCGCACGGCCCGACGCAGGGCCGGCGCGGGCTCCTCGCCCGCCCCGACGCCGTCGCCCGCCGCGCTCCGTCCACCGTCGGAAGCCATGCCGTCGGAAGCCATGCCACGGGCCGGATCGGGTACGCCGTGTGCCTGATCCGGTGCTGCGCCGCGGGTCTGATCGGTCAGGCCAGCACCTCGGCCAGGGGAAGGGTCGCCATGCCGTGGGCGTCGGCGACCGGGCCGTAGACCACCCGACCGTCGTGGGTGTTCAGACCCAGCGCCAGGGCGGGGTCACGGCGCAACGCGTCGCGCCAGCCCTGGTTGGCCAGTTCGAGGGCGTACGGCAGGGTGACGTTCGTCAACGCGTAGGTGCTGGTGTGCGGCACCGCGCCGGGCATGTTCGCCACGCAGTAGAAGATCGACTCGTGCACCTGGTACGTCGGCTCGGCGTGCGTGGTGGGGCGGGAGTCCTCGAAGCAGCCACCCTGGTCGATGGAGATGTCGACAAGCACGCTGCCCGGCTTCATCCGGGAGACCAGCTCGTTGGAGATCAGCATCGGGGCCTTCGCGCCGGGGACGAGGACCGCGCCGATGACCAGGTCGGCGTCGAGCACCGCCCGCTCGATCTCGTACGCGTTGGAGGCGACCGTCTGCAGGTGGCCCCGGTAGATGGCGTCGGCCTGCCGCAGCCGGGCCACGTTCTTGTCCAGCAGCAGCACCTCGGCCTGGAGGCCCAGCGCGATCGCGGCGGCGTTCATCCCGGACACGCCCGCGCCGATGACCACGGTCTTCGCCGCGTACACCCCGGAGACGCCGCCCATCAGGATGCCCCGGCCGCCGCCCTGCCGCTGGAGTTGGTACGCGCCGACCTGCGGGGCGAGCCGGCCGGCCACCTCGGACATCGGGGCGAGCAGCGGCAGCGACCGGTCGGGCAGCTCGACCGTCTCGTACGCGATGCCGGTGACCTTCCGGTCGACCAGCGCGTCGGTGCACTCCTTCGAGGCGGCCAGGTGCAGGTAGGTGAAGAGCACCTGCCCGGCACGCATCCGGTGGTGCTCCTCGGCGATCGGCTCCTTGACCTTGAGCACCAGTTCGGCGGTGTCCCACACCTCGTCGGCGGTGCCGAGGATGGTGGCCCCGGCGGCGGCGAACTCGTCGTCGGTGAGGCTGGACCCGACACCGGCGCCGGCCTCGACGAAGACCTGGTGGCCGTGGCGGACGAACTCGTTGACGCCCGCCGGCGTGATCGCCACGCGGTACTCGTGGTTCTTGACCTCGCGCGGGATTCCGACCTTCACGATGCAGACACCTTCCTCCGAGGTGCCGCACCCCGGACTGCGCGGTGCCCCGCCGGCTCCGTTGCCGACGCGGTCCACCGGTCCCGCCGGCGGCAGTCTAGGGGGCCGCCCGCCCACCCGAGCCAGCACAGTGACACCCGATGCCCGATCTGCCTGACGGTGTGTCAGGTGTACCACCCGGACCTGCCGTTCGACGTCTCCCCATCGTCGCACCGGGTCGGCCGGCCCGCCGGACGGCGCCCACACCGGACAGGGGCCGCGCGGCGGACCGCGGCGGCCCCTGCGGGCGTACCGGATCAGCGGTGCAGCGGGGTGTCGGCCCGGCGCAGCACCGACCAGCCGGCGTCGCGGGCCCGGGCGGCGGCCAGCAGGCCGGCCACGCACGGACCGTTGGTGATCTCCCCGGCCAGCACCATGCCGACCGCCTCGTCCAGGTCGATCCGGACGATCTGCAGGTCGGCCTCCTCCTCGTGCCGCTCGTGCCGCTGGTCGACGGGCACCTCGGCCAACTGCCGGGCGAGGAACACCCGGACCACCTCGTTGGAGAAGCCCGGCGAGGTGTGCACGTCGACCAGCAGGTCCCACCGGCCGGCGGTCAGGTCGGCCTCCTCGGCCAGCTCCCGGGCGGCGGCGACGGCCAACTCCTCGCCGCTGACGTCCATCAGCCCGGCGGGCAGCTCCCACAGGTGCCGCCCGACCGGCTGCCGGTACTGCCGGACCAGCACCACCTGGCCGGCGTCGTCGAGGGCGACCACACCCACCGCCCCGACGTGCCGGGCGTAGTCGCGGGTGGCGGTTCCCCCACCCGGCATGGTCACCTCGTCGGTGACCACCGAGAAGATCCGGCCGGCGTAGCGCTCGACCCGGGAGCGCAGCTCGTAGCGGTGCTCGACGGCGCTCACGACGCCGACGTGGCCTTCGCCGACGCGCCGTTGCGGGCCGCGTTCTTCGGCGACGGCGCCTCGGCCACCGGATCGAGGTCCACCGGGAGCTGATCGGCCTCCGAGTACGCCACGGCCGCCTTGACGAACCCGGCGAACAGCGGGTGCGGGCGGGTCGGGCGGCTCTTCAGCTCCGGATGCGCCTGGGTGGCCACGAAGAACGGGTGCAGACCCCGGTCCAGCTCGACGAACTCGACCAGCCGGCCGTCCGGGGAGGTGCCGGAGATGTGCAGGCCGGCCTTGGTGAGCTGGTCCCGGTAGGCGTTGTTGACCTCGTACCGGTGCCGGTGCCGCTCGCTGATCTCGGTGCTGCCGTACGCCTCGGCCACGATCGACCCCGCGGCCAGCGTCGCCGGGTACGCCCCGAGCCGCATGGTGCCGCCCAGGTCGCCCCGGCCGGCGACGATGTCCTCCTGGTCGGCCATGGTGGCGATGACCGGGTGGACGGCCTCCTCGTCGAATTCGAGGGAGTTCGCCGCGTCCAGGCCGGCCAGGTGGCGGGCCACCTCGATGGTCATGCACTGGAGGCCCAGGCAGAGGCCGAGCAGCGGCACGCCGTTCTCCCGGGCGTACCGGGCGGTGCCGATCTTGCCCTCGATGCCCCGGACGCCGAAACCGCCGGGGATGACGATGCCGTCCACGCCGGCCAGGGCCGACGCCGCCCCGGCCGGGGTGACGCAGTCGTCGCTGGGCACCCAGCGCAGCTGTACCCGGGCCCGGTGGCCGAAACCGGCGGCCCGGATCGCCTCGCTGACCGACAGGTACGCGTCGGGCAGGTCGACGTACTTGCCGACCACCGCCACGGTGACCGTGTGGTGCGGCTGGTGCACCCGCTCCAGCAGGTCGTCCCAGCTGCTCCAGTCGACGTCACGGAAGGACAGGCCCAGCCGGCGCACCACATACGCGTCGAGGCCCTCGCGGTGCAGCACCTTCGGGATGTCGTAGATGCTCGGGGCGTCCGGGGCGGCGACGACCGCCTCCCGGTCCACGTCGCAGTAGAGGGAAAGCTTCTCCTTGAGCTTCTCCGGGATCTCCCGGTCACAGCGCAGCACGATGGCGTCCGGCTGGATGCCGATGTTGCGCAGCTGCGCCACCGAGTGCTGGGTCGGCTTGGTCTTCAGCTCCCCCGACGGGGCCAGGTAGGGCACCAGCGAGACGTGCAGGTAGAAGCAGTTGTCCCGACCCAGGTCGTGGCGGACCTGGCGGATCGCCTCCAGGAACGGCAGCGACTCGATGTCGCCGACGGTGCCGCCGACCTCGGTGATCACCACGTCGGGGATCTGGCCGTCGGGGTCCGGGTCGGCCATGCCGAGGATCCGGGCCTTGATCTCGTTGGTGATGTGCGGGATGACCTGGACGGTGTCGCCCAGGTACTCGCCGCGCCGCTCCTTGGCGATCACGTCGGAGTAGATCTGGCCGGTGGTGACGTTGGCCTTGCCGGAGAGGTCCCGGTCGAGGAAGCGCTCGTAGTGCCCGACGTCGAGGTCGGTCTCCGCGCCGTCCTCGGTGATGAAGACCTCGCCGTGCTGGAACGGGTTCATCGTCCCGGGGTCGACGTTGAGGTAGGGGTCGAGCTTCTGCATCACCACCCGCAGCCCCCGCGCGGTGAGCAGATTGCCGAGGCTGGAGGCGGTGAGGCCCTTACCGAGCGATGAGGCGACGCCCCCGGTGACGAAGATGTGCCGGGTCGTCCGTGCTGAAGGGGCCAAGGCCTGCTCCCGTGTCGTCCGTAGCGGTCGTGCGAACCGCCGTGCCGATCAGCAAAGTGATCACGCGATCCACGGGATTCCACGGTAACACCTCCCCGGGGGCCACCCGGCGGCGCACCCGACCTCGAGCTATCCGGAGCCCACGCCGGACCGGCCGGCCACCGCCTCGGTCGATGCCGGGACCACCGAGCCGGGGGTACGCGCCGCGGGCACCTTCGCCCCACCTCGCCCCACCGGCCGAGCCTCGTCGTCGTCCGGGCCGCCGCCACCGTCGTCCGGGCTGCCGGCCCCGTTGCCGTCGGACGGCTCCGAGCGTGGGGCACGCCCCGTGGTCGGGTCGTTCCCGTCCCCCACCCGGGCGTCGCCGCCGTCCTCGTCGGGCCGCCCGTCGGGCGGGGCGTCGTCGGACGGGGCACCGCCGGGCGGGCCACCCGGGCCCTCCGTGCGGGGGTGACCCGTACCGGGCAGGGTGCGGTCGGTGGAGTGGTCCAGCACCCGCAGCGAGGCCAGCGCCGCCATCGGCACCACCAACGCCCCGGCAGCCCCGGCCACGTCCAGCGCGGTGCCGCCCAACAACCCGGCGATGACCGAGGCGACCGCCGTACCGGCCAACGCCGCCCGGATCGCCGGGTAGATGCCGAACAGCCGCATCAGCCCACCCCAGGGCTGGAGCAACGCGAACCAGACCAGCAGCAGTCCGACCACCGCCAGCACCGTCAACGGGCTGTTCACCAACGTCTGGAAGTTCGCCGTGCTGGACCGGTGCACGGTCAGCCCACCGGTGCCCTCACCGAGGGCGGTCAGGAACCGGCCCAGCGCCCCCTGCTCCTCCACCGGCCGGCGCAGGTCGACCACTGCGAAGCCGATGGTCAGCGCCAGCCCGGCCATGGTCGCCCAGAGCAGCCGGCTGACCGTCAGCCAGCCGCCGGTGCTGATCGCGGCGGCCACCGCCACCCCGGCGGTCAACGCGATCGCGCCGATGGAGTCCGCACCCAGGTAGGGACTGCCGATCACCACCACGGCCAGCCCGCCCACCGCGACCACCACCATCGGCCGCCACTGCCGGCGGACCCGCTGGGCGAGCCAACCGGCGCTGAGCAGCGAACCGGCGAGAAAGACGCCCAGGCCCACCGTGCCGAGGCCGGCGAACCGGCCACCCTCCAGCGCGGAGTAGCCGACCACCCCGTTGAGCTGCAACCGGGCGCCACTGAGCACGTCCGCGCCGACCACCAGGGTGGCCAGGCCGGCGACCGCGCCGAGCGGGCCGAGGGTGCGGTCGTGGCCGGGGGTGAACCGGACCAGGGCGGTGGCACCGACGATCAGCGCGATCGTCACCCCCGCGAAGTACCCACCGGCATGGTCGCCCCGCCACCACGGCACCGCGTCGGCGAGCAGGGCCGCGGGCACCGCCAGGGCGGCGGCGACCAGCAGCAGTTCCACGGTCGCCACGACACGGCGGGACACCGGCGGCGGGCTGTGCGGGCCGGCGAGCCGGCGGGCCCGGCGCAGCAGCGGCAGCACCGCGATGGCGAGGGCGATCTGGGCCGCGGCGAGCAGGGCGAAGAACCAGCCGGCCACGGCCCGCTGGGCGGCGGCCTCCCGGTCGGCGTCGGCCGGCGCGGTGATCGCGGTGGCCAGGTCGTCGGGGCGACCGTCGACCTTCACCGCGGGCCGGCCGAGGAAGATCCGCTCGGGCATCGGCCGGCCCAGCGCGGTCAACGCGGTCGGCGCCAGGTCCACCAGTTGCAGGTAGCCCTCCCGGCCGGTGCTGGCCGAGGTGAGCCAACCGTGTTCCCAGCCGGGGCCGTCGGCGACGACGACGTGCAGCCGGGCCGGTGCCTCGGTGTCGGACACCCCGGCGACCAGCACCAGGGATCGTTCCGGCCGGGCGGCGACCACCTTCGCCAGCGCCTCGTCGGCGCGGTGGGCGTCCGCCTGCCGCTCCGCCGGGTCCGTGCCGCTGACCGTGCCCAGGTCGACGATGCTCAGCACGCAGGAGCCGAGCAGCTCCGCCGGATCGGCCGGCAGCGCCGGGGCGTACCGGTCGACCCGGCCGAAGGGGCGGGCCGCGGCGACGGCGGCACCCGGGCCGACCGCCACCGAGCAGCGCACCGACTCCGACAGCGAGCCGGGCACCGTGCCCCAGGACTGCCGGTCGGCGTTGTAGGCGACCACGCTCTCCTGGTCGGGCAGGTTGGCGCCGATCCCGTCGGGTTGTTCGACGGTCACCCCGACCGGCGGGCACTCGCCCGACTGGCGGCTGCCGTTCCAGCCGGCGTAGCTGCCCGCGCCGAGGGTGAGCCAGCCGTCCACCGGGCAGGTCGGGCGGTGCGCGGAGCGGGTCGACAGCGATCCGATGGAGCCCTGTTGGGCCATTCGCCACAGCGTCGGGGTGGTCTGCGGGTCGACGTCGGACCAGCGCAGCCCGGCCACCCCGACGAGGACCACGTAGTCGGCGGTGCGCCGGGGCGGGCTGCTGTCGGGGCGGGCGGCCAGCGCGGTGACGCCGAGCACCACCACGATCAGGGTGAGCAGGACCGGAGTGAATCTGCGCAGCATCAGGCGCGTCCCGTCGAGGGGGTGTCGGTGCCGGGGGCCGCGGCCCCGGTGCGGCCGAGGCGGCCGGCGGGGTCGACGTCGAGTTCGGTGTAGAGGGCGCGCAGCGCGGCGACGGTGTCGGCCTCGGTGGGCCAGCCGGCCGCGCGGGTGGCGCCCCGAAGGGCCAGGTCGGCGCGGAGGCCCGGGTCGTCCAGCAGCGACCGGACGGCCGCGTCGACCGCGTCGACGTCACCGGCCGGGACCAGCAGCGCGCCGTCGCCGACCAGCTCGGGCAGCCCACCGACGGCGGTCGTCACCAGCGGTACGCCGGCTCGCAGCGCCTCCTGGGCGAACAACTGCCGGGCCTCCCAGTCGCTGGTCACCACCGCCAGGTCGGCCCCGGCGAGCAGGTCCGCCACGTCGTTGCGATGCCCGAGCAGGGTCACCGGGGCCCGGGCGGCGGAGATCCGGGCGGCCAGTGGCAGGTACGCCGGGCCGCTGCCGGCGATCACCACCACGGGCGGCGGCGTCCGGGTACGCCACCGGGCGGCGGCGTCGACGAGCACGTCGTAGCGTTTCTGCGGGTGCAGCCGGCCGACGGAGAGCACCAGCGGCTGGTCGGCGGCGACGCCGAACTCGGCCCGGACGGCGGACCGGCGGCGACGCGGGGCGGGCAGGGCCGGCGCGGCGACCGGGGCGAGCCGGGCATCGGTGGCACCCAGCGCGGTCGCCCGGTCCACCAGGTCCGCGGAGGCCCCCAGGGCGACGCGGGCGGACCGCGCGACCACCCGTTCGGCGACCCGGGACAACCGCCCGCGCAGCCCACCGGCGAGCACCGCGTTGTGCCAGGTGACCACGAGCGGCGCGGCGGGCCGGGCGAGCGCCGCGACCAGTCCGGCACGCAGCCCGTGGGCGTGCACCACCCGGACGTCCTCGCCGGCCAGCACCCGGCGCAGCGCGGTGACCGCGCGGGCGTCGGCGGGGGTGGGGTTGGCCGAGATCTCCACCGGCGTGAACCGGGCCCCGGTGGCGGTGAAGTCGAACTGGTCGGCGGTGGCGGCCGGGCCGCAGACCAGCACCGGCTGGCCGGCCTCGACGAGCCCCCGGGCCACCGACCGGACGTGCTGACCGACCCCGCCGGTGCTGGAGGCGAGCAGCAGCACCACCGTGCCCCGGGGGTCCGGGGCGGACGTCGCGTCGGTCATGGGGAGAAGGTCTCCTTCCCGTCACCGGCGTTGCGGGCAACGCCGTCCTGCGGGGCACCCGCCGGTCGCCGGCCGCCCAGCCGACGACGTACGCCGACGAGCAGCGGCCCGACGTCCCGCCGGTCCACGAGCCAGGCCACGGCGAGAAACAGCACGCCGACCACGGCCCCGGACAGCATGCCCTGAACGAGTGCCCCCGCTGACGTCGGGGTGCCGCCGTCGGCGAGCAGCCGGGCGGTGAGGACGCCGGCCGGGGCGGCGAGCAGCGCGGCGAGCAGGCCGGCGGTGGCGGCCCGGCCGGCACCGGCGAGGGCGGCCCGACCGGCGGTCCGGAGCACCGCGCCGACCAGCAGCACCCCGAGCACCAGCATGCCGACGGAGTTGGCCAGGGTCACCGCCAGCACCCGGTCGGCGCGGGGCAGCAGCGCCGCCAGCGGCACGGCGACCAGCGGCACCACCAACCAGCCGGTGGTGATGGCGGCGGTGGCCGCCCGGGTGGCGCCCCGGGCGTAGAGGGCCCGGGACAGCACCGCGAAGAGCCCGTAGCCGACCAGGCCGGGGGCGAACCCGGCGATCGCGGCGGCGGTCTGCGCCGCGCCGAGCGGGAAGAACCGGCCGACCGGTTCGGCGGTGCCGACCAGGGCCGCCGCGCCGAGGAAGCTGAACAGCAGCACCCCCCGGGTGGTCGCGGCGACCGTCGTGCGGTAGCCGTCCTCGTCCCCGGTGGCCGCGGCGGCGGACAGCCCCGGGTACGCGGCGACCGCCAGCGGCACCGCGAGCACCGCCCAGGGCAGCAGGTACATGGTCTGGGCGAGGTTGTAGACCTGCGGCGAGCCGGTCGGTCCGCCGGAGACCCGGTTGAGGATGACCACCAGGGCGAGCTGCTGGGCGGTGACGGTGACCGCCCCGGCCACGGCGAGCCCGCCGACCCGGGCACGGGCGTCGGCGGGGAAGGCGTATCCGGGTCGCCAGGTCAGCCCGAGCCGGCGCAACGGGATCAGCAGCGACAGCGACAGCACCACCACGCCGAGGGTGGTGCCGCCAGAGAGGATCAGCTCACCGGCCCGGCTCACCTGCGCGATGCTCGCGTCCCGGCCCTGGGTGACGCCGAAGACGAGGTAGACCCCCACGACGGTGAGGCTGGACAGCAGCGGCGCAATGACCGGCCAGGCGAACCGGCGGTGTGCCTGGAGCACCCCGGTGAGCACGATCCCGATGCCGTAGAGCGGCAGCTGCGGGGCGAACACCCGCAGCATCCGCGCCCCGGCGGCCAGCTCGGCCGGCGACCGCGCGTCGGAGATCACCGAGATGATCGGGTCGGCGCAGAGCGCCACCAGCGCCGCGAGCGGCACCAGCAGGGTCACCGTCCAGGTCAGCAGCGCGCCGGTGGTGGCCGCCACCGCCCGCCGGTCACCGGCCGCGACCGGCCCGGCCAGCAGCGGTACGACGAGACTGGCCAGCGCCCCACCGGCGACGATCTCGAAGATGATGTTCGGGACGGTGTTGGCGATCACGTACATGCCGCCGAGGTCGCTGCTCTCGACGACCCAGGTGAACACGGCGGTACGGCCGAACCCGGCGAGCCGGGCCAGGACGGTGAGCACGGCGATGAGGGCGGCGGCTCCGGCAACGCGACCGGCGCCGGCGAGGGGTGCCGGTCTGGTCACGTCAGTCGGATCGCCGGCCCAGCGCGTCGAGTTCCCGCAGGACCGGGGTGCGCTGGATGACCGCCGTGAAGCTGACCTTCTCGCTGGCCGCGGTGAGACCGGCGAGCACCGCGAGCAGACCGGCCCGGCCGAGCGGCCCGGTCCGGGCGGCGAGCGCCACGCCGAGCAGCGCGCCGAGCGCGTTGGCGCCGCTGTCGCCGATCATCACCCGCTCGCCGAGATCCTCGTCGAGCAGCCCACCGGCGGCACCGACCGCACCGGCGGCGATGCCGGCGTGCGGGCCTGCGGCCAGCGGGACGCCGAGCAGCACACCGGACTTCAACGCCCGTCCGGGGCGCAGGTCGAGCAGGTTGAGCAGGTTGGCGGTGCCGGCCACCACGCCCGCGCCGAGCAGCACGTCGACGGTGCGGCCGAGGGTGCCGTGGCGCTGCCGGCGGGGGTGCGCGGCGACCCGGGGGTCGGCGGCGAGCAGGGCGGCGGCGGCGAGCCCGGCCGCGCCCACCCCGGCGACCTTGACCAGGCCTGCGGTGACCCGGCCCTCACGCAGGGCGGCGAGGTGACCGGCGAAGCCCTTGGCCGCCTTCTGCTCCGGCCGGGCACCGACCACGTCGTCGTAGAGGCCGACCGCGCCCGCGCCGAGGCCGGCGACGAGGACCGCCGCCCCGGCCGGGACGCTGGCGGCGCCGAGCGCCCCGGCACCGGACGCCCCGACGGCGAGGGCCGGTCCGGCAGCCAGGCTGACGGTACGGCCACGGAAGTTGGTGCGTTCCAGCGCCGGCCCGACCGGGGCGGTACGGATCTCCCGCAGCGCGTACCGGGCGGCGGCGGCTCCGGCAGCGGCGGCGAGCAGCCGCCCGAGCCCGCTCATGCGGCACCGCCGGACGGCCTGGGCGGGTGGTAACCGGTCACCGGGGTACGTGGTTCGCTCACTGGGGCAGTCTAGGCATCAGCGTGGCGTTGTCGCCGATGCCGTACTGTCCGGCCCGCTTCTCGGTGAGCTGTTGGACCAGGGCCAGGCTGGTGACCAGCTGCCCCTGCACGGTGTTGGCGTTGTCGACGGTGGAGATGGTCTGGGCGAGCACCGGGTCGCCGCGTACCACGGCCACCAGGTTGCCCCCGGCGGAGCCGTTGCCGGCGACGACGATCGCGCCGGTGCGGTCGAACTGCTCGGCGATCTTCACCACCGACTCGTCCTTCTTCGCGGAGTCCTTGTCGATGTAGGGCTGCCCGCTGACCACCACGACGGCCTCGGCGGGGCCGGTGACCTTCTCCTCGCTGGTGAGGTAGCCGGCGTTGGCGTACGCGGCCAGCACTGCCCGGCGGTCCGCGTCGGTCACCGCCGGGGTGCCCTGCGGGCGGTCGAGCAGGACGCTGGCCAGCAGGGCGCTGGAGGTCTCCACGCCGTTGCCGTTGCCGGGCAGCGCCGAGGCGGGTGCGGTGGGCCGGGCGGCGGTGACGGCCAGCTCCATCAGGTTGGTGTTGTTGTCCGGGTTGACGAACTTGTCCTGCACGTCGACCCGACCGGTCACGTTGGCACCGGCGAGCTGGAGCATCTTCAGCACGCCCTCGGTGTGCTCCCGGCCGGTGGGCAGGCTGAGCACCACGACCCGCTTGCCGGTGAGCCTGCCCGGCAGGAGGATCTGCGCCGTCTCGGCGGCGAAGTCCTCCTCCATGTCCAGTTCCTTCTGGAGGCTGTTGACCGACTGACGCATCTGCTGGTTGTCCTTGCGCAGCGAGTTGACGGTCTCCTTGAGCGAGTCGGCCACCGGGCCGTTGAGGGCGGCCGTGCCGACCACCAGGCCGATCGCCAACGCCAGGAAGACCGCGGTCAGGGACACCACGTGGTACCGGAAGTTGATCACGCTTACAGCCTCTTGATCGGTCGGGAGCTAGAAGAGCTGGCCGAGCTGGAACACGAAATTGTCCCACCACTCGGAGACCACGCCCAGATACGCCTTGCCGACGGTGGAGACCGCCACGGCGGAAGCCATCGCGGCGATCGCCGAGAGGACCAGGAGCAGCAGGGACGAGCCGGAGATGCTCTGTCGGTAGAGCCGGCTCACGCCCTTGGCATCGACCAGCTTGCCGCCGACCTTGAGCCGGGTGAGGAAGGTGGAGGCCATCCCGCCACGCCCCTTGTCCAGGAACTCGACGAGCGTGGCGTGGGTGCCGACCGCGACCAGCAGCGAGGCGCCCTTCTCGTCGGCCAGCAGCATGGCCAGGTCCTCGCTGGTGGCGGCGGCCGGGAAGGTGATCGCCGGCACGCCGAGGCCGTTGACCCGGGCCAGGCCGGGCGCCCGGCCGTCCGGGTAGGCGTGCACGATCACCTCGGCGCCGCAACGCAGCACGTCGTCGGTGACCGAGTCCATGTCCCCGATGATCATGTCGGGGGTGTAGCCCGCCTCGACCAGCGCGTCCGCCCCGCCGTCCACGCCGATCAACACCGGCTTGAACTCCCGGATGTACGGGCGCAGCACGTCCAGGTCGGCCTTGTAGTCGTAGCCCCGGACCACGATCAGGCAGTGCCGGCCCTGCACCTGGGTCTGGATGTCCGGGACACCGACCCCGTCGAGCAGCAGGTCCCGTTCCTGGCGCAGATAGTCCATGGTGTTGGCGGCGAACGCCTCCAACTGCACCGACAGGCCCTCCCGGGCGTCGGCCATCGCCTTGGCGACCGTCTCGGCGTCCTGGAGGTCTCCGTGCGCGACCGGCTCGTCGCCGACGAAGACGGTGTTGCCCTCGATCCGGACGGTGTCACCCTCCCGGAGCCGCTCGAAGACCCCCTCGCCGAGGTCGTCCAGGAGCAGGATGCCGGCGGCGATCAGCACCTCGGGACCGAGGTTGGGATATCGGCCGGAGACCGACGGCTTGGCGTTGAGCACCGCAGCGACCCCGACCGCGACCAGCGAGTCGGCCGCCACCCGGTCCAGGTCGACATGGTCGATCACCGCGATGTCACCGGGGCGGAGCCGGCCGACCAGCCGTTTCGTACGGCGGTCCAGACGTGCGGTGCCGAGAACTGAGTCCGGTTCCGCGTTTCGGGTCCGGCGCAACGTGGGTAGACGCATCGTGACCATCCTGGCATGGGAGGCAGGCATTTCCGTCGCGACATGCCTGAGCAGGGCCGCCTACCCAGGGAAGCACACCGGAGCGCAGGCCGGTGTGCCTCCGCTCACAATCGTTGCGCCTCAGGGCCGCCTTTCTTTCGCCGCGACGGCCAGCAACTCCTCGGCGTGGGCGATACCCAGATCCGAATCCGGCAAACCTGCCAGCATCCGGGCCAGTTCCCGGGCCCGCTCGGTGTCCTCCACCACCCGCACCCCACTGGTGGTCACCGCGCCCCCGGTGTCCTTCGCCACCACCAGGTGCCGATCCGCGAACGCGGCCACCTGCGGCAGGTGGGTCACCACCAGCACCTGGTGGCTGCGGGCCAGCCGGGCCAACCGCCGACCGATCTCCACCGCCGCCTGACCACCCACCCCGGCGTCGACCTCGTCGAAGACCAGGGTGGGCGGGCCGCCGGAGCCGGCGAACACCACCTCGATGGCGAGCATCACCCGGGACAGCTCACCGCCGGAGGCACCCCGCTGCAACGGCAGCGACGGCGCTCCCGGGTGGGCCAGCAGCCGCAGCTCCACCTCGTCGGCACCGTCCGGACCGACCCCGCACCCGACCCCGTTGACCACCAGCGTGGGCTCGGACCGCCCGGCCGGCCGGGACAGCACCGCCACCTCGATCCGGGCGTGTGGCATCGCCAGCCCGGCCAGCTCCACGGTGACCTGCTCGGCGAACCGGACCGCCGCCTCCTGCCGGGAAGCCGACAGCCGGCCGGCCAACTCCGCCACCTCACCGGCGAGGCGCTGCGCCTCCCGGTCCAGCTCGTCGAGCATTTCGTCGGAGGTGTCCAGGTCGGACAGTCGGGTCCGGGCCCGCTCGGCCCAGGCGATCACCCCGTCGACGTCGTCGGCGTACTTGCGGGTCAACGCGCGCAACGCGGCCCGGCGCTCGTAGATGGTCTGCAACCGGGCCGGGTCGGCGTCCAACGCCGCCAGGTACGTCGACAGCTCCGCCGAGACGTCCGCCACCAGGGTGGCCGCCTCCTCCAGCCGACCGGCCAGCTCACCGAGCGCCGGATCGGTGCCGGCCTGCGCCTCCAGGGTGCGCCGGGCCGTGCCGAGCAGCGTCGTGGCGTCCGGGGTGTCGTCGGCCGCCTCCACCCCGCCGGCCACGCACAGGTGCGCCAACTGGGCGGCCGTACGCAGCCCCTCGGCGTGCTCCAACCGCTGCGCCTCGGTCTTCAACTCGTCGTCCTCGCCGGGCTGCGGGTCGACCCGGGTGATCTCGTCCAGGCCCAGCCGCAGCAGATCGGCCTCCTGGTGCCGGGCCCGGACGTTGCTGCGCCGGTCGGCCAGGTCGTCGACCACCTGCCGCCACCGCCCGTACGCCTCCCGCAGCGCGTCGACCAGCTTCTCGTGCCCGGGGCCGGCGAACCGGTCCAGCGCGGCCCGCTGCTCGGCCGGCCGCAGCAGCCGGAGCTGGTCGGACTGGCCGTGCACCGCCACCACCTGCTCGCCGACCTCACCGAGCATCGACACCGGCATGCTCCGGCCGCCCAGATGCGCCCGGGACCGACCCTCCACGGTGACCGTACGGCTCATCAGCAACGAGCCGTCGTCGTCGGGCCCGCCGCCGGCGTCGACGATCCGGGCGTGCACCACGTCGGCGACCCGGCCGTCGAGCCGCAGCCGCCCCTCGACGACGGCCCGCCCCGGCACGGCCCGCACCCGACCCGCGTCGGCCCGACCGCCGAAGAGCAGGCCAAGGCCGGTCACCACCATCGTCTTGCCGGCACCGGTCTCACCGGTGATGACGTTCATCCCGCCGGCCAGCGGCAGGGTGGTGTCCTCGATGACGCCCAATCCGGTGATCCGCAGCTCTTCCAGCACAGCAACCGACAGTAGACGCGTCCTGCGACAGTTGACCAGCCGGCACGGCCCACCGGTGCGGCCGGGAAAGCCCCGCCGGGGCAGCGCCGCTGGTGGACGGCGTCCGGGGCGACGACGAACGCACCGACGTCACCGGCGGACCCGGGCCGCGTCAGCGGCGGCTGCCCCGCCAGCCCTGCACCGGAAGGGCGAACTTGGCCACCAGCCGATCGGTGAACGGCCGGTCCCGCAACCGCACGACCCGCACCGGCAGTGCGCCCCGACGCACCGTCACCGTGGCGCCCGGCGGCAGGTCGTAGACCCGCCGGCCGTCGCAGCAGAGCACGGCCAGGGTGGTGAACGGGTCGACCGTGATGACGAACGTGGAGGTGGGCGCGGTCACCAGCGGGCGGCTGAACAGCGCGTGCGCGCTGATCGGCACCAGTAGCAACGCCTCCACCTCGGGCCAGACCACCGGCCCCCCACCGGAGAACGCGTACGCGGTGGAGCCGGTGGGGGTGGCGCAGACCACGCCGTCGCAGCCGTAGCGGGACAGCGGCCGACCGTCCACGTCCACCAGCAGCTCCAGCATCTGGGCGCGCTCGCCCTTCTCGACGCTGATCTCGTTGAGCGCCCACGACTCGATGGTCGGGCCGCCGTCGAACTCGGCGGTGACATCGAGGGTGAGCCGTTCGTCCACGGTGTAGTTGCGCCCGACCACGTCCCGTACGGCGGTGTCGAGATCGTCGATCTCCGCCTCGGCGAGGAAACCCACCTTGCCCAGGTTGATGCCGAGCAGCGGCACCTTGGCCGGGCGGGCCAGCTCGGCGGCGCGCAGGAACGTGCCGTCCCCGCCGAGCGCGAAAACGATCTCGGCGCCCTCGGCCGCCTGCAACCCGGCCATCGGCACCACCCCGGGCAGGTCCAGGTCCTCGGCCTCCTCGGCCACCACCCGTACCTCGAAACCGGCAGCGATCAGGTCGGCGGCGACCGCCCGGGCGTGCTCGGTGCTCCGTCGCCGCCCGGTGTGCGTCACCAGCAGCGCGGTCCGGCTCACCGGTGCCACCACCCGTCCCGCACCCGCCCGGTCACGCCATCGCTGAGGTCCACCGGACCCGCCTCCCGTCCACCCTCGCGGGACACCGTCCCGACGCCGTGCACCACGCTCACCCTGCCACCTTCCCGGACTCCGGGTCCGGCCCGGGACCGATCGGCCCGGCGACCACCACGGCGTGCACCCGCTCGGGATCGGCCGCCGGCGCGTCCCGGCGTAACCATACGAAGAACTCGACGTTGCCGCTCGGGCCCGGCAGTGGGCTGGCCGCCACGTCCGCCAGACCGAGCCCGAGCCCGGCGGCGGTCGCCGCCACGTCCAGCACCGCCTCGGCCCGCAGCGCCGGGTCGCGGACCACGCCGCCGGCACCGACCCGCTCCTTGCCGACCTCGAACTGCGGCTTGACCATCAACGCCAGGTCGCCGTCGGTACGGGTGCAGCCGGCCAGCGCGGGCAGCACCAGACGCAGCGAGATGAACGACAGGTCGGCCACGGTCAGGTCCACCGCTCCGCCGATCGCCTCCGGGGTGAGGGTACGCACGTTGGTGCGGTCCAGGACCCGGACCCGTTCGTCGGTACGCAGCGACCAGGCGAGCTGGCCGTAGCCGACGTCCACGGCGACCACCTCGGCCGCGTCGGCCCGCAGCAGCACGTCGGTGAACCCGCCGGTGGACGCCCCGGCGTCCAGGCACCGCCGGCCGGCCACCCCCAGCCCGGCGGGGGCGAAGGCGGCGAGCGCGCCGGCCAACTTGTGGCCGCCCCGGGAGACGTACTCGTCGGTCGGGTCCGCGCCGGTGACCAGCAGCGGATCGGCCGGATCGACCATCGCGGCGGCCTTGCGCGCGGGCACCCCGCGCAGTTGGACCCGGCCGGCCTCGATCAGCGCGCCGGCCTGTTCACGGGAACGGGCCAGGCCGCGACGGACGAGTTCGGCGTCGAGCCGGGTACGACGTGCCATGGGGTGGTTCTCTCCGGTCCGGTCAGGCCTGGTCGATGGTGGCGAGGGTCTCCCGCAGCGTCTGGTACGCCGCCTCGTACTGGGCGATCTGGTCGGCCGGGGACAGGCCCTCGGCGTTGGCCATCGCCCGCACCGCGGCGTCGACGGCCGGATGACGGGCGTCGTCGACACCGTCGTCGTCCAGCTCGACGACCGGCGACGGACCAGGCCGACCGGTGGACGGCAGCGAACCAGGCCGACCGGTGTACGGCGACGGACCGGGGCGGCCTGGGTGCGGCGGCGGACCGGGGCGACCGGTAGGCGGCGGACCGGGCCGGGCCGGGCCGGTCACGACCGACTCCGGGCGGCGCGGTTCACTCGGCACCGCCCGCGCGACGTCGAACGGCTGTGGTCTTCTTGACCGGCCGGGGCCGCGGCGGTGGATCCTCACCGGGGCTGCCCGGTTCGGCGGACGGCGTCGCCGCCGCCTTCTTCACGACCTTCTTCACGGCCTTCTTGGCCACCGTTCTGGTCACCGTGACGGTGGTGTCGGGCACGGCATCGCCTGCCAGCGGCGCAGCCGGTCCGCCCTTGGCCGCACGGAGCTGCCGTTCCAGCTCGTGCACCCGGCGGGTCAGCTCGGCGACCTCGTCAGCGGTGGCGAGCCCCACCGCACCGAGTGCCCGGTCGACCTCGAACCGGACCAGTTTGGTCAACGCCTCCCGGTTCGCCGCGCCGGTGGCGACGAGTTCCTCGGCGAGCGCCTGGAGTTGGACGGCGGTAGCGCCGCCCGTGCCGGCCAACCGCCGGGCGGCGTCCTGGGCCCTCTTTCGGGGCGCTTCCGTCAGGCCCAGGGCCAGCTCCAGGTAGGCGCGCCACGCGTCCTGCATGACTGAGTCCTTCCGCGGGGGCAGTGTGCGGCCCTCACGCTACCGGGCGCCCCGACCCGCCCATTGCGGTACGGTGCCGGGAAACGGCGTGGCGGGTGTGAGGAGACGATGTGGCCAGCGTGGACGAGTGCCGACAGGCTCTGCGGGATCTTGCCGACCGCTTGGACCGGCACGCCGACGCGTCCAGCAAGATCGATATGGATCGCACCCTGGCCTGCCGGATCACCGACCTGGAGACGGCCTTCCACGGCCGGATCACCGGCGGGCGGCTGCTCGACCTCGCCGACGGCGACGACCCGAAGGCGAAGATCGCGCTGGTCACCACAAGCGACGATCTGGTCGCCCTGGTGCACGGTCAGCTCGACGTCACCAAGGCGGTCGCCGCCCGGCGGGTCTCCATCAAGGCCAGCCCGTTCGACCTGCTGAAGCTGCGCAAGCTGCTCTGACAGCCGCCGACCGCACCCGGCGCGCCGGGTACGGCAGCGGGCCGGGCGGCACCGGCCCCTGGCAGGCCGGCACCACCCCGCGTCCAGACTGTCAGGTGGCCAGGCCGAAACCGGCCAGCACCTGCTCCGCCTCCGGTGAGGCGGGTCGTACGTCCGCGCCGGTGCCGGCCGACCAGGCGACCGCACAGAGCGCCGCCAGCGCGTCCAGCGGGCGTCCGGCACCGCGCAGCTCCACCGCGTCGTCCAGCACCGTCGCCGACCACCCGCCGGTCTCCGGAGCGCCGGGAACCCGGACCACCGCCGTCGGATCGAAGAGCCCGGCCAGGTCCGCCGCAACGTGGGTCGGCCGCCGCTGCTCGGCGGCGGCCAACAGTTCGGGTACGTCGCTGACGCCGGTGAGCACCAGCAGGCTGTCCAGCCCGGCCCGGCGGGCACCCTCGATGTCGGTGTCCAGCCGGTCGCCGACCACCAACGCCCGGCCGGCACCGGCACGCCGGGCGGCGGTGGCGAAGAGCGCCGGCTCGGGCTTGCCGACCACCACGTCGGGTGCCCGGTCCAGGGCATGCCTCAGGGCAGCGACCAGCGACCCGTTGCCGGGCAGCGGGCCACGTCCACTCGGCAACGTCCGGTCGGTGTTGGTGGCTACCCAGGTCGCCCCGCCCCGGATCGCCACCGATGCCTCGGCCAGGTCCACCCAGCCCACCTGTGGGCCGTACCCCTGGACGACGGCGACCGGCGCGGCGTCGGCGCGGTCGACCGGGGTGAGCCCGACGGCGCGGATCTCGGCGCGCAGCGCCTCCGCGCCGACGACGAGCACCGCAGACCCGGTGGGCAGCCGGTCCCGCAGCACCTCGGCGGCGGCCGCCGCCGAGGTGAGCACCTCCGCCGGTTCGGCCGGTACGCCCATCCCCGTGAGCAGGTCGGCGACCTCACTGGAACGCCGTGAGGCGTTGTTCGTGGCGAACGCCACCGACCGGCCCTCGGCCCGGAGTGCGCCGAGGGCCTCGACCGCGCCGGGGATCGGCCGGTCGATCAGGTAGATCACTCCGTCCAGGTCGAAGACGACCAGGGCATACCCGTCGACCAGCCGGTCCCCGGCGACCTCGGTCATCGCTGGTCCGCCTCCGGCTCGCGCCCGTCGACCGGCCGGGTGTCCGCCGGAGCCGTCCCGCCGCCGGCCGGGGTGGCCGCGTCCGGGGCATCCCCGGAACGGGCAACCACAGCGTCGCGGTCGTCGGCCTCGTCGCCCTGGCTGTCGTCGCCCTGGCTGTCGTCGGCGCCACGGTCGAGGTCGTCGTCCTCGTCGTCGTCGAGGTCGTCGTCCTCGAGGTCGGCGTCGTCCTCGTCGGGGTCTTCGCTGTCCACGGCGTCGTCCTCGTCGAGGTCGGCGTCCTGGTCGGCCAGGTCGTCGGCCTCGGGGAGGTCGGCGTCCGGCCGGGCCGGTGCCGCGCCCGAAGCATCCGGGTCGGACGTCGACTCCTCAGCCGGCTCGTCGTCCTCGTCGTCACCCTCGATGACCACGCCGTCGAGTTCCAGCAGCCGCTCCGGGGCGTCGGTCTCACCGTCGGTGTCCACGTCGGCGGCGCGCGAGAACCACTCCCGGGCCTCCTCTCGGCGGCCCACCGCGAGCAGCGCGTCGGCGTACGCGTAACGCAGTCGGGCGGTCCAGGGCTCGGCCACCTCGGTGGTCAGCTCCGGGACCTGGAGCATCGCCACGGCCGCGTCCTTCTGCCCCAGGTCACCCCGGGCCCCGCCGGCGACGATCAGCAGTTCGATCGCGACGGCCTTGTCGAGCTTGTCGCTGTCGGCCCCCCGGAACAGGTCGATCGCCCGCTCCGGACGCCCCAGGGCGCGCTCACAGTCGGCGAGCACGGCCAGGTGGCTCTGCAACCCGGTCATCCGGTGGTACGTGCGCAGCTCGGCGATCGCCGTCTGCCACTCCCCCGCGTGATACGCGGCCAGCCCGACCGCCTCACGTACGGCGGAGATCCGCGAGGCCAGCCGCCGGGCAGCCATCGCGTGGGCCAACGCCTCCTCCGGATCCTCGTCGATCAGTTGACCGGTGGCGACCAGATGCCGAGCGACGGTCTCCGCCACCGGCTTGTTCAGCGAGAGGAGTTCCGCACGAACCGCCGTGTCGAGGTCACTCGCGGCAATCTCGTCCGGCAGTGCCGGTGCGGCCGACCGGCCGTCGGCCTCGTCCCGGCGCTCCCGATCGGGGCCGAACCCACCCTCGCGACGGCGGTCCTCGTCACCCCGCTGGTCGTCACGGCGCGGCCGGTCGTAACCGCCACGCTCGCCGCCCCGGAAGCCACCCTCGCGGGAGTCACCACCACGGAAGTCACCATCACGGCGCTCTCCGCCGCGCGTGTCCCCGCCCCGGAAACCACCCTCGCGCGGACCGGACCGGAACCCACCCTCACGGGAGTCACCGTCCCGTCGGAAACCACCGGGCCGGGAGTCACCGTCACGAGGACCGGAGCGGAAACCACCCTCACGCCGGTCACCACCGGAACCACCATCGCGGCGCTCCCCGCCACGGAAACCACCCTCACGGGAGTCACCACCACGGAAGCCACCGGGACGG
>NZ_JBIUCH010000020.1:0-167345 GCF_044548625.1 Micromonospora sp. NPDC051925 | reverse complement strand
TTTACGCCATTCACCGACGACCCGCTGGCGAGGGCCCGGCCCTCAGACCGTCTACAAACCCACACTGGACGAACGCTCTCGAATCACCCACTCAGGCGTCACCGAGAAGCACCCAAGCGTGCTGCGGGGACGGGCCGCGCTGCTCAAGCGTCACCCGGAGCGCGTCGCCGACTTCGAGAAGGCATGGCAGGAGGCCGACGGTGCTGCTGTCAACGGGCATCTGCTGCACGCGCTCATCGCTGGCGTCCTGACGGAGATGGCGGAGGAGTTCGGCTTCCGGCCGAACTCGTCCGACACCGACCTGCGGATCATGCAGGAGTCTGTCTGGTGCTGGTACGAGCTGGTGCTCGCTGGGCTCGACGGCCGAGCCTCGGTGGGAAGCGCTGCGTACCCACCGAATCGGGGTATCTATCCCAACGAGGACAGTTACAAGAGCCGTAAGGACTGGGCTTTGCGTCGGACCCGGGCGGGGTCCAAGGGCTCGCAGGGCGAGCAACTCGCCGCCCGAGAGATCGTCAGGCGGATAGGCAGTGCGATCGAGGCCGTGCCACAGCAGAGCGGTCAGGTCGATTCGCTCAGCATCCTCGACCAGATGCTCCCGCCGACTCTGGCCGCCGCCACCCGGCGGCGGCTGGCCCGGTACACCGGTACGCCGCAGCTGACGACCTATCAGGCCGAGACCATTCCGGTCCTGGCCAGGGCCATGGGATCGGGCGAGAACCTGCTACTCAGCGCAGTCACCGGCAGCGGCAAGTCGCTACTGGGTCAACTCGCGGCAGGATATGTGGTCGGCCGGCGGCAACTCGGCCACCGCAATCGCCGGGCGGTCATCGCCCTGCCGCTCAAGGCGCTCGTCGGTGACGTCGTCAACGAGTTGACCGGCTGGTTCGCGGACGCCGGCCTGCAGTTCCGGGTGCTCGGGGGAAGCCGTGACTATCCCGAGAACGTCGAGGATCTGGCCTCGGGCCGGTACGAGGTCGCGGTCATGATCTACGAGACGCTCGACGCGTACCTCAGCAGCGGACAGGATCCTCTGCGCGGCTGCGGCGTCCTGATCGTTGACGAGTTGCAGTACCTCGACGACGAAGGACGTGGCCCGAGGCTCGAGTCGATGCTGACCAAGGTGCGGCTGAACTACCCGAAGCTACCCATCGTCGGCATCAGCGCGGTGTTGTCCCAGGAGAGCCGGGCGCGGCTCGCCGAGTGGCTCGACGTCGACCAGGAACGCCACCGGCACACCTCCGAGCGCCCGGTGTCCCTTGACGTCCGCGCCTACGACGGTTTCATGTGGCGCAAGTTGCGGGACACCAGCGCCGTCAGGGACGACGGGGACGGTGGGGACGGTGGGGACGGCGGTGGCGGCAACAGCGAGATCGAAGAGGCGCAGCTGGACCTGAAGTCCCAGATGTTGTCGGACTGGGCGAGGGACGGCAGCGCGTCACGCTCGATCCTCGACCGCGCTCGAAGCGGCGGAAACGTGTTGGCGCCGGCGGTGGTCGTGCACAAGCTCAAGGAGAATCCCGAACTCCGCGTGTTGGTGTACACCCGGTCGCGGACCAGCGCCTTCTCGCTGGCCGCGGCGATTCAGGCGGCGATGGACCGGGAGTTCGGTCCTGTCCGGCGTACCCGGAACAACCCTTGGCGGTTCGGTCGGTACCGCGACGAGTCGCTGGACACCGAGGTGGCCGAGGAGCGACGCCAGCGGTTGAGCCGCACCGCCGCGCACGGCGCCCGCAAGGACGTCGAGACCGCATTGATGACCGGCTGCGCGTATCACACCCGGCAGCTCACTCGTCCGCTGCGGGAACTCGTCCAGGACGAGTTCCGGGGCGGCCTGCTGCGGGTGCTGGTGACGACCGACACGCTCAGTGTCGGCTTGAACCTTCCCGTGGACGTGGTCGTTCTCGCCAGTTCCACGGTCAGCACCGGCGGGCCTGCCGGGGAACTCCGTTCGCTGGGGCTGGGAGACGTCAAGAACCGCATCGGGCGAGCGGGCCGGCTCGGGTTGAGCAAGAGCGGTGACGCGTGGGTGCTCACGGAGGACGCCGACTACCTGCACCGCAAACTTCGCCCGAACGACGAGCTGGACGCGACGACGCTCAGCACCGTCGAGGGTCTCTGGCAGCACTTCGTGCTTCCCCGGCACGGCGGTACCGAGGTGGCGAGCCGGATGACCAGTGACGACATGGCGTCGCTCGTGCTTCAGGACATGACGGCACGGGGCCGGAGCCAACCTCTGACGGAGCACACCGCCCGGGCGCAGAAGGTCATCGGCGCCACCCTGCTGGCGGATCTGACCTCGGCAGATTTGCCCCGGGCCGAGGACATCCTGCAGGGGCTGATGAAGAGAGGGCTGGTCGCCAAGCTGGACGCCCATGGGTGGAAGGCGTCACCGCTGGGTGTGGCGATCGCTGTCAACAATCTGCCGCTGCCGACGGCCCCCGTTCTGGAACAGCTCGCCGACCTGGCCGTCCGTGGTGCGAGCGATCTGGACCTGATCGCCGTCGCGGCCACCAGCGCGTCGGTGCGGCGGCTCAACTGGATCTCGATGTCGCCATGGGAGCCGGATTGGACGCACGGCGAACTCGAACAGGAGACGATCAAGTCGGTCGGCCGTCTCATCGCGCCCCTCTGCGCCGAGGGACGCGAGGCCCGGCTCGCCGCCGAGGAGCAGTTGCTTCGGGAACTGCGGCAGCGCGACCCGAACGCTGTGCTCAGACCCCTCCCGGAGTCCGTCCTGGCCGATCAGGGACACAGCGAGGACAGCGCCGTGGTCGGCCTGCTGCGCAACTCGGAAGGGTTGCGCGACGTGAATGTGGTGCTGCGTGCGTTCGTAGCCTATCTCTGGCGGCACGGCGTGCCGTTCGCAGAGATCAAAGGACGGGTGGAAGCCGGCACCCGCTACGAGCGTGAGCGGCGTCGGCGTCGACACCGCGTCACCACCGAGGTGCGCCGGGTCGAGCTGCACCTCGCCGACGTCGAGCAGTTGTGCGACCAGGTGAGCAACGTCCTGGGCGCTGCAGACCACTACGCGCGGCACCGGAACGCGGGCTCACGCACCCAGCGGCTGCGTCCGCTTGCCGAGGCGATGTGGTCAGGCGTCCCGGCATGGCTCACTCCGCTTCTCGACCTGCACGTGGAGGCGTTGCACCGCGAACGGTTGATCACCCTGCCGGCTGACGAAGAGCCCGAGGAGCTACGGGACCTCCTGACAACGACCCAGCTGGGGTTGACCGAGGCGGAGATCGAAGCCGCCCGCGCCGCACTGGACGCCGCCGAGCGCCGGCAGCAGCCACTGCAGGCCCGGCTTCCCATCGGACTGAGTGAGAAGCCGGTTGCCGACGATTCTGACGCGCCTTCCTACGGCGACTACTTCACGGACTTCAGTCTGGCGGAGGACCTGCCGGAGGTGGTCGACCTCCTGACCGGTCTTTTGGAGCGGTACCACCTCTGGGTGCAGGCCATGACGGACCGCGTGCAGTTCCGGCTGCCCACCGGCCAGACCGGCACGCTGATCGTCGCCACCGAGCGCGTCACCAGCGCGGTCGTCCAGCAGATGCTCGTCGACGAAGGTAGCGGGGAAGAGGCCCGCGCCCTGTTGTGCCTCGGCGGGATGACCGACCGGGCGAGGTCCTACGCCCAATCGGTGCTCGTGCCGGGACGGATCGTCCTGACCGGCATCGACAGCCTTCTGGCCCTGTTGAACCGCTCCCTGCGGGCCGGTCAGGACTCGGGCACGCCGATGGCGGAGGCCGTGTTCACGAGTTTCGCGGCGGAGTGTGGCCGGGTCTCGGTCGTCCTGACGTCCGCCTGAACATCGTGCGACCCTGCTGCGTCGACCGACTGCGCGACGTGCTTGTCATGCGACCCGTGCGTCCTTCATCAAGGGAGTAGGCCCCCGACCGGGGGCTCGAAGGGGAGAACGACCGCCGCGTCCAGCTTGGAGAGGTCAGAGGCGGCGGTCGTTCCGGAACGTCCCGGAGGACGCTCATGAGCAATCAAACCACCAAAGTCCTGGTGGCGGGAGTCACTGTCGGCGACACCGCGCTGACCTTTCTGGTCACTGCGGGAGAACTGGATCCGAACGCACAGGGCCTCGTCGCGATCGTCCTGAGCCTGACGGTCCTGGTGCACGCGGTGACGCTGCTGGTCTGGACGTCGAAGGGTGGGGCCCGGTAAGGGTTCACAGTGGGGTGCGGGTGGGCTCGGCCTACCCGCACCCACGTCTGTGCCCCGGCAGGGCACGTACCTGCGCCAGCACGCCCCGGTGTGGCTATCCTGGCCGGGTGCTGCCCCTGCCGCCCGGTGACTTCCGGGCCTACCTCTTCGACTGCGACGGCACGATCGTCGACTCCATGCCGGTGCACCACCTGGCCTGGCGGTCCGCGCTCGACGAGTGGGGCTGCGACCTGCCCGAGGACCTCTTCTACGCCTGGGGCGGCCGACCGGTGGCCGACATCGTCGTCGACCTCAACGCGCGGCACGGGCTGGCCATGCCGGTCGACGTGGTGGCCCGTCGCCGGGAGGACGCCTACCAGAGCTTCCTGCCGCAGCTCACCGCCGTACCGGGGGTGCTGGCGCACATCGAGCGGGCGCACCGGCGGGTGCCGTTCGCCGTGGTCTCCGGCAGCACCCGTGAGTCGGTGACCGCCTCGCTCAGCGCGCTCGGCCTGCTCGACCGGTTCGACGTGCTGGTCTGCGCCGAGGACTACGCGCGGGCCAAGCCGGACCCGGAGTGCTACCTGATGGCGGCCCGGCTGCTCGACGTACCGCCGGAACACTGCCTGGTCTTCGAGGACACCGACCTGGGCGTCGCGGCGGCGACGGCGGCGGGTATGGCCTCGGTACGCGTCCCACCGCCCTGGCAACGCTGACCGGCTCAGCCCCGGTAGAGGTTCTGTGCGTACGCCGGGCCGTAGCGGTGTTCCAGGTCGGCCAGGCTCTCCGCCGGCGACTCCACCTCCTTGATCAGCCGGGCCCGGGACGGCAGCACGTCCGGCTGCCAGGTCTCCGGCTGCCACAGCTCGGAGCGGAGGAACGCCTTCGTACAGTGGTAGAAGATCTGCTCGACGGTCACCTCGACGGCGAGCACCGGCCGGTGCCCCTGAACCAGCATGTCGTCGAAGTAGGGCGCGTCGCGCACCAGCTTCGCCCGGCCGTTGATCCGCAGGGTGTCCGTCCGGCCCGGGATCAGGAAGATCAACCCGAGGTGTGGGTTGGCGAGGATGTTGCGGTAGCCGTCGGCCCGCCGATTGCCCGGCCGCTCCGGTAGCGCGATCGTCCGGTCGTCGAGCACCAGCGCGAAGCCGGCCGGGTCGCCCTTGGGCGAGACGTCACAGCTGCCGTCCGCGCCGGCCGTGGCGACCAGGCAGAACGGCGAGGCCGCCAACCACTGCCGGTCCCGTTCGTGCAGCACGGCGCGTTCCTTGGCCACCGCCCGGGCACTGGGTGCCCCCAGCAGCTCGCGTAACTCCTCGTGCGAGGTGATCTCCTCCGTCACGTCCGCCTCCCCCATCCGTTGATCTCGGTGGCGGGCGGTGCGCACCGGCCGCCGTCCGTCAGCCTAGGCGGGCACGGCGAGCAGGGCTGCCCCCGGCGACCGTGGGGTACCGGCTCACCCTGCCCCTGGACGCGAAGCAGTGGAGGACCGCGATGGAGAGCCGACTGAAGGTGCTCGGGCACCCGGTGCACCCGATGCTGGTGATGTTCCCGGTCGCGCTACTGGTCACCGGCACCCTCTTCGACATCGTCGACACCGTCGGCGGCCCCGACTTCCTCGCCGAGGTCGCGTACTGGAACATCACCGTCGGTCTGGTCGGCGGCCTGCTGGCCGCGGCGGCCGGCGCGTTCGACCTGCTGGCCATCCCGGCCGGCACCCGGGCGAAACGGGTGGCGCTCACCCACGCGGCGGCGAACGTCGCGGTGATCCTGCTCTTCGCCGCCGTCTGGGCGGTCCGGTTGAACGCCGACTCCCGGGCGTCCGGCGGCGCGCTGATCGCCATCGAGGTGGTCGGGGTGGCCATCCTCGGCGTCAGCGCCTGGCTCGGCGGGGAGCTGGTCGACCGGTTGGGGGTCGGGGTCGACCGGGACGCCGGCCTGGACGCCCCGAGTTCACTGCGGCCCGGTGCGGCCCGCCGACCGATGGGAGAGGCGCGGTGACCGAGCAGCCGGGCCGGGGCTGGCGGGGCCGCCAGCAGGGCTGGGGCCCGATGGGGGAGCTCCAGTCGTTGCGTGCCGAGCTGAGCCGGCTGGTCGGTGGCGGCCGGGGTGCCTCGCCGGACGTCGAGCTGACCGAGGTCGCCGACGGCTGGGAGGTGATCGTCCGGCTGCCCGGGGTGGCACCGGAGGAGGTCGCCGTCGAGCTGGACGACCGGGAACTCTGCGTCCGGGCCCGGTCGGAGGCCGAGGTCAATGCCGACCAGGGCATTCCCGGCGGTTTCGAGACGCGGGGCTTCGAGTACCGGGTGGACCTGCCGTCCCGGGTGGACCCCGACACCATCGACGCGGTGATGGACCACGGCCTGCTCCGGGTCCACCTGCCCCGGGCGGAGCGGCCCGCGCCGCGCACCATCACCGTCGGCCGCACCGGCTATTCGCCCGGTCCGCTCCGTCGCGGTACGACCACCGGGGTGGACCCGGCGGCGGACCGGGAGCTGCACCACCCCGACACCACCGTCGACCCCTTCCACCGGCCGTAGGGCCCGATGGTCACCCCGGCACTGGGCGGCCCGGTGGGCGAGCGGGTGCCCGACGTCGCCCGGATCGCCGTGCTACGGGCCAACGCGCTCGGCGACCTCGTCTTCCTGCTGCCCGCCCTGGATTCGCTGCGGGCGGCGTACCCGGCGGCGGAGATCGTGCTGTTCGGCGCGCCCTGGCACGTGGCGCTGTGGCGCGACCGGCCGGGCCCGGTGGACCGGGTGCTGGTCGTCCCGCCGGCCCCCGGCATCCGCGAATCCGGTCCCGACGAGGCGTCCGGGTCGCTGGACGACTTCCTGGCCGGCGCGGCCCGGGAGGGCTACGACCTGGCGTTGCAGGTGCACGGGGGCGGGGCCAACTCGAACCCGATCATGAGCCGGTTGGGTGCCCGGGTCACCGCCGGACTGCGCGCCGAGGACGCCCCACCGCTGGACCGCTGGCTCCGGTACGTCTACTACCAGCCCGAGGTGATCCGTTACCTGGAGGTGGTGGCCCTGGTCGGGGCACCCGCCGTCACCGTCGTACCGACGCTCCCGGTGACCGACGCCGACCGGGCCGAGGCGCGGGCGGTGTTGGGTGAGCCGGCGCGTCCCCGGGTGGCGCTGCACCCCGGGGCGACCGACACCCGGCGGCGCTGGCCGGCGCAGCGGTTCGCCGAGGTGGCCCGCGCGCTGCACAGCGACGGGTACGAGGTGCTGGTCACCGGCACCCCCGCCGAGCAGGCGGTGGTCGACGAGGTGGTGGCGGCGGCCGGGGTGCCGGTCCGCCCGCAGGTCGGCACGCTCAGCCTCGGCGGGCTGGCCGCCGCGTACGCCGGGTGCGGGCTGGTGGTCTCCAACGACACCGGACCGCTGCACCTGGCCGGCGCGGTGGGCACCCCGACGGTGGGCGTCTACTGGGTCGGCAACATGATCAACGGGGCGACGCCGCTGCGCGCCCGGCACCGCCCGATCGCCGCCTGGACGACGCGCTGCCCGGTCTGCGGGGTCGACTGCACGCCCGGGATCTATCCGCACCGACCCGGCGACGGCAACTGCCCGCACCGGGACTCCTTCGTCGCCGACGTGCCGGTGGCCGAGGTGCTCGAAGCCGCCGCCGACCTGCTGCGCCCGGAACCGGGCGCGGGCGGGGCCGCCGCCGGCTGACGGTGTGGGCTCGGGCCGGTCGCGGTGCCGGCTCGGGCCGGTCACGCGGCGGCGGGGGCCCGGCCGGCGGTGGGGCTCAGGCCGGCTGTGGGGTGTCGGCGACGACGACCTCCCACGCCTCGACGGTGCGTTCGGTGACCGTGGTCGGCGACTCCAGGTGGTACGCGCCGCTGGGCAGCACGCCCGCGCCGCCGTACCGGGCCAGCACCGCGAGCTGGGCGGCGACGTCCTCGCCCTGGTGGTTCTCCGGCACCCGCCGCCAGAAATCGAAGCCACCCGAGTCGACGAGCGCCGCCCGGTCGTAGAGCACGCAGCCGCCGATCCAGGAGACCTTGTACGCCCGCCAGGCCCCCGGCGGCAGGTTCAGCTTCTGCTGTACGTGCAGCAGGTTCGCGGCCGGGTGGATGGCTGCCCGCTGCCACTGCGGCGTGTCCGGGCGGATCCGCTCCGGGACGACCGGCCCGTCCCACTCCTCGTAGTGGTCGTGCGTCTCGGGGCGTACGTCGTCGACGTACGACAGGCCGTGCACCGCGTTGCCGACGAACCCGCAGCCCAGCTCCCCGATCGCGGTGACCAGCCGGTCCAGGGTGCCCGGTTCCAGCCAGACGTCATCGTCGAGGCAGAGCACGTACCGGGCCACCGACCGGTCCAGCAGGTACGCCCGGTGTTCGGCCAGCCCGCGCCGGGGCAGCCGCCGGGTGAGCAGCACCTGGTGCCCCTGGTGGCGCAACGCCCGGACCATGGTGGCCGCCGCCGGGTGCGCGTACGCCGGATCGTCGTCGGACTGGTCGCTGACCACCACCCCGAAGTCGGGCACTCCGACCTGGGCGGCCAGCCCGGCCAGGGTGACCGCCAGCTCGGCCGGCCGGTTGCGGGTGGGGATCAGCACGTCGAGCCGGCGGGGCTGGCGGAACTCCTCGGACGTGCCGGGGTCGAGCGGTCGATTCACGTGGTCCTGCCCATGCTCTCGGCGGTCGGGCTCGGGGTCGGGCTCGGGCTCGGGGTGACGGTGGTCGGTGCGTTCTCCGGGCCGGTGTCGGCGGCCTGGGCGCGGATCCGGTCGATGATCGCCGAGGTGGACCGGTCCGGCACGTAGCCGAGGGTGCGTACCTGACCGCCGAGCCGGCGCACCAGCGGTGCCTCCGGGACCATCTCCGGCGGGTAGTCGCCGCCCTTGACGTACACGTCGGGCCGGACCGCCTCGATCAGGTCGGCCGGCGAGTCCTCCTCGAAGACCACCACGTGGTCCACGCAGGACAGCGCGGCAAGCAGGGTGATCCGGTCCTCGATCGGGTTGACCGGCCGGTCGGGGCCCTTGAGCCGGCGGACGCTGGCGTCGGAGTTGACCGCGACCACGAGCAGGTCGCCGAGCGCCCGAGCCTGTTCCAGGTAGCGCACGTGACCGGGGTGCAGCACGTCGAAGCAGCCGTTGGTGAAGACCACGGACCGGCCGGCCCGCCGATGGTCGCCGACGATGGCGTCCAACTCGCCGGTGCCGACCAGCGTCGGGTGGGTGGTGCCGCCGGGTGCGCCACCGAGCGCGTCGAGCAGGTCCTCCCGGCGGCACACACAGGTGCCGGTGTCGGAGACGGTGATGGTGGCGGCGAGCTGGGCCAACTGGGCGGCGGTCGGCAGGGACGCCTCGGCGGCCAGCGCGAGGGTCATCGCCGCCAGGTACGCGTCCCCCGCGCCGACGGCGTGGCTGGCCGGTACCGGGGTGCTGTGGCTGCGCCGGGGTGCCCCGTCCGCGCCGCCGACGATCGCGCCCTCGGTGTCCAGGGTCACCGCGACCACGTCCGCGCCGGTGTGCGCGCGCAGCTCGGCCAGTCGCGCCTGCGCCAGTTCGGCCCGGTCGACGCCCTCGCCGACGGTGGCGTTGACGGTCACCCCGGCACCGGTCACGCTCAGCCCGTCCCCGGTCATCGCGACCCGGCCCTCGCCGGGGGTCGGTTCGCCGGTCGGGCCGGCGGGGGCCTGGCCGACCCCACCCGGGGCGGTGCCGACGACCAGCTCCGACGGCCCGTCCGCCGGGTCGCTCGGCGGGTGGTCCAGGTGCAGTCCGGGGCCGCCGGTACGGGCCGGGGCGGGCGGTGCGCCGAAGCCGGCGGCGGCCCGGGCCAGCAGCCGGGTCGCCTCGGCGAAGCTGGGGGTGACCACCGTCGGGTTCAGCCCTCGCCAGTCGGCCAGGTCGTGGGCGTCCAGGGCGACGGTGGCGTAACGGTGCCGGTGGGCGACCAGCCAGGCGCGTACCGGGGCGGGTAGCGCGCCGAGGCCGTAGTCGCAGACCACCAGGGTGGGCGCGGCCCCACCGGCCACCGCCCGCAGCTCCTCGGTGGCGCAGCCCAGTGCGGTGAGCAGCCGGGCGACGCCGTCGTCGTCGAGCGGGTCGTCCGGGTCTCCGGAGTCCTCCCGGAGCAGGATCTGGTTACCGGCCAGCATCCGGCGCTTCACCGGGGTCGGCCGGTGCGGCTCGCTGACGGTACGGTCCCAGACCCCGGCCCGGTCCAGGCAGTCGTGCAGTTCGTCGCCGGCCACGTCCGCGCCGACCGGGGCGACGAGCAGGGCCCGTCCGCCGAGGGTGGCGACGTTGACCGCAGTGTTCGCGGCCCCACCGGCGGCGGTGATCCGTCGACGCAGGGTGAGGATCGGCGCGGGTGCCTCCCGGCACAGCCGCTCCGACTCGGCGAAGCGCCACTCGTCGAGCATGGCGTCGCCGACGACGAGGACGGCCCGTTCCCCCCAGCTCTCCACGACGGTGGCGAGCCGGCGCTGTTCCGCTGCTGCTCCTGCCATGCCCACCTGCGTCCCCCGGCCCGACCTGGTCAAACCTGGTCCGCCGGCAGGCGGCGACGGTGGCGGGGTGGCCGTCCCCGGTGACCGGGCGAGCACCGTCACGTTTCGGGCGATCGGCACCGGGAACCGACCAGAGGTAACCGGAGAGGAGAGAACCGACATGGCAACGACCACACTGCAGGGCAAGCGGATCGCCTTCCTCGCCACCGACGGCGTGGAGGAGGTCGAGTACGTCCAGCCGCGCGAGGCGGTCGAGAACGCCGGGGCGTCCGCCGAACTGGTGTCGCTCGAAGCGGGCACCATCCAGTCCTTCAACCACCTCGACCAGGGCAAGACGTACGACGTGGACGTGACGGCGGCCGACGCGGACGCCGACGGCTACGACGCGCTGGTGCTGCCCGGCGGGGTGGCGAACCCGGACTTCCTGCGTACCGACCCGGACGCGGTCCGGTTCGTCAAGGCGTTCTTCGCCGCCGGCAAGCCGGTCGGGGTGATCTGCCACGGCCCGTGGACGCTGATCGAGGCGGGCGTGGTGTCGGGACGCCGGATGACGAGCTGGCCGAGCCTGCGTACCGACCTCACCAACGCCGGCGCGACCTGGGTGGACGAGCAGGTGGTGACCGACGGCGGCCTGGTCAGCAGCCGCAACCCCGACGACCTCCCGGCCTTCTGCGCGGCGATCGTCGAACGGTTCGCCGCCGCAGAGTGACCCGCTGCCCGACCCTGATGATCAGGTGAGCGGTGTCGCCGACCCGCGTGTTCGTCGGGGTCGGGACGGGTTTTTCGGGGTCCGGAGGCATGTTCGGGGCGATCCGGGAAAGAAGGCGGGATGACCGCCCAGACCCACGGCCGCCCGGTGCTCCGGGCCCGCCAGCTCCGCCTGCTGATGTTCGGCCTGATGACCGGCATGCTGCTGGCCGCGCTGGACCAGACCATCGTCGGTACGGCGCTGCCCACCATCGTCGGCGAGTTGGGTGGGATCGACCACTACTCGTGGGTGGTGACCGCCTACCTGCTCGCCTCGACCGCCTCCACCCCGCTGTACGGCAAGATGGCCGACCTGTACGGGCGACGACCGGTCTTCCTCTTTTCGATCGGTACGTTCCTGCTCGGTTCGCTGCTGGCCGGGTTGTCCCAGAACATGACCCAGCTGATCGTCACCCGGGGGGTGCAGGGCATCGGCGCGGGTGGGCTGATGACGCTGGCGTTCACCATCATCTCGGACGTGGTCTCGCCCCGGGAGCGCGGTCGCTACCAGGGGTTCTTCGGGGCGGTCTTCGGGGTCTCCTCGGTGGCCGGGCCGCTGGTCGGCGGCTACTTCGCCGAGACCAACTGGCGGTGGATCTTCTACCTGAACGTGCCGCTGGCGATCCTGGCGATCGTGGTCTGCTACCACGTGCTGCGGTTGATCCCGTTCGAGCGCCGGGACCACACCGTCGACTGGCTGGGCGCGGGGCTGCTGGTGGCCGGGGTGAGCGCGCTGCTGCTGGCGCTGAGCTGGGGCGGTAACTCCTACGCCTGGGGCTCCGTGGTGATCATCGGGCTGTTCGTGGCGGGCGCGGTGCTCGGGGTGGCGTTCGTGCTCCAGGAGGCCCGGGTCGCCGAGCCGATCCTGCCGTTGCGGCTGTTCCGCTCCGCCACCTTCGCGTTGGCCAACTCGGCCGGCTTCGTGCTCGGTCTGGTGATGTTCGGGTCGATCATCTTCATCCCGCTCTACCTCCAGATCGTCAAGGGCGCCACCCCCACCCGCAGCGGCCTGCTGATGCTGCCGATGATGGCCGGCATCATCGTCACCTCGATCGTCACCGGCCGGGCGATGAGCCGGATCGGCCGCTACAAGTGGTTCCCGGTGGCCGGCTCGGTGGTGCTGGTGGTCGGCATGCTGCTGTTCACCCGGCTCGAGGTGGACAGCTCGCTCTGGGCGGCGTTCGGCTACATGGTGGTGATCGGTGTCGGGCTGGGCCTGTGCATGCAGTCGTTGATCCTCGGCGTGCAGAACGCGGTGGACATCCGGGACCTGGGCGCGGGGACCTCCTCGGCGACGTTCTTCCGGTCGCTGGGCGGCTCGTTCGGGGTGGCCATCCTGGGCGCGGTGCTCTCCTCACGGCTGGCCAGCGGGCTCGCCGACCGGCTACCGGCGGCGATCGCCCAGCTCCCGGCCGAGCAACGGGCGGCGGTGACGGCGGGCGGCACGGACATCTCGATCAACGACCCGGCGACCATCCTGGCGCTGCCCGGCCCGGTCCGGGCGGCCATCCAGGCGTCCTTCGTCGAGTCGCTGCACCTGGTGTTCCTGACCACCGGCCTGATCGCCCTGGTCGCCGTGCTGGTCACCTTGGCCCTGCCGAACGACCAACTCCGGGGCGCGGGCCCGCAGGGCGCCACCGGCGGCGTCGACCCGCTCGGCGGCAAGGCCCCCGCCCCCGGCGGCAAGCCCCTACCCAAGGAGACCAAGGAAGAAGCCGCCACCGACATGAACGCCAAATCCCAAACCATGCTCTAACCCCCTCCCCCACCTCCTCCCGCCCTCCTCACTCGGTGCGTGTTGATCAAGAGGTTTGCGTCAAGGAGCACGCGGCGGATGACGCAAACCTCTTGATCAACGCGACGAGGGGCGGGGCGGGGGAGGGGGAGGGGAGGGGGTTATTTGAGGATTAGGCGGTTGGTTTGTTCGAAGACGTCCAGGTCGGCGAGGGTTTGGGGGACCGAGGGGGAGAGGGGGGCGGGGAACTCGTGCCGGTGCAGGAAGGCGGCGTCGGTGGTCTCGTCGGTGACCCTTGTCAGTTCGCCGTCCCAGTCCTCGACGCGGAACGCCGTGGTGAAGATCTGGTAGGTGTGGCCGTACATGTTGGTGTTGATGTGTTCCGGGCCCGTGTAGAGGGCGAAGGCGCTGACCCGCAGGGCGCGTAGCCCGGTCTCCTCACGGACCTCGCGGACCGCGCAGTCGGCGATCGACTCGCCGAGTTCCATCGCGCCCGCCGGCAGCGCCCACTGGCCGTTGTCCGAGCGCCGGATCAGCAGCACCCGCCCGGCGTTGTCGCGGACCACGGCCCGCGCGCCGACGAACATCAGCGTCCGGTCACCGGCCAGGGCGCGCAGCTGGCCCACGTACGAGTCGGCCCAGGAGATACTCATCCGGACAATCTACGCAGCATTCCGGCGCTGGCCCAGCGGTTCCGGGGGTTCCCAACGTGTGACCGGCGACACTAGCTTGTCACCCATGCGTAGCACGATGATGGACGCCCCGCTCCAGGTCGCCCGGATCCTCGAACACGGCGTCACGGTGCACGGCACGGCCGAGGTCGTCACCTGGACCGGGGCGGAGCCCCGCCGGATGTCGTACGCCGAGGTGGGTCGCACGGCGGCCCGGCTCGCCCACGCGCTGCGCGACGAGTGCGGGGTGACCGGCGACGAGCGGGTCGCCACCTTCATGTGGAACAACAACGAGCACCTGGTGGCGTACTTCGCCGTGCCGAGCATGGGCGCGGTGCTGCACACACTGAACATCCGGCTCTTCCCCGACCAGGTCGCCTACATCGCCAACCACGCGCAGGACCGGGTGGTGCTTGTCGACTCGACGCTGATCCCGCTGCTGGCCCGGGTGCTCGGCGAGCTGACCAGCGTCCGGCACGTGGTGGTGGTCGGCGGGGCAGACCCCGAGCCGCTGCGGGCGGTCGCCGGTGACCGGGTCACCTTCCACCACTGGGACGACCTGCTGGCCGGCCGTCCCGAGCGCTACGACTGGCCGGAGCTGGACGAGCGGGACGCCGCCGCGCTCTGCTACACCTCCGGCACCACCGGCAACCCCAAGGGCGTCGCCTACTCGCACCGGTCGATCTACCTGCACTCGCTCCAGGTGTGCCTGCCGGAGGGGTTCGGGCTCGGGCCGGGCGACCGGGAGCTGGCCATCGTGCCGATGTTCCACGCGATGTCATGGGGGCTGCCGTACGCGGCGTTCCTCTCCGGCGCGTCGCTGATCATGCCGGACCGGTTCCTCCAGGCCGCGCCGATCGCCGAGATGATCGCCGCCGAGCGGCCCACCCTGGCCGGCGCGGTGCCGACCATCTGGAACGACCTGCTGGCCCACCTGGACGCCAACACCGTGGACACCTCGTCGCTGAAGGAGGTGATCGTCGGCGGTTCGGCCTGCCCGCCGGCGCTGATGCACGCGTTCGCCGAGCGGCACGGCATCGAGGTGATCCACGCCTGGGGGATGACCGAGATGTCCCCGCTGGGTTCGGTGTCCCGGGCGCCGGCCGGCGCGACCGGCGACGACGCCTGGCGTTACCGCTACACCCAGGGGCGGATTCCGGCCGGGGTGGCCGCCCGGATCGTCGGCCCGCTGGGCGAGCCGCTGCCCGCCGACGGGACGTCCGTGGGGGAGTTGGAGGTGCGCGGGCCGTGGGTGACCGCCAGGTACGTCGGCGACGACACCCCGGACGCCGAGAAGTTCCGCGACGGCTGGCTGCGGACCGGTGACGTCGGCACGCTCTCGCCGGACGGGTTCCTCACCCTCACCGACCGGGCCAAGGACGTGATCAAGTCGGGCGGGGAGTGGATCTCCTCGGTGGAGCTGGAGAACGCGTTGATGGCCCACCCGGACGTGCAGGAGGCCTGCGTGGTCGGGGTGCCGGACCAGCGCTGGGGTGAGCGTCCGCTGGCCACCGTGGTGGTCCGCGAGGGCGCGTCGACAAGTGTGGAGCAGCTCCGTGCGTTCCTCACCGGCGCGGTGGCACACTGGCAGGTGCCGGAGCGTTGGGCGGTCATCGACGCGGTCCCGAAGACCAGCGTCGGCAAGTTCGACAAGAAGGTGGTGCGTTCGCGGTACGCCGACGGCGACCTGGAGGTACGGGAGCTGGCGGGGCCGTAACACTTTTCGGCGTCTCGTCGCCGATGGGGTAGGGACGTCACTCCTGAAACATCCCTCCCCAGGGGCGGCCCCGGCGTTCGCACCGCGCCGGGGCCGCCCTTCCTCGCGGGCGACCCGCAATGTCATTGTTGCGAAACTTGCTCGCCTCTGTCCGGGTGATCGCGAAATGTCCTCGGAACTACTCCGCGGTGGCGTCGATCAGGACCTTCCCCACCACCGCGTCCTCCACCGCCTGGTGGGCGGCGGCGGCCTGGGCCAACGGATAGCGGTGCACCGGCAGGCCGGCCTCCTCGCCCACCCGTACCGCCCCCTGGGCGACCGCCGCCGCGACGTCGGTGAGCGCCTGCGCCTTGGCGGCCTTCGGCTCCGTGTAGACCAGCACGAACTGCCAGCGGGCGTTCGGTGCCATCAACGGCCGGATCGGCAGGGTCAGCTCACCGCCACCGTCGTCGGCGTACACGCAGACCGCCCCGCCGGGGCGCAGCAGTTGCACGTCGGCGGCGGCGTTGCGGGCGGCGGAGACCTCGACGATCGTGTGCACCCCGTCGGGCGTGATCTTGTGGACCTCCTCGACCACGTCCTGCTCCCGATAGTTGATCACGAAGGAGGCTCCCGCCGCCGCCGCGAGCTGGGCCTTCTCCGGGCTGCTCACCGTCGCGATGACGCAGGCGTCGGCCCAGCGGGCCAACTGGATCGCCGCGTTGCCGACCGCGCCCGCCCCGCCCTGCACCAGCACCACGTGGTCGCTGAGCGCCCCGGCGTGCAGCCTGTCCGGCACGTATTCGCCGACGGTCAGGCAGCGGTGCGCGGTGAGGAACGGAATGCCCAGGCACGCGCCGAGGTCGAACGAGGCGTCCCCGAGCGGCACCACCTGTCGGACCGGCACCACCGTGTACTCGGCGGCGGTGCCCCAGGGGCGTTGCCAGGCGGCCTCCCAGATCCACACCCGCTCACCGGTCAGGTCCCGGTCGACCCCCGCGCCGACCGCCTCCACCACCCCCGCGCCGTCCTGCCCCGGCGTCTGCCAACCGGCCGGTAACGGCTGCTGTCGACGGCTCTTCCAGTCGGTCGGGTTCACCCCGGCCACCGCCACCCGGACCAGCACCTCTCCCGGGCCCGGCTCGGGCACCGGCCGGTCGACCAGTTGGAGCACCGACGGGTCACCGGTGCGCTCGTACACGATCGTCTTCATCGAACCGTCTCCTCAGGCCGCCGGTTTGAGCACCACCTTCGAGTAGCCTTCCTCGCGGCGGTCGAAACGTTGGTACGCCTCCGGTGCCGCGTCCAGCGGCAACTCCTTGCTCACCACGAAGCTCGGCTCGGCCCGTCCCGACATGATCAGGTTCCGTAGGTACTCGTTGTAGGTCTTCACGTTGGCCTGCCCGGTTCCCATCCGCAGGCCCTTCTCGAAGAACTTGCCGACCTTGAACAGCAGTTCGCCCCGGCCGGAGTGCTCGTCCGGGGCACCCGGGTCGTGGGCCAGGTAGAGGCCGACCACACCGATCGCGCCGGTCGCCCGGACCACCTCGACGAGGCTGTTCAGCACCGCGGCCGGATGCTCCACACCGCCCGCCCCGGTGGCCTGGTAGCCGACCGCGTCGACCCCGTGGTCGGTGCCCGTCCCGTCGGTCCGGTCGAGGATCTGCGCGACCGGATCCCCCTTCGAGAAGTCGACCGGGACCGCGCCGATCGACTCGGCCAGCCGCAGCCGGTCCGACACCTTGTCCACCAGGAACACCTCGGCGGCACCCATCAGGATCGCCGAGTACGCGGCCATCAGCCCGACCGGCCCGCCGCCCATCACGGTGATGTTCTCGCCGGGTCGCAGCCCGGTCATCGCCACCCCGTGGTAGCCGGTGGGGAAGATGTCGGCGAGCATCGCGTAGTCGTTCTCGTGCTCGGTGCCGGGTGGCAGCTTCAGGCAGTTGAAGTCGGCGTACGGCACCCGCAGGTACTCGGCCTGCCCACCCCGGTACGGGCCCATCGCCACGTACCCGTACGCGCCACCGGCGAAGCCGGGGTTGACGGTGAGGCAGAAGCCGGTCTTCTGCTCCCGACAGTTGCGGCAGAACCCGCACGCCACGTTGAACGGCATCGACACCCGGTCGCCGACCCTGATCCGGCGTACCCCGGTCCCGGCCTCGACCACGGTGCCCATGTTCTCGTGGCCGAAGACGATGCCCGGCTCGGCGAGCGTGCGCCCCTCGTACATGTGCAGGTCCGAGCCGCAGATCGCGGTCGTGGTGACCTGCACGACCACGTCGTCGGGGTGCTCGATGCGCGGGTCCTCGACCTCGTTGACGGCCACCTCGCGCGGCCCCTGGTACACCACAGCTCTCATGCTCCCGACGCTAGGCGGGCCGGCCGGGTCGCGGAGGCGGTTCAGCCGAGCCCGTCCACCACCCCCGGGGTGAGGTCGTGCACCGAGGAGAGCACCACGGCGGCCAGCTCCGCCGCGTCCGGGTCCAGCGGGTACGACCCGTGCGGCACCGCGATCACCCGCATCCCGGCGGCGGCTGCCGAACGGACCCCGTTGGAGGAGTCCTCCACGGCGGCACACCGGGCCGGGTCGACCCCGAGCCGTTCGGCGACGGTCAGGTACACGTCGGGCGCGGGCTTGCCCCGAGCGGTCTGCTCGGTCGACAGGGTCACCCGGAACGCGTCGGTGAGGTCCGCGGCGGCCAGCGCCGCCGCGATCAGCCGGGTCGGCGAGGAACTGGCCAGACCCAGCGGCCACCGCGCGGCCAACCGGCGTACCACCCGGTCGGCGTCGTCGATCAGCGGTACGCGCACCGCGTACCGCCGGGCCATCTCCTCGACCACGTCGCCGGCGACCTGCTCGGCGCTCCGGTCGACGCCCAGCTCACCGCTGAGGTACTCGGCCCACTCGCCGGTGCTCATCCCCATCAGCCGACGCTGGGTGTCGGGCTGCCAGGTGCCGCCCCGCGCCGCCACGTACGCCCGCCGCACCTCCTTCCACACCGGCTCCGAGTCCACGATCACGCCATCCAGGTCGAACACCACCGCATCCACCATCACCCCCCCATCCTCCCCTCCCCCTCCCTCCCCCTCCCCCCTCCCCCTCCCACCCCACGGCACCCGGTGATCAAGAGAGTTACGTCAGAATCCGGCCTCCGGATGACACAAACCTCTTGATCACCGGGGCCTGTCGGGGGTGGGGGGAGGGGGAGGGCAGCAGGGGGGGGTGGGGGTGGGGGTGGGGGTCAGGTGGGGAGGGTGGGGAGGCCGATGGGGTTGCCTGGGGGGATGGTGGTGTGGCAGGCGCGGGCGATCGGGTCGAGGAGCTCACGGAGGCGGTCGGTGCGGTCCGGGCCGAGGGCCTGCCAGGGGCGGGTGGCGGCGCGGTCGGTGGCGTCCTCGACGGCCCGGAGGCCGCCCCGCCCCGCGTCGGTGGGCACGCCGTCGGTGGTCAGCCACCCTCGGGCGACCAGCCTGGTCCGGGCGTCGGCCCACTGCTCCTCCGTCCAGCCACGGCCGAGCAGGTGCTGCGCCGGCATGTCCCCGGCGACCCGGAAGGCCAACGTCTCGACCGGGTCGAGACCGGCGGCGACCAGGGCGGCCACGTGCCCGTCACCCCGATGCTCGCGCAGCGTGGTGGCGGCCTGCCAGAGCCGGGCCAACGGGTAGTCGCCGCGCGGCAGGGCGGCGTTGGCCGCGCCGAGCACGCGGCCGGCGGTGTCGGCCCCGGTGGCCGCCGTCTCCAACAGTTCGGCGGCCTCGGCCAGGTGCGCCTCGGGCAGCTCGTAGGTGAGTTCGGCAAGCGCCTGCACGGCCCCGGTGAGCCGGGCGCGCAACGCCTCCTCGGGGGTGGCCAGCTGCCACACCGCCGGCAGCGCGCGGCGCACCATCGGCGGGGCGAAGGTGAAGAAGGCCGCGATCACCGGGGCGGCGTCGACCGGGCCGAGCGGGGCGGCGCGGCCGGCGAAGTAGCCCCGCCAGTAGCCGCGCAGCCCGATCGCCTCATGGGCGGCGCGGGCCCGGGGATGGAAATAGGTGATCGCGTGCAGGGGTTCGATGTGCGTCCACATCAGCCGGGCGGTCCGCCCGGGAACGTCCAGCGCCGGCACGCACACCTCCACGTCGGTGAGGGGTCACCGTGGCGCGGACCGGCCGCCCACGGTGACCCCGAACCTAATGCTGGTAGGTGTCGGGCCGGAAGATCCCTGTGGTCTACTGCACCGCCAGCACGTCGACAATGAACCGCAGCGGGCCGGCCGGGGCCCCCTCACGTTGCGGCTTCTCGCCGTACGCCAGGTCGGCGGGGATGTCGAGCTGGACCCGGCTGCCGACGGTCTGACCCTGCAGGCCCTGGTCCCAGCCCGGGATGACGTTGCCCTGGCCGAGGCCGAAGGAGAACGGCTCGGACCGCTTCCAGGAAGCGTCGAACTCCTCACCGGTCCGGTACGACACACCCACGTAGTTGACGGTGATCTGCTGACCGGCCTGGGCGGCCGGGCCGGTGCCCCGGATCAGCGGGGTGGCCTTCAGCCCGGTCAGCTCGCCTTCGCCCTTGGTGGCCTGCGGCTTGGTGCAGAGCGCCTGGTCGGCCCCCTCGGGCAGCTTGGGGAAGGCACCCGCGCAGCCGGCGGGGGCGGCGGCCGGCTTCGGGTCGTCCTTCTCGCCGTTGCGGACGACCACGAACACCCCGACGATCACCGCGATGACGGCCACGCCGGCGACGGCGCCCAGCCATGCCTGCCGGCGCTTGCGCGCTTCGGCGGCCTTCTGCGCCGCCAACTGGGCGGCGAGCCGCCGCTGTGCCTTCGTCTCCGGGCCCTGGCCCTCCGAACGGTTCTCCGTACGCTCGCTCACGTCCTCGACTCCCTGCTGATGTGGGGTGGCCGGCCCGGCGACCCGGTGCCGTGGCCAGCGCACACGGTACCCGGATCGATGCCGTAGGTGGGCCGTCGCCCGCCCGCCGTGTCCTCGGATGGGGCAGCGACTCCCGTTCCTTCCGATTCTTCACCGGTGCCGGACCCGCCAGATCCACCACCGGCTGCCCGGCCCGCCGCGCCCCGCCGGCCAGGTCGCAGCCTGTGCCGACCCGCGGGCGGCTGCCGGCGGGACGGTGTTGCCGTCGTCCCGGACCATGCCCCGACCACCCGGTCAGGCGCTCTTGCGCGGGGCGGCCTTCTTCTCGGCGGTCTTCTTCGCGGGCGTCTTGGCGGCCCTCTTCGCCGGCTCCGCCTTCTTCGTCGCGGCGGTCTTCTTCGCCGGCTCCGCCTTTCTGGCCGGCTCCGCCTTCTTGGCCGGCTCCGCCTTCTTGGCCGGCTCCGCCTTCTTCGCGGCGGTCTTCCCAGTGGCGGTCTTCCCAGTGGCGGTCTTCCTGGCGGCGGTCTTCTTCGTCGGGGCCTTCGCCGCCTGCTTGGCCGACCGGGCCGACGAGATCGGCGTCGGCTCGGCGGCCCCGCCGGACGGCGCCTCGCCCCGGGCCACCCGGGCCCGCTCGACGGATGCCTTCAGCGCCGCCATCAGGTCCACCGCGGCGGCCGGCGCGGCCTCTTCCTCCACCGGCTGCACCACTTCACGCCCCTCGACCTTCGCGTCGATGACCTCCTGCAACGCCGCCCGGTAGTCGTCGGTGAAGGCGTCCGGCTGGAACTCGCCGGCCATCGAGTCGATCAGCGAGGAGGCCATCGCCAGCTCCGGCGGGCGGACCTTCAGGTCCTCGTCGAGGAAACCGAAAGCGGGGGTACGCACCTCGTCCGGCCAGAGCATCGTGTTGAGCAGCAGCACCCCCTCGCGGACCCGCAGGGTGGCCAACTGCTCCCGCTGGCGCAGCGCCACCTTGACGATCGCCACCCGCTCCGAGTCGGCCAGCGCGTCGCGCAGCAGCACGTACGGCTTGGTGGCGGCACCCTCCGGCTCCAGGAAGTACGCCTTGTTGTAGAGGATCGGGTCGACCTGCTCGGCGGGGACGAACTCCAGCACGTCGATCGCCCGTGAACTGGTCAGCGGCAGGTCGGCGAAATCCTCGTCGGTCAGGATCACCAGCTCGCCGCCGCCCAGGTCGTACCCCTTGGCGATGTCGTCGTAGCTGACCTCCTCGCCGCAGACCGAGCAGGTGCGCTTGTAGCGGATCCGGCCGCCGTCGTCCCGGTGCACCTGGTGGAACCGGATGTCCTTCTCCTCGGTGGCCGAGTAGAGCTTCACCCCGATCGAGACCAGCCCGAACGACACCGCCCCCTTCCAGATCGCCCGCATCCCGTGCTCCTCTCACCGCCCTGACCAGGATCGCAAACGATCGAAGCCCCTGCACCACGTTCCGTAGGCAACTACATTCGGAGCGTGCCCGGCGCACCGTTGAAGCCGATGCTCGCGACGACCGGGCCGCTCCCGGTGGGCGCCGGCTGGGCGTACGAGTTCAAGTGGGACGGGGTCCGGGCGCTCGCCGACCTGGTCGGCGGCCACCCGCACCTGTACGCCCGTTCCGGCGTGGAGATCACCGCCGCGTACCCGGAACTGGTCACCCTGGCCGAGCAGGTCGACGACGCGCTGCTCGACGGTGAGGTGGTGCTCTTCGACCCGGCCGGGCAGCCCTCGTTCACCGCCCTCACCGAGCGAATGCACGTGCGGGACCGGGCGAAGGCGGCCCGGCTGGCGGCCACCATCCCGGTCACGTACATGATCTTCGACCTGTTGCGGTGGCGCGGTGAGGACCTCACCGGGTGGCCGTACCACGAACGGCGGGCGGCGCTCGACGGCCTGGGGCTCGGCGCGGCCCGGTGGGCGGTGCCGCCCTCCTTCGCCGACGGCGCGGCCACCTACCAGGCGGCCGGGGAACACGGGCTGGAAGGGGTGCTGGCCAAGCGGGTCGACGCGGCCTACCGGCCCGGGGTGCGCTCGCCGGACTGGGTGAAGGTCAAGCTGGAGGTGACCGGCGACTTCGTGGTCGGCGGCTGGCGGCCCGGCGCGCGGAAGATCGGCGGGCTGCTGGTCGGGGTGCCCCGCCCGGACGGCCGGCTCACCTACCGGGGGCGGGTCGGCGGCGGGATCGGCGCGGCCCTGGAACGGGAGCTGCTGCGCGAGCTGGAACCGCTGCGTACCGACGGCTCGCCGTTCGCCGCGGACGTCCCGCGCGACGACGCCCGGGGGGCGCTCTGGGTGACCCCCCGGATCGTGGTGGAGGTCAAGTACGGCCAGCGCACCCCCGACGGGCGGCTGCGGTTCCCCCGGATCCTGCGGCTGCGCCCCGACAAGCCGCCCGAGGAGGTCGAGGATGCCTGAACGGTTGAAGGTCGAGGTGGCCGGCCGGGCGCTGGAGCTGTCCAACCTGGACAAGGTGCTCTACCCGGAGGCCGGCTTCACCAAGGGCGAGGTGATCGACTACTACACCCGGATCGCCCCGGTGCTGCTGCCGCACCTGGCCGACCGGGCGCTGACCCGGATCCGGTTCCCCAACGGCGTCACCGGAGGCTCGTTCTTCGAGAAGAACGCCCCCGCCGCCACCCCCGCCTGGGTACGCACCGAGACGCTGCCGGTACCCGGTTCGAGCAAGGGCCGGGAGACCATCGACTACGTGGTCGCCGACGACCTGCCCACCCTGGTCTGGCTGGCCAACCTGGCCGCCCTCGAACTGCACACCCCGCAGTGGCGGATCGGTACCCACCCGGACCTGATGGTGGTCGACCTCGACCCCGGCCCGCCGGCATCGTTGCCGCAGTGCTGCCAGGTGGCCCTGCTGCTGCGCGACCGCCTCACCCTCGACGGGGTGGCGGCGTACCCGAAGACCTCCGGCAAGAAGGGCATGCAGCTCTGCTGCCCGATCGGCGGCACCCAGGACGCCGACCTCGTCTCCGGCTACGCGAAGCGGATCGCCCAGGAGCTGGAGCAGGCCCACCCGAAGCTGATCGTGTCGCGGATGGCGAAGAACCTGCGGCCCGGGAAGGTCTTCATCGACTGGAGCCAGAACAACGCGGCGAAGACCACGGTGGCGCCGTACTCGCTGCGGGCCCAGTCGATGCCGGCGGTGTCCACGCCGCTGACCTGGGACGAGGTCGAGGCGGGGGCGGCGGGGAAACGGCCTGCGGCGAAGCCGTACACCGCCGGGGAGGTGCTGCGACGGGTGGAGAAGTGGGGGGACCTGCTCGCCCCACTGCTCGACGGCGGCCCCGCGCTGCCGAAGGTGAAGTGAGCCGGCCCGACGCTGACGTCGGCGTGCCGCCTCGGAGTACGGAGCGTCACGTGACTGACCGTCGCAGTGGGCGGTACCGTCCGAAGTGGTGGCCGTGGCACCGGTCAGGCCGCCAGCCAGGCCGACAAGCCCGGGAAGGTCGCCCATGCCCCGTCGTCCCATCCCCGCAGACCGGCAGCTCGACGCCGCTCGCATCGACGCGGAGCGGGTCTGGCGGGCGATGATGGACACCCCGATGTCGACGCGTCCCGTTGCGGCGGCCACCACCGAGCAGGTACGTCGGGAGTCCGCGCTCGTGCGGGGCCTCTACGGGCGGTGCGACTACGCCGGAGCCCTACGCCGACTCGTGGACCTGGTCCCGGCGATGCACAGCCTGACCGACCGGCGGGTGGCGCTGGCAGAAATGGTGCCGGTGTACGGCGTGGCGATGGGATCGCTGCTCAACGTCGGCTACCCGGCGCATGCCTGGTTGGCCGCCGAGCGCTGCGCCGAGGCGGCCGGGCTGCTCGACGACCCGGTTGCCGCCGGGGTGGCCGCCGCCAACCGGGCCCGCGTCTCCGCCTACTCCGGCGCGTACGGTCCGGCCGGCGCCCTGTGCGACGCGGCCGGTGCCGACCTCGCGGGCAGCGCGGCGGACAGCGCTCTGGACGTGCTCGGCTTCCTCCACCTGGCCAGGGCGCATCACCTGGCCGGGCTGCGGGACCAGGCGCGGGCCGAGGACCATCTCGCCGAGGCGGCCAGGATCGCCGCGCACACCGAGGAGACCACGAGCTGGGATCTGGACTGGGGTCCACGGAACGTCGCACTGTGGCGGATGGCCTACCAGCTCGACACCGGCCGCCCCGACCTGGCGCTGACGACGGCCGCGAGGGTGGATGCCGCAAGCTTGCCCCCGGTACGGCAGGTGTACTTCTGGCTCGACATGAGCCGGGCCACCGAAGCTGTCGGCCAGGACCGGGAAGCCGTGCGGATGCTGCTCACCGCCGAGCGGGTCGGCCCGCAGCACGCCCGGTCGTCGGTATCCGCCCGGGAGACCGCCAGGGCGCTGCTCCGTCGGGGTGCGACCTCGCCGGAGCAGCGCGGCCTCTGTGAACGGATGAGCCTGACCGTGCGGTAGTGGTGCGTAGATGTGCCAGCCGATCATGTGCGCTTCATAGCGTCCCCGCCACGGCGGCATGGCCGGGGTGGGTTCTGCCTCCAGAAGTGGCTCGGCAGTGGTCGGTGCGCAGAGTGGTGGGATGGCAGCGGATCGTCACTGCACGTACCGTCAATGTCCAGGGCTCTGTATGGGGGCCGTCAACCTCAGGCAGGAGGAGCCATGGGCGACTACATCGGACTGCGGGTGGCAGTCTGGCGTGACGCTGCTGGCATGACGCAGCAGCAGCTCGCCGACCGGGTGGGAGTGAGCGCCGCCTACATTTCAATGATCGAGTCGGGCCGGCGGCCGGTCACCAAACGCTCCAGGCTCATCGCCCTGGCCGGTGCCCTCGGAGTCAGCGTCACCGACCTGACCGGACAGCCGCACCAACCTCGCAGCGAGGATGACCTCGCCATCTACACCACCGTGCCGGCGCTGCGCGGGGCCCTCGACGACGACCCTGACGTGCCGAATCGGCCGTTGGACCCTGCCGTCCTCGGCGCGGCGGTAGATCAGGCGATGGCGGCCCGGATGGCCTGCGACTACAAGGCGCTGGCTCGGCTGCTGCCCGGCCTGGTCGCGGACACCCGGCAGCTTGTCGAATCCGGGCACCAGGACGGGCCGAGACTGTTCGTCCGGGCTGCCGTGACGACCGTGCTCGCTGTCAAGCCGTTCGGCTACATCGACTTGGCGGCGCGATACGCCGAACGCGCAGAGGTGGTTGCCGCGTTGGCCGGCCCCGCCGAGCTGGCGGCCAGCCGATTCGCCGTCGCGCAGAGCGCCCTGTCGTCCGGCACCCACGGCGGCCGACGCCGCTCGCTCGCCCTGGCTGCAGGTGCGGCCGAGCAACTCGGGGACATCGGCGACGCGGAGACCTTGACCTGGTACGGGATGCTCCACCTGCACGCGGCCATGTCGGCCGCCTCGCTCGACACCGGTGACCCGGACGGGCACCTGGCAGAAGCCGAGAGTGCCGCACGCCGCGCCGGATCGGACCCGTGGCGAATGGAGTTCACTCCGGCGAACTGCGGAATCTGGCGGGTGGGTGTGGCGGTCGAGAACGGAACGCCGGAGCGTGCCCCGGAGCACGCACGGCGAGTCGACCGTTCTCAGGTCCGTACCGCGAACCGGCGATGCCGTCTGCACCTGGATGCAGGCCGGGGGTGGTACGCGGCCGGCGACCAGGAGCGGGCCATCCTCTCGTTCCTGGAAGCTGACACGGCGTCACCGGCGGAGCTGAGGTCGCGGCCGAGCGTCCGAGAGATCGTGGGGCAGATGGTCAGGGACGCGCGGCGGCGCGGCTCTCCCGAGCTGCGGGATCTGGCGGTCCGCATCGGCATCGACCCACTGGACCCTGAGCCGAACGCAATCTAACTGACTGTTAAGCCACCGTCACTCAAGCGAACCTACCGTCGGAATCGAGAGGCGACAGGGCGTCCACCGGACCAGTCCGAGCGCCCGCCGTAGTCGCCTCTCGTGAAGACGGGTGCGAGGCAGGATGCCTCCGTGCCCCGGCCAGCGGGGGTGACGATGCGGAGTCGTGGCGACGAGCCGGAGGCGAGTCGGGGCGAGCAGGTGCAGGCGGCCGAGCGGGAGGCGGCGAGGCAGCGGCTACTGGCACAGGCCGAGGCGGAGCGCGTACCGGTGGAGGAGACCACCCGGGCGGTGCCGGACCGACGGTGGCGTCGTGGTCGGTGACGACCTGCCGATAGGGCGGCGGGTGGCGCACTGGCGGGTGCGGCGCAGGTTGACCCAGCAGATGCTCGCCGACCGGCTGGGCAAGTCGAAGAGTTGGGTCGACAAGGTCGAGCGGGGCGTCCGCGCCCTCGACAAGTTCTCAGTCATCCGCGACATCGCCGAGGTGCTGCGGGTGGACCCTTCGGCGTTGACCGGCGAAGACATCGCGTCGGTGGCGACCGCTGATGCCGTCGACGGGGTGGACGGCATCCGGGCCGCGCTGGCCCAATACGACGTGCTGTGGGCGGGCTCCGGCGATCGACCGGCGCTGCCGGCCGGCGAACTGGACCGGCGGGTGGGGCACGCCTGGCTGTCGTACGAGCACGCCGACTATCCACGGCTGGTGCGGATGCTGCCGGGCCTGCTCGGCGACGCCCAGCGCAGCCAGGCTGCCGACGACGGGGACGAGACGACAGCGCTGCTCGTGCAGTCGTACCGGATCACGGCGTCGGTGCTGGTGAAGCTCGGCGAACCGGAACTGGCCTGGCTGGCCGCCGACCGGGCGATGGCGGTCTCCTGCGGGGACCGGCAGTTGACGGCGGTCGCCGCGATCCCCCTCGGGCAGGCGCTGCGGGCATCGGGGCGGGGCCGGCTGGCGATGGCCGTGACGATCGCCGCCGCACGCCGCGTCACCCCGGCCGCACCACCTGACCTGTCGTTGTGCGGTGCGCTGCTGGTGGAGGCGGCCTTGGCCGCCGCGACGTGCGGTGACGCGCAGAGCACCGAGGAGCTGATCGACCAGGCGGCGAAGATCGCCGGACGGGTCGGCGACAGCCGCGACCACCACCGGACCAGCTTCGGACCGGCGACGGTCGAGGTGGCCCGGGTGACGGCGGCGGTCGCGCTGGGCGACGGCGGTACGGCGGTCACCTGGCACGAGAAGGCGGTCAGTGGGAGCGGGTGGAAACTGCTGCCGGCCGAACACCGCGCCGCGCACCTGGTCGACGCGGCACAGGCGTACCTGCACGTCGGTGACCTGCTAAGGGCGGGCCGCGCGCTGGTCGACGCCGACCGGACCGCACCGGCCGAGGTCCGCTTGCGGCCTGCCGCCCGTACGGTGATCGCCCATGTCATGCGCGGCGGCCCGGCACCGGCCGGCGTGGCGAACCTGGCCGCGCTGGTCGGCCTGACCAGGTGACCGCGCCGTTCCTGTCCCTGGCGCAGATCCGTAACCGGCTCACGCTGACAGCCCGGACGATCCTGCGCGAGCACCGACCGGGGCGGGATGGTCGCTGCCCGGTGTGTCGGGCGGCGTACTGCCCGGCGGTGATCCTCGCGCGGGAGGTTCTGGCTGCTCTCGGGCAGCCCGGCGAGTGAGATCCCAGGGAGGTGGGGACGTGTTCGACCACGGATGGGCGTGAGCTGCCGGAATCACCCCCGCATGCGCGGGGAGCAGAGGCATATCCCGGCCTACCCGATGTTCCGGACAGGATCACCCCCCGCATGCGCGGGGAGCAGCGGGCCACCTGGACCGACCCCGACGGCACAGTGGGATCACCCCCGCATGCGCGGGGAGCAGGGCAGCGTGACCACAATTCGCGCATCCCGATCAGGATCACCCCCGCATGCGCGGGGAGCAGACTTCCTGACCTGGGGCGCTAAAGATCAAATCTGTGGTTTTTCTTCACTTTGCTTTGCAAGATCACCATCGTGGGTCGCCTGTGTCCGGTTGTCGAGTCGGGTGCTGTTGGTGGGTCAGCGTACCGGCCGGTCGTGCTCCTGGGACATGTTGCGGCTGTGGTCGATGCGTCTGATGCGCGATGAGTCTGGGTGCAGCCGTATCGCTCGTACGTGAGGGTCGTTCTCGATGCCGGAACACTCGTTTCTGTCGGGTCCGTTTGGTCTCGTGTAGTGGTTGGAGAGGTGACCCCCGGTGTCGTACCCCTCTGGTTGTCTGTCTGGTGTGGTCGATTGGGGCGACCTCAGCGAGGCCGCGCGTCTCGTCTGGGGTAAGACGAACCGTGACCGAGGGCTGGTCTGGCTGCCGTTTTTCCGGCATTTTGCCGACAGCGCCGATGTGGCTGGCCTCTTGTGGGATAGGTGGCTGCCGGTCACGGTCCGGCAGCGCATTGCCGAGCCCTTGCCGGGTGGTCTGGTGGACGCTCGGGTCCTGGTGCGGTGGCTCGCCGGCATCCACGACACCGGTAAGGCGACCCCGCCTTCACCTGGCAGGTGGGGCGGCGGCCGAGCAGATTCTTCGCATCGCTTTGTGACACCTTTCTGACAGGTGTCTTGTGTGGCCAATTCCCAGACGACCATTCTCGGGCCTTTGTGCGCGAGAGCGGCCAGCCGGTAGCTTCGTCGGGATCTAGAGACAGCAGATGTAGGGCGGATCAGCGTGGCCGTTGGCCTCTCGGGTGACAAGCGAGTCGACGTACGGGTTTTCTGGGGAAAGGCGGGCGCTCCCAAACAGGGTGAGGAGACCATTCCGCACCCGCTGATCTGCCACACGATTGACACCGCCGCTGTTGCCGAGCTGCTCTACGACCGTCTGGTCAGCGCCACCTGCCGCGCGGAACTCAAGGTCGCTTTCGACCCGCTCGGCGGCCGACCTGCCGCCTGGGTCGGCCTGCTCTGCGGGCTGCATGATCTCGGCAAACTCTCGCCGGCCTTCCAGGCGTTGCGGGCGGACGTCGCGGCCAAGCTGCTGCCACCGGAGGCGGTGGCGCAGACCGACCGTCTGAGCCGGATCCGAGCGGGCGGTCGCCGGACTGACACTCTCCATGGCGTCCTGACGGCCTATCACCTGCGGTGCTTCCTGCTCGACTGGGGAGCGAAGCCCGAGACGGCTCGGACGTTGGCGCAGGCTCTCGGTGGGCACCATGGCAGCTTCTTCTCCGACGCGGCGCTGCTCAACGTCGAATCGGCTGTTCTGGACCACGGCGGCGAGCAGTGGGCGAGGTGGGCCGAGGAGCTGTTCTGCCGTACGGCGGAGCTGCTGGGGCTGCCCGATCCACGTACCGTCGCCTGGTCGGAGGTGGTGCTCGGGACCGGCGGTGCGGTCGCGCTCGCCGGCCTGACCACGGCGAGCGACTGGATCGCTTCCGGTTCGATCCGCAAAGCCACGCACGCGGGCAGCGACGTCGAGCTGACCGAGTACCTGCGACTCGCTCGGGACCGCGCGAAGGAACAGGTCGACCGGCTCGGGTGGTCCGGGTGGGTGCCGCCGGGTGACCTGAGCTTCGACCGGCTGTTCGGGCAGCAGCCCCGGCCCCTGCAACGGGCCGTCGAGCAGTTGATGGCCAGCAGGGAGCGGCCCGGAATCCTGATCGTCGAGGCACCCACCGGCGAGGGTAAGACCAGGATCGCCCTCCAGACCACCGTAGGTCTGGTGCACCGGCTGGGGCTGGCCGGGTTCTTCGTCGCCATGCCCACCCGGGCGACCAGCAACCAGATGTTCGACGAGGTCGACCCGTTGGTGGCGGGCATCGACCCGGCGCTCTCGGTCAAGCTCCTGCACGGCACGGCCGCCGAACACCTGGCCGACCGGCGGGCGCAGGCCGCCCGGATCGAGCCGGTGACTCCGGAGGACGTCGGCACCGACGACCCGGCCGGTGGCCAGGACCAGGTCGTACGGGAGTGGTTCACCAAACTCAGGGCGTTGCTCGCCCCGCTGGCCGTGGGCACCATCGACCGGGTGCTACAGGGCGGAATCCGGTCCCCGTGGGCACCGGTGCCCCTGGTCGGGCTCTCCAACCGGGTTCTTGTCGTCGATGAGGTGCACGGCTACCAGGTGTACATGTCGACGATCCTGGACCGGATCCTGTGGTGGCTGGGCCGGCTCGGAGTGCCGGTGATCCTGCTGTCGGCGACCCTGCCCCGGGTACGCCGGGAGGAACTGCTCCGGCACTGGTACGCCGGTGCCCGGCGGTCCCGCCCGAACGAGGTGGAGCTGTCGTTGCCCGAACTGCACTATCCGCACGCGGTCTGGCTGGACGACCAGGGGGTTCCCGAGGTCGCGCAGGCGGCGGCGTCCAGCACCAACGTCGGCCGACGGGTCGGTCTGGTGCAGGTCGCTGACCAGGAGCTGACCGGGTGGGTGTTGGCGCAGGCGGCTGGCGGTCGTGGGGTGGCGGTCGTGCACAACCTCGTACGGCGGGTCGACCGTACCGTTGAACTGCTCGAAAAGGCGGTGTCCGCGCTGCCCCCGGGTGCACGGCCCCGGATCGTGTCGCTCACCGGCCAACTCCCGGCGGCGGTACGCGCCCAGGTCGAGCAGGAGCTTCGGGAACTGTTCGGCCCGGAAGGCACCCGCGCTCCCGCAGGCGGCTACGTCGTCGTCGGAACCCAGGTGCTGGAGCAGAGTCTGGACCTGGACTTCGACGCGATGGCCAGCGATGTGGCCCCCGTCGACAGCCTGATCCAGCGGGCCGGGCGGCTGCACCGGTTCCGCCGGGCAGATCCGGGCTCGCCGCCGACCCTCGCCCTGGTCGGCGTGACCGAGAAGGCATCCGGTCCGGTCTGGCCGGCGTACACCACGCACATCTACCAGGACGTCGTCCTGCTGCGTACCTGGGCGTTGCTGCGCGAGCGGCGAGAGCTGCGGATGCCGGACGAGGTTCCGGAGCTGGTCGACGCGGTCTATTCGGACCCGGACGGGATCGCGTACCCCTCGGGGTGGGAAGCGCGGTGGCAACTCGCCCAGGCCAAGCTGGAGAAAGCGCAGAACGACGACCGGAAGAACGCGGCGGGACGCTTCCTGCCACCCCCCACCCATCCTCGCGCGTTGCTGGAACTCACCGCGCATCCGCGCTTCACCGGCCAGACCCGCAAGCCGGACGGACGGGGCCGCCGCAGTGAATGACCAGGGCGAAAGCTGGCCGCTGGACGACTGGATCGACGTGGTCGTGCTGCGGGACGAGAACGGTCGGACGGTACCGGTGACGGGCCAGATTCCCGTCGATCTTGCCGATACGAAGCCGCCCCACCCGGAGTCGCTGTCGGAGTTGCTCGACTCCACGGTCCGGGTAGCCGCCGGTGAGGGAAACCTGTCGGTGGTGCTCGATATCCTGCGCGTGATCCCGATCCCGGCGGTCTTCGCCGCATCACCCTGGCTCGTCGACTCCCGGCCGGTCGTGGTGCGGAACGGAACCGGTGCCCTCGGCAGCTTGTCGGTGCGCTACTCCGACAGCGCCGGCCTGCGGATCAGTGGCCCGGAGACGGGCCTCGACCACGACGATCAGGACGGGTGAACCAGTGCGTTTCAACCTGACCGAGCAGCCATGGCTGCCGGTGGTGCGGATGGACGGCACCCGGGACGAACTCGACCTCGTCACGCTGTTGACCGACGCCCATCTCCTCCGGCGCATCCTGGGCCAGACGCCACCGATGACGGCGGCGCTGCACCGGCTCGTCCTGGCCTTCATGCACCGGGCGTACGGGCCGGCCAGCGAGGTGGAGTGGGCGGAGTTGTGGCGGGCGGAACGGCTGCCCACCCCGAAGGTGCTCGCCGACCGCTTCGAGCTGTTCGATGCCGAGCGGCCGTTCCTCCAGTGCCCGGCGGTGGCGGGGGTCGCCGCCTCCAGCGCGGCGAAACTCGTGCCGCACCGAGCCGTCGGCAACAACACGACGCTGTTCGACCATACGACCGCATCGGCCGAGGTGCGTCTGACACCCGCCGAGGCGGCCCGGTGGCTGGTGACCCTCCAGGCGTACGACCCGGGCGGGATGAAGACCCCGTACCGCAAGGACAAGGCATCCCAGGCTGCGCCGGCCAACGCGATGGGGATGGTGCTGGTCGAAGGCGGCACTCTCAAGGAGACGCTGCTGCTGAACCTCATGCCGTACTGCCCCGACGACGAGACGCCCAGGAGCACCGGCGTGGACGACCGGCCGGCGTGGGAGGCCGCCCCACCTGGCCCCGAGCCGGATCAACGGCACCCCGAGGGCTGGACCGACCTGCTCACCTGGCCGGCTCGCCGGGTATGGCTGGTGCCTCGGCAGATCGACGGCAGCACGTACGTCGACCGGGTCGTGGTCACTCCCGGCACCAGACTCGCCGGCGATCCGCAGGACCGGGAGTGGATGGCGGCCCATCGGCGTCCGAAGATCAAGGAGGGGCGTACGACCAAAGGCAAGTCGACCACACCGACGTACGGCCCCTGGTACCCGGTACGGCTCCAGGAACACCGTGGGGTGTGGCGGTTCAGCCAGGAACTCCTCCTCGCCCCGATCGGGTCGGAGGAACGGCACTGGCAACGACCGCTGACCCTCGACCACGTCGCCCGGATGGTGATGGACGGGGTGATACCCCGCCAGGCGGTCTACACCCTGCGGGTCTTCGGGCAGCAGCTCGACAGCAAGGGCTCGGTCGTGCAGCAGGCCCTGGAGGAGACCGTGGCCGCCCCCGTCGCCCTGCTGCGCGCCGACCATCCGGTCGCGGGGCCGGTCATCGGACGCAGCATCGAGTTGGCCAACCTCGTCGGCAGTGCGCTGAACCAGATGGATCGGGAGCACCGGGCGCAGTTCAGGGCTCCCGCCGCGCACGGGCTCGACCTGGCGTACTGGCCGCTGCTGTCCCGGCCCTTCGATGCGCTTCTGGAAGGGCTGGCCCGCGCGCTCGAATGCGGGACCAGCCCGGTGCCCGCCACCCGGGACTGGGACCGGGCGGTGCGCCGGATCGCTACCGAGGCCGCCGTGCGTTGGGCCGAGGGCTCGCCCCGGCAGGGCCGCAACCTGGAGATCGCCGGCCAGTGCTACGGACACTTCGTCGACCAGCTGAACAGCGAGATCAACGCCTATCGCGGTCACCTCGCCGGCCACATCGAGTAGGAGGACGGCACCATGGACCCCAGCACCACCGTGACCCAGCGACGGGACGCCTTCGTGCGTGGCCTCTACGGGCTGCACTACGCCGTCACGTCGGACAACCCGCGCAGGTCCGGCGACGCCCGGCGGGCCCTGGCCCGGCTGCGGCGTTCCTTCTCCGGTGGCCAACAGGAAGCCGAGGCGTACGACGTCGTCTTTCCCTATGAGCCACCGGAGCGGGAGCAGAAGTCGTGGCTGCTGGTCGCGGGGCTCTTCGCGTTGCACCCGCACGGGAACACCGTTCGGGGACGGTCCCTCGGCACCGCCATGCGTGACCTGGTCGAGAAGCGTCCCTCGGCAGCCCGGCGGTTCACCCAACTGCTCTCCGTCGACGACACCGCGCTGCCGCACTACCTGCGGCAGGCCGTCCAGCTTCTGCGCTCAGGTGACGTCGCCATCGACTTTCACCGCCTGCTCACCGACCTGGTCGACATGCAGGGTTCCGCCGAAGAGACGCATCGGGTCCGGCTGCGCTGGGCGCGGGACTACCACCGGCCGAAGCGTACGCCGAAGGCCACCTCCAGCACCGAATCCGAGCCGGCAGAGGGCGTCGTTGCCGAGCCGGTTGACGCCTAACCAGGAGAGCCTGTGATCATCGAGTTGCATCTGTTGCAGTCCTTCCCGGTCAGTAACCTGAACCGGGACGACGTCGGCCAGCCGAAGACCGCCACGTTCGGCGGCCAGGTACGCGGTCGCATCTCCAGCCAGTCCCTCAAGCGGGCCGCACGTCTGCTCTTCCAGCGCTACGGGCTGGCGGCGACCGAGACCGGGGTACGGACCAAACGATTGGTGGACAAGACCGCCTGGGTGCTCAAGGAGGAGCGCGGCCGGGACTACGACGAGTCTGTGGGGGTCGCCTCGTCGGCGCTGCTGGCCCTCGGCTTCGGCCTCGACAAGCGGCGGAACACGCTCACCGAGTACCTGCTCTTCGTCGGTAACCAGGCGGTGGAACTCCTCGCCGACTACTGCGACCGGGACTGGGACCGGCTCGCCGCCGACGCGGCGGCCCGGACCAAGGCGGCCGAGAAGAAGAAGGCGGACGCCGCCGACGAGAAGAAGAGTAAGATCAAGCCGGACCGGCAGACGCTGGAAGCAGCGGGCCGGATCCTCGACGCCGGCCGGGTCGTCGACGTCGCGCTCTTCGGGCGGATGATCGCCGACAACAAGGACTTCAACGTCGACGCCGCGTCCCAGGTCGCCCACGCGATCTCGACCCACGCCGTGGTCAACGAGTACGACTACTACACCGCCGTCGACGACCTCCAGCCGCAGGACGAGTCCGGCGCCGACATGATCGGCACGGTCGACTTCAACTCCGCCTGCTACTACCGGTACGCCAACCTGCACCTCGACCAGCTCGGCACCAACCTGCGCGGTGACACCGATCTGGTGGCACGGGCGACCCGGGCCTGGCTGGAGGCGTTCATCGACGCCGTACCGAGCGGCAAGCAGAACTCCACGGCGGCGCTGACCCCGCCCGAGACCCTCCTGGTGGTGGTCCGGGACAAGGGTGCCTGGAACCTGGCCAACGCGTTCCTCAAGCCGGTCACCGGCCACGACCTGATGGTGACCTCGACGCAGGAGTTGTTCGGCCACTTCAACCGGCTCCGCCGGTTCTACGGCGAGGACGACCTGCGGGCGGTGGTCGCCGCTTCGATCAGCGCGGACGTGACCGGCCTTGACGCCCGGGAGGTCGCACCCAGCCGGCACGAACTGGTGTCCCGGGTGCTGGCCGCGACGAAGGTGTGAGGGCGGTGCCGATCCACTCCCTCGCACTCTGCCTCGACGCGCCGATGCAGTCCTGGGGCACCCGCTCCCGCAACAACATCCGCGACACCGGTCGGGAGCCCACCAAGTCCGGGGTGGTCGGCCTGCTCGCCGCCGCTCTCGGCATTCCCCGCGACGACACGTCGTCCCTCGTCGATCTGGCCAACCTGCGGATGGGTGTCCGGGTCGACCGGGAGGGCATCCTGGAACGGGACTACCACGTCACCCAGAACGTGCCGACGACAACGGGCGGCGGGCACCGCACCACCCTCAGCCACCGGTACTACCTCGCCGACGCGATCTTCCTGGTCGTGCTCGAAGGCCAGGATGCCGCCCGGCTCGCCCAGATCCAGGAGGCCCTCCGGGCACCGGTCTGGCCGCTGTTCCTCGGCCGGCGGGCCTTCCCGCCGGCCCGGCCACTGGTCACCAACGGCCCTCACGAGGAGGCCGATACCGGCCTCGGACTGACCGACCAGTCCCTGGAGGAAGCCCTTACCACCCATCCGTGGCTGGAGAACCGGGCCGACGTCCGGGCTGCCGAGCGACGGAACACGGCCCGGACCCCGTTGCGCACCACGGTCGACTGCCAACCGACAGAGCCCGCTGCCGAGCTGCGGATGGACGTTCCCCTGTCGTTCGCGCCCCACGACCGCCGGTACTCCGCCCGCGCGGTCCGGACCGGAACCGTGCCGCTGACCGACGAACTGATCATCACCGCGAAGGAAGCCTCGTGTACCTGAGCAAGCTGACGGTCAACGTGTACTCGCGCGACTTCCGCCGCGACCACGCCGACCTCCGGCAGATGCACCGGACGGTGATGTCCGGGTACCCCGACCTGCCTGCGGACACCCCTGCCCGGCAGTCCCAGTCCGTGCTGTGGCGACTCGACAGCGTGCACCGTGGCTTCGTCGAGTACGTGCAGAGCAGCGCCAAGCCGGACTGGAGCCGCCTGTCCGGCGACTACCTCATCGAACCGCCCCAGGTACGCAGCCTGCAACCACTGCTCGACGCCATCACCCCCGGTCGGCGCTTCGCCTTCCGCCTGGTCGGAAACCCGACCCGCACCGTCGTCCGTCAGGCGGACCGGGACAGGCCGGCGGCGGAGGGTGGTAAGCGGGCACGCGGTCAGCGGATCGCCCGACGCAAGCCCGACGAACAGATCGAATGGCTGATCAGGAAAGGTGGGCAGCACGGCTTCGTGGTGCCGACCGCGTACAACGGGCAACCGGACGTGTCGCCCTCGCCGTGTCTTGTCCAGACCGGACAGCCCCGCGCCGGTGACCGGGGACCGATCACCATCGAGCCGGTTCGATTCGAGGGGCACCTGATCGTCACGGACGCGGAGGCCTTCCGGACGGCGGTCCAGCAGGGCATCGGCCACGGCAAGGCGTACGGCTGCGGCCTGATCAGCCTCGCCCCAATCCGTACGTCCAGCTGAACCTGGAGGGGCGGTCGAACCCGATCGCCCCGGGCAGGTGGGGACGGGCGGCCCGCCCCCACCCTCCCGACTCAGCGCTGCCCGAAGACCTTCCGGTACGTGCCGAGGCGCAGCAGGGCGGTCTCGCCGGTGGCGTCCAGGACGCCGTCGTTGTCGGTGATCGCGTACACCTGGCCGTCGCCGCCCACGGTCAGCCCCTCCAGCTTCTCCTGGGTCCAGCCGTTGGTGGCCCGCAGTGCCGGCAGCACGTCGACGGCGAGCGTCTTGGGCAGCACCGACAGTGTGCCGGCGGTGGCCGGGCCGGTCGGCAGCGGCACGGTGTAGATCCGCTTAACGGTGGCGGCCGGGCCGTTGAGCTTGTCCCGCTCGATCACGGCGAGCCGGTCACCGACCACGGTGATCTCGGAGAGCCCGATCCAGTCACCGGAAGCGCTGGTGCTCGCCAACTGGTAGCCGAACCAGCTCCAGCTGTCCGCGGTCACGTCGTACCGGCCGATCCGGACGACGCCGGTCGGGTCGGTGGCGACCTCGCGCTGGAGCACCGCCCAGACGATCTCCCGGCCGTTCCGGTCGGTGCTGGCGGTGACCCCCTCGAAGCCCTGCTTGCCCAGCCCGGCGGCGATCTCCGCCGGCAGCGGCACGGTCTGCTGGGTCTGCCCGTCGCCGTTCAGCCGGACCAGCTTGTTCTCGCTGCCCTTGGCACCCTCGACGGCGAGCCAGAAGCCGCCCTGGGGCCGGGCGAAGATCCCCTCCGCGTCGTACCCGATCGGCTTGCCGGCGGCGTCGGTCACGGTCGACGAGCCGGTGACGACCGCCGGTGACTTCCGGGTGTCGAGGGTCAGGATCCGGGTCGGGGTGTACGCGGCGTCGGTGACGCTGTAGAGCTGCTGCGGCTGGCCCGGTACGGCGGAGAGCGCGCCGAGCGCCCCCCAGCCGATCGGCGCACCCTGCGCGTCGTCGGCCGACACGATGCTCGGGAAGCCGGGGGTCTGCTCACCCAGCCGGTAGAGCGACACCGAGGCGCGGACGCCCACCGAGGCGTCGTCGGTCTCGCTGGAGACCGCGAGCAGGTCGCGGGAGGGGATGGGGAGCAGGCCCTCCGGGCCGTTGGTGGTGGGTAGCACCTGGCGCAGCACCGGGGCGGTGGGCCGGCTGAGGTCGTAGACGGCGACGAAGTTGCTCCGCTCCGAGCCGACGAACGCGTACCGCACGCCGTGGTACTCGGCGATCGCCACGCCCTCCGGCTCGGTGCCTTTCTTCGCGGCCCGGTCGTTGTTGTGCAGCCCGTAGCGGACCGCGAGCCGTTCGAAGGTTATGCCCGCGTCCCAGGCCACCTGGCCGGTCCGGCTGTCGAAGATGGACCAGCCCCGGGTGCCGCCCCGCCAGTCGCCTTCGTTGGCGGTGGCCAGGTAACGGTCGTTGACCCAGGCCACCGCGTCGGGCTCGCGGGGAACGTCGGTGATCGCACCGGTCAGGTCGATCCGGCCGTCCTTGACCGTGTCGATGCCGTCGACCGAGGCCGTACCCGCGCTGAAGGCCCGGGTGATCCGGCCGGTGGGCAGGTCCACCAGGACGACGCCGTTGTTCTCCTGGAGGGTCACCGCGAGCTGGTTGCGCTCGTTGATCGAGACGTACTCCGGTTCCGGGTCGGTGGGCTCGGTGATCCCGGCGGCGGCCAGCACCGGCAGCGCCTGGCCGTCGGGGCCGGTCAGCGACACGGTACGCAGCTTCCACCGCTGCGGCGTCGTCTTGCCGTCGAGGTCGATGAGCTGTACGAAACCGGCGGGCGCCTGCGGCAGGTCACCCTTCTTGCGGCCGGGCGGGGTGGCCTCCTCGTCCCGCTCGTTCTCGATGGCGATCGCCGCGTAGCGCTCGTCGTGGCTGATGGCGATGGAGTCGGGCTGCCCGCCGAGGTCGATGCTGCGTACCCGCTGGCGGGTGGCCAGCTCGATCACGTCCAGCCGGCCGGAGGGGGCGGTGTAGCCGGCGCTGGTGTTCACCACGACCAGGACGTACCGGCCGACGATCGCCACCGAGGTCGGCTCGTCCTCGGCGTCGCCGAGCTGGGCCAGGGAGAGGGTGCCGAGGCCGGTCGGCTGCTGCGGCTTGCTGATGTCGAGGAACCCGATCCGCCGGGCCGCCGCGTCGGTGTAGACCAGGGTACGGCCGTTCGGGCTGACCGCGGAGATCTCGGCCACCGTCGCGGCGGCCGGGTCCGCACCGGCGGGCCGGTTCTGGAACACCGGGTAGGTGGCGGTGCGGTCGAAGGCGAGCTTCCGGTCGGGGTAACGCTGGGCGGCGTCCGCGCTGCCCGGGGTGGTCAGGGTGGCCAGCGCCAGGCCGGCCACCACTGCCGAGGCGAACACACTTCTCGCTGTCACTGCTCCTCCGAACTTTCGATTCGGACGGAGGCTGACAGGCACGACCGAGCACGGGCTGGCCAGCGGGTGAACGGCCGGCGACGCGCCGGCGGTGAGCTGGCTCGGCGGCCTCGCCGGTTCGGCCCGTCTTCGCTGGTCGAACCGGTGGCCGGGCCGATCCGATCCGGGTCAGGTGTCGATGACGGCACCGTTCTCGTCGATGCCGTGGTCGCGCCAGTAGACGTCCCACTCGTCGTCGACGTGCTGCGGGACCTTGCCCTGGGGATAGCGGACGTACGGGGCGGTCGGCTCCTGCCCGTCCGGGAAACAGGCGCTGCCGCCCTGCGCGCCCACCGCGATCGCCGGGTACTCACCATCGCTACAGATGTTCTCCCGGTAGCCGCAGCCACTGGTCACCATCAGCATGCCCAGGCCGACGCCGGCAAGGACGATCATGATCCGTACTCGCATGCGGTCGAGTCTTGTCGCGGCGAACGCCACTGTCATGCGTACCCGTACTCAGCACCCGACCGGCCCGGCGTCCACCGTGGATGAATGCATCGGTTGTCGGGCTCGGTCGGGGTCGACGGGTCGGAAGGTGTCGTCGGCGTGGTCGGGCTCGATGGGTGGGCTCGACGGTGGGCGTACGCCCCGGCGGCGAGCGCCATCAGCCCGAGCAGCGGGCTCGGTAGGGTGAGGCATCCGCCAGGACAGGAGGCCCGATGGCTGCCAGCTTTGCCGTCACCACGTCGGCCGACGCGCCGCAGCAGGTCGATCGGCCGCTACTGACCTACTGCGACGACGCGACCGGTGAACGGACCGAGCTGACCGCGAGCCAGCTCGGCGGCTGGGCGGCGCGCACCGCCGGCCTGTTGCGCGACGGGTGCGAGTTGGGGCCGGGCAGCCGCGTCGCGGTGCTGCTGCCGCCGCACTGGCGTACCGCTGCGGTGTTGCTCGGGGCCTGGTCGGTGGGGATGGCGGTGTCGTTCCGGCCGCGTGCCACCGCCGGGCTGCCGGTCCTCGAACCGGGCGGCGACCGGCCGTACGACGCGGTGTTCGTCACCCCGGAACGCCTCGACGACTGGCTGGACGACGTGCCCGACGGGGTGCACCGCTATCTCGTCGGCACCGGCCCCGGGCCGCTGGCCGACGTGCCGGTAGGTTGGCTCGACTGGTCCGCCGAGGTGCTCCGGCACACCGACGCCCCGCCCGACTATGCCGCCGTCCACCCGGCCGCCCCGGCCACCCCGGACGGCACGAGTTACGCCGTCTGGGGGCGGCTCGCGTCTGAGCTCGCCGGGCAGCTCGACCTGCGCGGCGCTGACCGGTTGCTGGTCGACGCGGCCGAACACGAGCAGCCGGTGAAGTGGCTGCTCGCGCCGCTCGCCGTCGGCGCCTCCGTGGTCATCTGCGCCAACCTCGACCGGTCCGACCTGCACGCGAGGGTGGCCACCGAGCAGATCACCCGAGTCCTCTGACCGCCCCACCCCACCCACCCCACCGCCCCACCCACCCGGCACCAGCCCGCCCTGCCCCGCCCGGTCTCAGGGGGCGTACGACGCGGGTTTTCACCGGTGTTCGACGTAGCGCGGCGGTGGCAGTTTTGCCCCATGGCTTCCCGACCCGTACGGCGCTGGCGTCAGCTCACGGTCTGGCTGCACGTCGTCACCTCAGTGGGATGGATGACGCTGGCCCTGGTGCTCTTCGTGTTGCTGGTCGCCAGCCTGACCACGGAGAGCCGGGCGGTGGCCGTGAGCGCCACCTCGATGGCCCACCTGCTCGACGGCCGGTTGCTCGCCCCGCTGGCCAACGCCTCGGCGTTCACCGGGCTCATGCTGGCCGCCGCGACCCCGTGGGGGTTCTTCCGGTACCGGTGGGTGCTGGTGAAGTTCGCGATCACGCTGGTCCAGCTCTATCTGGGCATCTTCATCCTCGACGAGGCCCTGGCGGAGACCGCGTCGGCGGCGGCCACCGGTGCGGCCGGCCCGGCCCTGCCCATGGCGGTCGGTTCGGCGTTGATGGCCGGAGCGATCGCGTTCCAGGCATGGGTGTCGATCGCCAAGCCGTGGTCGACGACCCGGTGGATGCCGGCCGACCGGCGGCAGGTCTCCGCCGAGACGGCACCCCGATGGGTGTTCGTGGCTACCGTTGCCGGCGTCGCGGCGGACCTCACCGTCGCCACGGTGCTCGGCCATCCGGCACCCGTGGTCTCCCTGACGATCCTGGCCACCTGGCTCACCCTCCGCCGCCGCCCCACCCCGAGGTGATGAGTTGACCAAGAGGTTTGCGTCATCGCCGCGCCGATCGGTGACGCAAACCTCTTGGTCAACACGGCCGGCGGCGGGGTGGGGGTGGGGTGGGGTGGGGGTGGGGTGGGTCAGCAGGTGGTGTTGCTGGCGGGGACCCAGCCGTCCAGGGACGGGTCCTCGGCGCCGTGGCCGTAGATCCAGGCGTCGTCGTTCTCGGACCAGCCCTGGCCGTGCCAGCGGAATCCGCGCCCGGCGGTCAGGGTGCGGAGCACCTGGGCGTGCGGTGCGGTGCGGAGCCAGGTGTTCTGGGTCAGGTTGCAGAGGTAGCCGGGCGCGTCGCTCGCCGAGGCCGGCGTGGCTGCCACGGCCGTGCCCGGGAGGACGACGATCGCGATCGTCAGTGCGTGCAGAAGTCGGCGTTTCACTCGGATTCCCCTCGACGTGTCAGTGTCAACTGTCGACTGTGGACACCGTACCCGTCGGGGACGACGAAATCCTGCGGGGCGGCGAGAGCCTGCGGGGACGCGAAAGCCTGCGGGGACGCGAGAGCCTGCCGACTGAATCGCTAACGACATCAGCTCCAAAGGACGCACAACGAACCACCCGCACCCGGGCCGAACCACCCGCCCGCACCAGCGCCGCGCGGCGCGCGCCCGTGCCGCGAGTGCCCCTGCCACGGGTACGCCAAGGGTCGCCGCCGCCCGCGCCGAGGAGCCGCGCGCACCAGCACCCACGCCGAGAAGCCCACCCCCGGGTGGCACGGAGAGAGCCGAGAACGGACCGGTCAGTCGACCGTGGGCAGCCTCGGGCCGAGGACGTCGTCGGCGTCGACGATGGTGTACGCGTAGCCCTGCTCGGCGAGGAACCGCTGGCGGTGTGCGGCGTACTCGGTGTCGATGGTGTCCCGGGAGACCACCGTGTAGAAGTGCGCCTGCCGGCCGTCGGCCTTCGGGCGGAGCACCCGGCCCAGCCGCTGCGCCTCCTCCTGCCGTGAGCCGAACGTCCCCGACACCTGGATCGCCACCGCCGCCTCGGGCAGGTCGATGGAGAAGTTGCCGACCTTCGAGATCACCAGGGTTCGCAGCGTGCCGGCGCGGAACGCGTCGAACAGCCGCTCCCGCTCCTTGTTGGTGGTGGAGCCCTGGATGATCGGCGCGTCCAGGTATTCGCCGAGTTGGTGCAACTGGTCGATGTACGCGCCGATCACCAGCACCTGGTCGTCGGGGTGCCGCTGCACGAGGGCACGAACCACCGGCAGCTTCGTCCGGGCGGTCGCCGCCATCCGGTAGCGCTCCTCGGCCTCCGCCGTCGCGTACGACATCCGCTCCGCGTCGGTCAGGGTGACCCTGACCTCGATGCACTCGGCCGGGGCGATCCAGCCCTGCGACTCGATGTCCTTCCACGGCGCGTCGTACCGCTTGGGGCCGATCAGGCTGAACACGTCACCCTCCCGGCCGTCCTCGCGTACCAACGTGGCGGTGAGGCCCAGCCGGCGGCGGGCCTGGAGGTCCGCGGTGAACCGGAAGATCGGCGCGGGCAGCAGGTGCACCTCGTCGTAGACGACCAGGCCCCAGTCGCGGGCCCCGAACAGGTCCAGGTGGGTGAACGCGCCACCGCGCCGCGAGGTGAGCACCTGGTACGTGGCGATGGTGACCGGACGGATCTCCTTGCGCTCGCCCGAGTACTCGCCGATCTCGTCCTCGGTGAGCGAGGTGCGGGCGATCAGCTCCCGCTTCCACTGCCGGCCGGCGACCGTGTTGGTGACCAGGATCAGCGTGGTCGCCTTCGCCTCGGCCATCGCCGCCGCCCCGACCATGGTCTTGCCCGCCCCGCAGGGCAGCACCACCACGCCCGACCCGCCGGCCCAGAACGCCTCCACCGCCTCCCGCTGGTACGACCGCAGCGTCCACGGCTTGCCGCCGTCCTTGCCGGCCTCGGCCAGCTCGATCGGGTGCGCCTCGCCGTCGACGTACCCGGCCAGGTCCTCCGCCGGCCAGCCCAGCTTGAGCAGCGCCTGCTTGAGTCGACCCCGCTCGGAGGGGTGCACCTGGATCGTGTCGTCGTCGATCCTGTCACCGAGCATGCCGGCGAGTTTCTTGCTCTTGGCGACCTCGATCAGCACCATCCGGTCCAGCCCCCGCAGCACCAGGCCGTACGCCGGGTCGTTGGCGAGCTGGAGCCGGCCGTACCGGTCCATGGTGTCGGCCACGTCCACCAGCAGGGCGTGCGGCACCGGATAGCGGGAGTACTTCAACAACGCGTCGACCACCGCCTCGGCGTCGTGGCCGGCGGCACGGGCGTTCCACAGGCCCAGCGGGGTGAGCCGGTAGGTGTGCACGTGCTCCGGGGAACGCTCCAGCTCGGCGAAGGGCGCGATCGCCATCCGGCAGGACTGCGCATCCGGGTGGTCGATCTCCAGCAGCAGGGTCTTGTCCGACTGCACGATCAGTGGTCCACCGCTCACGCCTGGTCCTCTCCTCGGCCGGAATCCCCGACCGGCGGGCGAATCCGCCGCAGGTCGACCATCCAGTGTTGCACGCGGCGGGACGTTGCCAGAAAATCTTCGCAATGGGTGCAACGTTTCCCAGACGACATGCGTCTACCAGTGGGACGGCCGATCCGGGGAGGCACTACATGCAGGTTCGCCACCGAGCCCGGGTCGTCGCCCTGGCGATGGTCATGCTGGTCGGCGCAGGTGGGTGTGCGCCCGATCCGCAGGCCGATCCGGGTGGCACTGGAGGAGGGCTCGCCCCGGTCGGCAGTGCGGAAAAGGCAACGGGGGCGGGTGCCGCCTCCCTGCCCGACCAGCTGACCCGGTCCACCACGAAGCCCCGACCGAAGGTGAAGTCACAGCCGAAGGCGAAGTCGCAGCCGAAGGCGGAGGCCCGCACCACCAGGGCCCCCAAGCCGTCGAGCGGACGTCGCCAGCCCGCCCCGACGAAGGCCAACCTGACCCGCTGCCAGCAGGGCGAACACCAGCGTGAGGTGGAGACGTACCTGGCCCGGCTGGGCGGGTTCGGCAAGCTCACCGTGGACGGCCGGCAGACCGACGCCGACTGCGCCGCGATCAAGAAGTTCCAGCAGCGGTACGACATCCGCCCCGCCGAGGGCCGCGCCGGCCCGTCGACGTACGACGTGGCGAAGCGGCTGGCCACCACGGACGTCAAGCGCTGCGCCGCCGGCTCCGGCACCACCTTCTGCATCGACCTGACCCGGCAGACCACCTGGGTGATGCGTGACGGCAAGGTGGTCGCCAAGCCCACCGTCACCCGCACCGGGATGGCCGGTTACGCCACCCCCGCCGGCACGTACAGGGTGAACTTCCGCAACCTCAAGGAGTGGTCCAACCCGTACGAGGTGTGGCTGCCCTACTGGCAGCGCTTCAACGGCGGGATCGGCTTCCACGAGACCACCACCTACCTGCACAACGCGGCGATCGGCTCGCACGGCTGCGTCAACCTGCTGCACGCCGACGCGGTGCGCTGGTGGGAACTGGGCAAGGTCGGCTCCCGGGTGGTCCTCGTCGGCCGCCGTCCCGGCACCTGAGCCACCCCGCCGTCCCGGCACCTGAGCCACCCCCGCCGCCGTCCCGGCGACCCGCCCGTCGATGCCCGACCCCCCGCCCGTCTCGGACTGCCCCGTCGGTAGTTGTCCATAGGGGCCGGATCAGGGGTATATCCCCCCTGTCCGTCCTGGCGACCGGGTGCCACCCTGGAAGCCAGGGGCCACGGGGTGGGAGGGCTGGCATGACCGTCGACCACGAGATGATCGCCGAGGACGCGGCGAACGGCGACCGGGTGACACCGACCGACGAGGTCTCCACGGCGACCATGGTCGGATACGCCGTCGCCGGGATCGCCGTCGTCGGCTGGTTTCTCTTCGGCTGGCTGGTGCAGCGGCAGGGCTTCATCGACTCGGTCGGTGAGGCCGCGGGCACCGCGTTCGCCCTGCTCCTCGTCGTCTCCGTCATCGGCACCGTACGCCGCAGCCGCCGGTGAGCGGCACCGGGTGACGCCGCCGGCGGGCGGCGTGACGTCGGTGAGCGGTCAGCCCTCCCGGACGGCTGCGGTGATCCGGTGCAGGGCGAAGGTGTGCAGCATCTCGGTCCGCTCGTCCTCGGCGCGCAGGTAGCCGGCGCCGATCGACACCGGCCGGAGCAACCGGGACAGCGTCGCCCCGTGCGCGTCGACATAGCCGACCCAGACCAGCGCCTTGTCCCGGACCGCCTGCTGGAGCACCGCCAGGGCCTCGGCGTGACCGTGCGCGGGTAGCGGGCCGGCAGCCGCTCGGGCCGCGCCGCCGCGTACCAACGCCGGTGCCCGCTGGGCCGCCCGTGCCGCCGCGTCACCCCGCCGGATCTGCTCCACCACGCCCTGCAGCCGGGGCAGCGCCAACCGGGGCGTGGCCAGTGGGTCCAGGGTGCGGGCGCTCAGCGGCGTCCGGGCCGGAGCCCGCCGGGTCCGGGGCCGGCTCAACACCATCGTGCCGGTGGCGTCCTCCGGCACCGGTGCGTAACCGGCGTCACGCAACGCGGTCAGCATCCGCCCCACCTGGTACGAGGTGCAGAGCACCGTCGGGGCCAGCCGGCGGAACGCCAGCGGCGTCAACCGCCGGTCGGCCAGCACCTCCGCGAGCAGCGCCTCGTCGTCGCTGCGCACGTACCCGCCGGCGGAGCCGACCCGCAGCCCGCCGTGCTGACGCGCCACGTCGTCCACCAGGTAGGTCAACCCCTGCGGAACGGGGGTACGGGACCGGCGGCGGAACAGCTCGTGCAGGTCGTCGGCGGTGTACCCGGTGTCCAGGGCCCGCCGGACGCTGGCCGTGGTGACCCGGTGCACGCTGGCCCCACCCGCCGACTCCGGCTCGGCCACCGCCTCCAACTCGGCGGCCAGGGTCGGATCGGGCGGGCCGGGCACCACCACGCTCAGGTCGGCCTGCACCAGGAAATGGTCGACCGGGGCGGGGAGCAGGGCGTCCAGCGCCCGCACCGTGTTCGACGGGTCGCCGCTCTCGGTGTCGGCGCGCAACCCCAGTGGGTCGCCCCCGCCCCGCTCGTCGGCGTCCGTCACCTCGGCGAGCAGCAGCCGCCCGTACGAGGTGAGTGCGCCGAGACCGGTCACCCCGAGCCGGGCCGCCTCGGCCAGCACCTCCCGGTGCGCGGTCTCCCGCCCCCGACTGCGCCGGGGCGCCCGCCAGTCGAGCAGCGCCAGCACCTCCTCGGCGGTGGGGGCGGTGGCCGGTTCCAGACCGGCCAGCACTTCGAGAACCGCCCGGCGGGCGGCCGGCGCACCGGCCCGTTCCGCCTCGGCGGAGAGCACACTGATCGGCCGGTCCCGGTCGTCCCGCTGCCCGACCAGGCCGGCCTGCCGGCTCATCGTCAACCAGGCGCGGGCCAGCTGCTCCCAGCGATGGGCCAGCGACACCGCCCGCCACACCTCGTACGCCCCGGTGGGCAGCACCTGCTGGTCGGCGCCGTACCGGGTGGTGGTGGTCCCGGGCAGGTCCAGTTCGCCGAGCAGACCGGCCGCGTACGCCACCTCGACCAGCAGCGCGGTCGTCGGCTCGTCCAGGCCCACCGCGCGGGCCAGGCGGCGCAGGTCGCGGACCCCGATCCCGCCGGAACGCAGCACCGGCGCGGGCTCGGCGGCCAGCGCCTCCAGCAGCGCCTCGGTGTGCCGTACCACCTCCATGGTCTGCCCGACCCCGGCGGAGTCGGCGGCCTTCGGTTCCCGGGGCGGCGAGTCGACCGGCGGGGGGCTGGTCCGCAGCGGTCCGAGCGGGCCACTGTCGCGGCGCAGCAGCAACCCCACCTCGCGGGGCAGCTCGACGGTCCCGGCGGAGACCGCCACCAGCAGCCGGGCCTCGACCAGCCAGCGCACCGGCGACCCGGTCGGCGCTCCGCCGTTGGTCGGGTCGGGAGGCAGGTCGCCCTCCGCGCCGAGCGCCGGAGCCTGCAGCGAGCCGGGGGGCACGCTGCCGACCGGTGGGCCGGAGGCGAGCCGGTCCAGGATCGCCCGTGCCGAGGGGGGTGCGGCGAGCAGCGTCCGGCGCAGTTTCGCGGCGTCCGCGCAGAGCGCCGCCGTCCGCAGGTCCAGCTCGTCCGCGGGCCGACCCAGACCTGCCGGGTACGGGGCCAGCTCGTCCACGCTGCCGGCGACGCGGAGCGCCTGCTCCGGGCCGTACAGCAGGAACCGGGCGCGGAGCCGGTCGACCGCGCCCCGGACGGTGGTCGGGGCGGGTGGGTGCGGCCCGGCGGTGGCCATGGCGAGTACCGCGTCGGTGGAGGTGGTGCCGTCCGTGGGGTGCCGGGTGAGCCGGGCGGCGTCGAGGATCTGGAGGGTGAACTGGTCCAGCCCGTCGAGCGCGCGGGCGACCGACACCCGCGACTCGACCCGCAGGGCGAGCGCGGATACGTCGGCCGGCACCGGTACGACGAGGTCGGGCCGCAACTGGAGCAGCGCGGCGAGCGCCTCGTCGGGCAGCGCACGCAGGTGGTCGGCGAGTGAGGTGGTCATCGTCGTTCCACGCTAGCCCGCTACCGGGCGATCGCGCCCCCCGGACGTCCGGCTCGGGTCGACCTGTCCGGGTACCTTCGCAGGATGTCCACGCTGATGGTCGGTTTCGATCTCGACATGACCCTGATCGACTCCCGCCCCGGCATCGCCGCCGCCTACCGGGCGCTCACCGCCCGGACGGGCGTGCCGGTCGATGCCGAGCTGGCGGTCTCCCGGCTCGGCCCGCCGCTGCGTACCGAGATCGCCCACTGGTTTCCGGCGGCGCGGATCGAGGAGGCGGTGACGATCTACCGGGAGCTGTATCCGGCGTACGCGATCACCCCGACGGTGCCGATGCCCGGTGCCCGGGAGGCGGTGGACGCGGTGCACGCGCACGGTGGCCGGGTGATGGTGGTCACCTCGAAGATCGGTCGGCTGGCCCGGTTGCACCTGGACCACCTCGGGCTGGCGGTCGACGAGTTGGCCGGGGACCTGTTCGCCGAGGAGAAGGCGACGTCGCTACGGGAGCACGGTGCCGCGCTCTACGTCGGTGACCACGTGGCGGACATGGTGGCGGCCGGGGCGGCCGGCATCCCCGGCATGGGGGTGGCCACCGGCCCCTGCACGGCGGACGAGCTGCGGGTCGCCGGTGCGCGGCTGGTGCTCGACGACCTCACCGGATTCCCGGAGGCGCTCGACCAGATCATCGGGCTAGCCTTGGAGCAGTAGACGTATCGAGTGAAGCAGGGGTTCCAAGGTGCCGACGGGGCGAGTGAAGTGGTTTGACGCGGCCAAGGGATACGGTTTTGTCACCAGCGACGAGGGTGGCGACGTGTTCCTGCCGAAGGGCGCGCTGCCGGCAGGTGTCACCGACCTCAAGGGCGGGCAGCGGGTCGACTTCAGCGTGGTGGACAGCCGGCGGGGTACCCAGGCGATGGGGGTCAAGCTGCTGGACGCGCCGCCGTCCATGGCGGAGCTGCGTCGACGGCCGGCCGAGGAGCTGCACGGTCTGGTCGAAGACATGATCAAGGTGCTGGAGGCGAAGGTCCAGCCGGACCTGCGCCGGGGTCGCTTCCCCGACAAGAAGACCGCGCAGAAGATCGCTCAGCTGGTCCACGCCGTGGCGCGCGAGCTGGAGGTCTGAGGCACCAGCCCGGCGTCGGCGGCCCGGCCCAGCAGCGCCTCCACGGCGGCGAACCCCGCGTCCCCCAGGTCTGCGGTGAACTCGTTGACGTAGAGGCCGATGTGCCGGTCCACCACGTCGGGCTCCATTTCCTGCGCGTGCGAGAGGACGTACGCCCGGCTGGCCGAGGGATCGGCCCACGCCTGGCGTACCGACTCCCGGATCCAGCCGGTGGCCGCCGCCGGGTCGACCACGCCCCGGCGGGCCAGGATCGCGCCGAGCGGGATGGGTAGGCCGGTGTCGGCCTCCCACCACTCGCCCAGGTCCACCAGCGCGGTCAGCCCGTGCCGGTGGTAGGTGAACCGGGCCTCGTGGATCACCAGACCGGCGTCGTAGCGGCCCGCCGCGACGCCGGGCATGATCTCGTGGAACGGCACCACCTCGATCCGGGCCGGCGGTCGTCCCGCCGACCAGAGCCGGAAGAGCAGGTACGCGGTGGTCCGATCGCCCGGCACCGCCACCGTGGCCCCGCTCAGGTCGACCCGGTCCGGTCGACCGGCCCCGGCGGTTTCGGCGGTCCCGATGGTCCCGGCGGTGCTTCGGGTGAGCACGAGGGGGCCGCAGCCCCGGCCGAGCGCGCCACCGCAGGGCAGCAGGTGGTAGTCGTCGAGCAACCACGGAAGCGCGGCGTAGCTGACCTTCACCAGGTCGTAGGCGCCCCGTTGGGCGGCGGTGTTGGTGACGTCGACGTCGGCGAAGGTCACCTCGACCGGCGGAGCGCCCGGCACCCGGCCGTGCACCAGCGCGTCGAAGACGAAGGTGTCGTTGGGGCAGGGCGAGATCGCCAGGGAGAGCGCCACGCCCCCACGGTATCCCCGCCATCCGGTATCCGCTTCGCCGTACCCACCCCGATGTGACGCCGCCCGCCGGCTGGGCCGAGGTTAGTGATATGCCTGTGCTCCCTTTCGAGCTGATGACGTCAACGAGTCAGCGCGGGGAGGAACGGTGCCGCGGTCGGTCGGGGCGTTTCGCGGCGACTACTTCTGCCATCATCGCGAGAGGAGCAGGTGCCACGGCGCCATCGTCGGATGGAGGGCGTGGCGGGTGGCGAGAGTGAACGCAGGAGCAGCTGATGATCACCGATGACACGCTCGCCCGCATCAACGAGGGTGTGCAGTTGCATCATCGTCAAGGCCAGCCTCAGGCTGCTCGCGTCCTGTTCGCCCAGGTCTGGGACGAGATCGGCGGGGAGTGGGGCGACCCCTTGCATGTCTGCGTCCTCGCCCATTCGATGGCCGACGTGCAGGACGACGTCCAGCAGGAGTTGGTCTGGGACCAGCGAGCGCTGGCCGCGGCCGACCTGCTCACCGATGACCGGGTCGCGCAGGCTGGGGTGCCGATGTCGGTGGCCGCCCTGTATCCGTCGTTGCACCTCAACCTGGGTGAGTGTTACCGCAGGCTCGGCGACCTCGCCCAAGCCCGCGAGTGCCTCCGACGCGCGCAGGCGGGAATCGGCGCGCTCGGCGACGACGAGTACGGAAAGCTGATCAAGGGTGGCCTGGATCGGCTGGCACAGCAGCTGACCTCCGAGTAGGCCCGCTACCGAAGAGACACCCGGCAGCCGGCGGCGTCGCCGGATGCAGCGAAGCAGATCGAATGCTGCCCTGCCACGACCACGGGCATCGGACCGTCAGGACATCGGCGGTCCGGTGCCCCCGCCACGATCACCTTGTCTCTGAACCGTCAGCGCGTCAATGGACCGGAGTACGGGCAGCCCGAGGGATTCGTCGATCGGCCGGTGAGGACGAATGCGTGGATCGGCTCGCTGGCGGATGAGCGGATCGGCTCGCTCGCAGGTGGGCGGATGAGCGGTGGGTGGGCGGGTGGTTTGGTGGGTGTGGTGGAGGGTGGATGGGCGGATCCGGTTGGTGGGCGGAAGCTCGGTGAATCGTTGACGTCATCAGCTCGAAAGGGTGCGACCGCAGTATCTTGTCCCCAGCTCCAGCGGTTGTCCACAGGGTTGTCCACAGGCCGGAGTGGGGCTGTTGAAACCGTGGCGTCGCCCCGGGAGCATGGGCTACGTGAAGACGAAGGACGTCCCGCCGGCCGATCTGGGCCGGACGGTCCGGGCGCTGCGCCGAGGGGCCGACCTGAGCCAGCGGGACCTGGCCCTGCGGTCCGGGGTACCCCAGGCGACCATCGCCCGGATCGAGTCCGGGAGGGCTGTCGACCCACGGTTCCGTACGGTCGAGCGACTGGTGCGGGCAGCCGGCGGAACCCTGACGGTCTCGCTGCCCGCCGCGCCACCTGCTGCGCCGAACACTGCGCCAGCTGCTGAGCCGACCACGACTGTGACAACTGGGGCATCGGCCGCACTGACCGCTGCTCAGACCACTGCTGCTCAGACCGTTGCCGCACTGACCGCTGCTGCTCAGACCACTGCTGGGCTGAACGCTGGGGCGTCGACTGACGGGGTGACCTGTTCACTGCCGCCGGTGCCGCACGACGACCTGCGGGACACCGCCGGACGGCGCTATCCGGCCCACCTGGACGCCTGGCCGGTGCGGGAGCCGAAGGACTGGCCGGGCGCCTGGTGGGCGGAGTGGTACAACCTGCCACCCTCGCGGTGGCCACTGCGGCTGCCGCCGGCGACGTACGAGCGGAATCGGGGTTATCGGGACCGGCGTCGGGCGGCGGAGCGGGTTCGTCGGGACGCCACGATCCGTTGGGTGGTTGGTGACGGGCGGCCCGCGACGGCCTGGCGGTTCGTGGCCGAACTACCCGACGGCACCCTGCTCGGGGAGTTGCGTGCCCACGAGTGGGATCCGTGCCTGGTCTACGGCGAGGACTGGCCATGGCCCCGTGAACTGGTGCTCGACGGGGTGCTGGTCGCGGCCGAGCATCGTCGGATCGGCATCGGTGGCCGATTGGTGGCTGCCATGCTGCAGCGGATGGAGCAGGTGCGCGTCGGCCTGGTCCGTACGGTGGTCGAGGACCACTTCGGTACCCGCTTCCTCAGCGCCTGCGGCTTTCGGGTGGCTGCCAGCCGGCCCCTTGCGATGTCCCTGGAACGTCCGATCGGCGTAGCGCCCGAGCCGCCTCGGATCGCCTGACGCCCGGGTGCCCCTCGCCGTAACGCCGAGGGCTCCCTGAGTAGGGCCAACGTCGGGCAGGCCAGCGTCGGCCAGTCTCAGTCCGGCCAGTGCCGGGCCGTCTTGGTCAGGCCAGCGCCTGGGCCGCCTGGGTCAGGGCGGCGAACGCCTCGCGCATCCGCCAGCCGTCCCGGTCCCGTGGGCCGATGGGGTTCGAGATGGTACGCAGCTCGGCGAAGGGGATACCGGCCTGCGCGGAGGCGATCGCCACCGCGTACCCCTCCATGGCCTCGGCCACCGCGTCGGGGTGCCGGTCGGCCAGGGTCGCGGTGCTCTCGGTCGTGCCGGTGACCGTGCTGACCGTCAGCACCGCCCCGACGACCGCCTCCGGGAGGGCGGCGCGTAGCGCGCCCAGCAGCGCCGGGTCGGCCTCGACGGTGGGGCCGCCACCGAGCAGTTCCGCAGGCATGCCCAGTTCGTCGACGGGGATGAAGCCCTCCGGTGACTCGGCTCCCAGGTCCGCGGCGACGCTGCGGGAGGCGAGCACCGTACCGCCGACCGGCGCCCGACCGGCGAAGCCGCCGGCGATCCCCGCGCTGACCACCGCGCGGTACGGGCGGCCGGCGGCCTCGGCCAGGGCCAGCAGCCGGGCCGTGGTGGCACCGGCCACGGCCGGGCCCACGCCGATCGCCCGGACCGTCACCGTCGGATCGATCAGCCCGGCCCGGACGGCCTCCGCCTCGGCCGGTACGGCGGTCAGCACCAGCAGACCCGTCACGACACCGGCCCCGGTGACTGCCGTCGCTGGTCGTCCTCGGCACCGCTGCCCGGTACCGCCGAGGACGGCCGGTAGATGTGGTAGCCGTGCGGTGCCAGCCCGTCGCCGTGGTGGTGCGGGCCCCCGGCCCCGCTCGGTGCCGGTGAGGTCGGTGCGGCCCGAGCCGCGGCCTCGGCCGCCGCATCGTCCGGATGGTCGGCGGTGGCGTCGGTGTCGGAAGCGGCGTCGGCCGGGTGGTCGGCGGTGGCGTCGCCCCGATCGCCGGCGGTGGGGTCGGCCGGGTGGTCGGCTGCGGCGTCGGCCCGATCCTGGTCGGCCAGTTCCTCGTCGGTGAGGGGCCTGCCCAGCAGTCGCTGGGCGCGGAGCCGGTTGGCGACGACGACACCCCGGGCAGCGGCGAGGACACCCACCCCGGCGGCGACCGCGATGCCGATCCGGCCCTCGAACGGTACGAGACCGAGCCCACCACCGGCGACGAAGGCGAGCATCAGGACGGTCTCCGAGTGGGCGAAGGAACTGGCCCGCAGCCGTTCCGGAATCCGCTCCTGGATCGAGGCGTCGACGGCGAGCTTGGCGATTCCGCTGGACAGGGCTGCGACCAGGCAGAGCAGTGCCACCATCGGCAGCGAGAACTTCAGCACGGCCAGGATTCCCACCCCGGCCACGATGATCATCGTGTTGGACTGGATCGCCGCCGGCCGGTGAATGCGCAGCCGGGTGCCCATCGCGGTGGCCAGGAAGCCGCCGATCGCCAGCGCCCCGCCGATCAGGCCCAGCGCCGCCTGGTCGTTGAGCTGCCGGCCGAAGAGGTCGTTGGTCAGGTCCCCCTTCTTGAGCGCGAAGGCCAGGAAGAGCAGGAGGAAGCCGTAGAGCGCGCGGAGCCCCGCCGCGCCGATCAGGGTGGCGATCACCAGCCGGCCCGCCGGTCGCCCGCGCCCCAACGGTCGGTCGCCACCTCGGCGCAGCGCCCGCAACGGGCGGGGTACCCGCTCGGGTGGGTCGGAGTCCGCCCTGGGCGGCAGCCGCAGCGCGATCACCATGCCGACCAGGAAGATGACCGATGCGACCCGGAGCGGCCACTGCGGCCCGAACCAGAACGCCGCCAGCCCCAGCGGAGCCACCAACGCCCCGGCCACCGTGCCGTAGACGCTGGCCCGCGCCCCCACCTGGGACAGCCCGAGGCCCTCCGGAAGCAGTCGGGGCACGGCGGCGGAGCGGGCCACCCCGTACGCCCGGGAGAGCGCCAGCACCCCGAACGCGGCCGGATAGAGCCCCAGGCTGCCGATGTAGTCGGAGATCAGCCAGGCCAGGAAGGCGCGGCCGAGCATGGTGGTGGCCAGCGCGTACCGGCGGCCGTGCCGGAAGTGGTCGAGCAGCGGGCCGACCACGGGCGCCAGCATCGCGAACGGCACCATCGTGACCAGTAGGTAGAGCGCCACCTTGCTGCGTGCCTCGCCGAGCGGGACGTCGAAGAAGATGGTCCCGGCCAGGCCGATGGCGATCAACGTGTCGCCGGCGCAGGAGACGGCGTGCAGGTCGAAGAGGCGGACCATGCCGGCCTCGCCGCCGGCACCCTTCGCGCGGGCCGACCCGGCCCGCCGGGTCATCCAGCGCCCGCCGTTGACCGAGCCGCGCAGCAACAGGCGGATGGCCCGGATGCCGGTGCCGACGGTCCGTCCCAGCACGGACCGCCCGGAGCGGGAGAACAGCGGCATGTGCACCATCCTTGCCCATCTGCTCCAGGTGCGCCGCACCACGGGGGAAGACTCACTCGGGGAGTGCCTGTCGGCGCGCGTCGTGCATGGGGAACAATGGTTGGGTGACCAGGCCCGCTCCCGCCCGTGCCGCCCGCCTCGACCAGGTCTGCGCCGCCGCCGTCGAGGTGGCCCGCGACGCGATCACCGAGGTGGAACCCTCCGATGTCGGCGACCACCTGCGGGCCGTCGCCGAGGGTGACCGGGTCGTCACCCACTACTTCGAATGCCTGCTCGGTGGTTACCAGGGGTGGCGCTGGGCGGTCACCGTCACCCGGGTTCCGCGCAGCCGGCAGGTCACCGTCTGTGAGACGGTGCTGCTGCCCGGCTCCGACGCGCTGCTCGCCCCCGGCTGGCTGCCCTGGCAGGAACGCCTCAAGCCGGGTGATCTCGGCCCCGGTGACCTGCTCCTCACCCCGTCGGACGACGACCGGCTCGCCCCCGGCTACCTGCTGTCCGACGACCCGGCGGTCGAGGAGACCTCCTGGGAGCTGGGCCTCGGCCGTCCCCGGGTGCTGTCCCGCGAGGGTCGGGCCGAGGCGGCCCAGCGCTGGTACGACGGTGACCACGGCCCGTCCGCGCCGATCTCCGCCGCCGCGCCCGCCTCGGCCCGCTGCGGCACCTGTGGCTTCTACCTGCCGCTGGCCGGCGCGCTCCGGCAGGCATTCGGGGCCTGCGGCAACTTCTACGCCCCGGACGACGGCCGGGTGGTCAGCGCCGACCACGGCTGTGGTGCGCACTCGGAGGCTCTCGTGGAGACCGCCGAGCCGGCGATCGACGAGCTTCCCACGGTGTACGACGACAGCGCGGTCGAGTCGATGACGGTGAGCCGGTCGCCCGGTGCGGTGGAGGCGTCCGAGCCGGTGGAGCCGTACGGCCACTCCTGACCCACGGTCCGGCCCGCCGGGTGGCGGTCAGCCCTGACGGGCGGACTGCCGACGGCGACGGCGGTGGGCGTCGTGCCGCATCATCACGGCCAGACCGGGAAAGCCCCACAGGAACCCGGCCAGGCAGGTCCAGAGCCAGTCCTGGTGACCGTGTTCGGTGAGCCAGTCACGGAAGAAGACCAGCAGCAGCAGGCCGGCCACCGCCCAGGCGATCAGCCCGGCCACCGCGAGCGGGACCATCGGCGGGTCGAGTGGCTCGGGTCGGGGTGGTTGCTCCTGCGGCACGGGCAGAAGCGTACCGCGATCCCCTTTTCCTGCCCGCCGCTGATCTGGGACGATGCGCGCGACAACGGAAGATCACCTGCGAGGACCTGATGGCCATTGCGCCGCCGGACAACGGCATACCCTCCGATCCCGCCCACCCGCGGAACGGTTTCGACCGGTTCTTCGAGATCTCCGCCCGTGGCTCGACGATGAGCCGCGAGGTGCGGGGTGGCCTGGCGACCTTCTTCACGATGGCGTACATCGTGGTGCTGAACCCGCTGATCCTGGGCGGCGCGGCCGACGGCGACGGCAAGAAGCTCTCGATTCCGGCCCTGGCCGCCGCGACCGCGCTGGTGGCCGGCCTGATGACGATCCTGATGGGGGTCGTCGGCCGGTTCCCGATGGCGCTGGCCGCCGGTCTGGGCGTGAACGCGCTCGTCGCGTTCGAGATCGCCCCGGAGATGACCTGGGCGGACGCGATGGGACTGGTGGTGATCGAGGGTGTGATCATCGCGATCCTCGTGCTCACCGGCCTGCGTACGGCGGTGTTCCGTTCGGTCCCGACGCAGCTGAAGACCGCGATCGGGGTCGGCATCGGCCTGTTCCTGACCATCATCGGGCTGGTCGACGCCGGCTTCGTCCGACGGGTGCCGGACGCGGCGAACAGCACCGTGCCGGTGGGGCTCGGCATCAACGGCAAGATCGTCAGCTGGCCGATGCTGGTCTTCGTGGTCGGTCTGCTGGTGACGCTGGTGCTGGTGGTGCGCCGGGTCCGTGGCGCGATCCTGATCGGCATCCTGGCCTCGACCGTGCTGGCGATCATCGTGGAGGCGGTCGCCAAGGTGGGACCGTCGTTCGTCGACGGCAAGCCCAACCCCGAGGGCTGGGCGTTGAACGTCCCGAAGCTGCCCGATCGGCTCGTGGACACTCCTGACCTGTCGCTGCTGGGCAACTTCAACGTGCTCGGCTCGTGGAGCCGCGCCGGTTGGCTGATCCCGCTGATGTTCGTCTTCACCCTGCTGATCACGGACTTCTTCGACACCATGGGCACGATGGTGGCGATCGGCCAGGAGGGCAGCATGCTCGACGAGCAGGGCACCCCACCCCGGACGAGGGAGATCCTGCTGGTCGACTCGATCGCCGCGGCGGCGGGTGGCGCGGCGAGCGTCTCCAGCAACACGTCGTACATCGAGAGTGCCTCGGGGGTCGCGGAGGGGGCCCGGACCGGGGTGGCCAACCTGGTCACCGGCGTCCTGTTCCTGCTGGCGATGTTCCTGTCACCGCTGTCCACGGTGATCCCGTTCGAGGCGGCCTCGACGGCGCTGGTGGTGGTCGGGTTCCTGATGATGACCGCGGTGCGGACCATCGACTGGACCGACTACGAGATCGCCATCCCGGGGTTCCTCACCATCACCCTGATGCCGTTCACCTACTCGATCTCCAACGGCATCGGCGCGGGCATCATCAGCTACGTGCTGCTCAAGCTGGCCAAGGGGAAGGCGCGGGAGATCCACCCGCTGCTCTACGCGGTGGCGGTGCTGTTCGTGCTGTACTTCCTGCGCGGGCCGATCGAGGCCGCGGTGCTGTAGCTCCACCCGTCGGCCTCCGGGCCGGGGCCCGCGCGGACCCCGGCCCGGAGCAGCGGAAAACCCTCGTGAGCATGGTCATATCGCATGTCGTTAGCCAGGCTCATTAGTTAGGCTAACTACTGTGACGGAGCGGACGGTGATGGCGAACCGCATGCCACCGGCGCAGCTGGCACCCCAGCTGCGTGATGCGATCACCCGACTCAACCGGCGGGTCCGGCAGGCCCGCCCGGTCGGCGACCTGACGGTCACCCAGCTCTCCGCGCTCACCAGCCTCAAGCTGGCGGGTGCGCTGACGCCCCGGGAACTGGCCGATGTCGAACGGGTCCAGCCACCGACGATGACCAAGATCGTCGCGAAGCTGGAGGAGCGCGGCCTGGTGCAGCGCACCCCCCACCCGACCGACGGCCGGCAGGTCATCCTGGCGGCCACCGAGGGGGGCCGGGCCGTGCTCGACCAGTTCGAGCGGGTCCGGGACCAGTGGCTGGCCAGCCGGCTGGCCGCGCTCTCGGAGGACGACCGCGACACGCTACGGCGGGCCGCCGAGATCCTCCAGCAGCTCGCCCGCGCCTGACCGCCCCACCGGGTCCGCGCCGTCCGCCGTGGATGACGCGTACCGACCCGAGGAGGCGCACCAAGAGTGCAGGCGAAGCTGAGCACGATGTTCCAGTCCCTGCGAGTCCGCAACTACCGACTCTTCGCCACCGGACAGCTGATCAAACTGATCGGCGTCTGGATGATGTTCATCGCCCAGGACTGGCTCGTCCTTGAGCTTTCGGACAACTCCGCCACCGCGCTGGGCATCGTCACCGCGCTCCAGTTCACCCCGGTGCTGCTGCTCACCCTGCTCTCCGGCCGGCTCGCCGACCGGTACGACAAGCGGATGCTGCTCTTCGTCGCCAACGCCGGCTGGACGGTGCTGGCGCTGGGGATGAGCGTGCTGGTGCTCACCGGCCTGGTCGAGCTCTGGCACGTCTTCGCGTTCGCCGCGCTGCTCGGTACCGCCAACGCGGTGGAGACCCCGGTCCGGCAGGCGTTCGTCAGCGAACTGGTCGGCACCACCCTGCTGCCCAACGCGCTCTCCCTCAACGCGGCGGTGTTCAACTCCGCCCGGATCATCGGCCCGGCCGTCGCCGGCCTGGCCATCGCCGCCTTCGACGTCGGCCCGGTCTTCCTGTTCACCGCCGTCAGCTCCATCGCGCCCCTGGCCAACGTGGTCCGGATGCGCTCGGCCGAGCTGTACCGCAAGGACCTCCTACCGATCGGGGAACGGGACTCGGCGAGGATCGTCGACGGGCTGCGCTACGTGTGGCGTCGTCCCGACCTGCTGCTGCCGATGGTGGTCATGTCGGTCATCGGGATGTCGCTGTTCAACTTCCAACTCACCCTCGCCGCGCTCGCCAAGACGGTCTTCCACACCGGGGCCGCCTCCTTCGGCCTGTTCAGCACCGCGTTGGCGGTCGGCGCGTTGGTCGGGGCGCTGGCCGGCACCGGGCGGCGCAGCCGCCCCTCGGTCTGGCTGGTGCTCGGCGCGGCGGTCGGCTGTGCCGCCTTCGGCACCCTGGTCGGCTTCGCCTCGGCGTACTGGCTGGTGGTGACCCTGCTCCTGCCGACCGGCTTCTTCATGGTCTTCTTCGCCCAGGCGGCCAACCAGCGGGTCCAGCTCGGCGTCGACGCCGCGTTCCGGGGCCGGGTGATGTCCCTGTGGGTGCTGGTGTTCCTCGGCACCAACCCGGTCGGCGCGCCGCTCATCGGCTGGGTCGCCGAGACCTACGGCGCCGGCGCGAGCATCTGGATGGGTGGACTCATCTCGCTGGCCACCGCCCTGCTCGCGCTCACCTGGCAGCTGCGCCGGTCCGGTGCCCGACTGCGCTTCCGGGTCCTGCCGATGCCCCGCTTCTACGTGGTCTCCCGCGCCCGGTTGCTGACCCCGAGTGGACGATGATCATTTACTCACGGTGAGTGAGGTGGCACGGATCGCATCCGAATGGCAACAAAGCGGTGGCGCGCGACCCCTGCCGGGCCTTAGCGTCGAGGTGTGGCAGGCGGGAGCGCGCTGGCGCTGATTCTGGCTTTCCTCGCCGTGGCGTGCCTGCCGTTGGCGTTCGCCCTGCTCTGCTGCCTCGACGAGATAGTCGACCGGGTGGCCTGCGGCTGGTCCGAGTGGCGGGAACGCCACCGGGAACGCCGGACCATCGCCCGCCTAGACCGGGCCATCGAGGCCGACGCGCTCACCCGGGACGTCGACCTGACCGAGCTGGACCGGCCCGACCGCCGGCCCCTCGAACTCCTCGCCGCCGAGCTGCGTCGGCTGGGCCGCCACCGACTGGCCGCCAGCGGTCGCTCGGTGGTCTGGCACAGCTCGGTCATCGAGGCGTACGACGACCGGCTCCGCGCCGCGTGCCGGGCGTTGGGAATCCCCGAGCACCTGGCCGAGCTGACCGGGGTCGACCGGGAGATCGAACGGGTCCGGGTCGAAGGGTTGCTGGCCGGGGCGGGACTCGGGCTGCCCGCCACCCGCGCCGATCGCCGCCCACGCGACCGGCGGGCGTGAAACTCTTCGTCGCGGTCTACCCGCCGCCGTCCGCCGTCGTGGACCTCACCGCCCGGGTGGCCCGGTTGCGGGTCGGGGCGGCCACCGCCGCCGGCCTCGACGTACGCCTGGCCGAGCCGGCGCACCTGCACGTCACGCTGGCTTTCCTCGGCGAGGTCGAGGTGGGCCGGCTGGCCGAGGTGGAGGCGGCCCTCGGATCGGCCGCCGAGACCGCCCGCGCCGGCTGGACGCACCCACCCCGGCTGCGGCTGGGCGGCGGGGGCTGCTTCGGGCAGGACCGGTCCACCGTGCTGTGGGTGGACGTGCACGGGGAGGTGACGGCGCTGCGGACGCTGGCCCGGCTGATCCGCTCCGAGCTACGTCGGGCCGGCCTGCCGTACGACGGGAAGCCGTTCCGCCCACATCTGACGGTGGCCCGCCCCGGCGACCGGCTCGACCCGTCCGACGTGGACGCCGACCGGCTCGCCCTCGACGACCACACCGGCCCGCACTGGCCGGTCACCGACCTGGTGCTGGTCCACAGCCGCCCCGGTCCCCGCCACACCCCCCTCGCCACCTGGCCACTCTGACCCACCCCGACGGTGTGCGCGGTGACGGCGTCGGCGGCTCGGATGCCGCTACCTCGCCCGGACCGGGTGGGTCACCAGAGGGGTGCCGCGGCAGCCGGGCGGGCCAGGTGGGCGGCGGCAGGCCACGCGCCCGGCGCGTTCGCCGGCAGGGTCACCAGGCCCAGGCCTCCGGGCCGGGTCCGCCGTTGCCGACCGGCGGGAACAACTCGTCGAGCCGTTGCTCCGTCGCCCCGTCGATCCGCACGGCGAGCGCGCCCAGGGTGTTGTCGAGCTGTTCGAGGGTGCGTGGGCCGATGATCGGGGCGGTCACCCCGGGCCGGGAGAGCAACCAGGCCAACGCCACGTCCGCCGGGTCGTGACCCAGCTCCGCACAGAACTTCTCGTACGCCTCGATGGTCGGCCGGTGCTCGGCGAGCCCCTCGGCGGCGCGACCGCCGGTGCCCCGCGCGGCACCGCCCTCGGCCATCTTGCGCAGCAACCCGGAGAGCAGCCCGCCGTGCAGCGGCGACCACGGGATGATCCCCAGGCCGTAGTGCTGCGCGGCCGGGATCACCTCCAGCTCGACATGCCGGGTGAGCAGGTTGTAGATGGACTGCTCGGCGACCAGCCCGAGGAAGTTGCGCCTCCCGGCGGCGGCCTGCGCCTGCGCGATGTGCCAACCGGCGAAGTTGGACGACCCGACGTAGATCACCTTGCCCTGGGCGACCAGGGTCTCCATCGCCTGCCAGATCTCCTCCCACGGGGTGGTCCGGGAGACGTGGTGCATCTGGTACAGGTCGATCACGTCGGTCTGCAGCCGGCGCAGCGAATCCTCACAGGCCCGGACGATGTGCCGGGCACTCAGCCCCTGGTCGTTGGGCCATTCGCCCATCTTGCCGTAGACCTTGGTGGCCAGCACGACCCTGTCCCGCCGACCCTCGCCCTGGGCGAACCAGCGACCGATGATCTGCTCGGTGATCCCCTCACCGGTCTGCCAGCCGTACACGTTGGCGGTGTCGAAGAAGTTGATGCCGTGTTCGAGCGCCCGGTCCATGACCGCGAAGCTGTCTGGCTCGGAGGTCTGCATTCCGAAGTTCATCGTGCCGAGGCAGAGCCGGCTCACCGACAGACCGGTGCGTCCCAGATTCGTGTACTCCATGGCACCACCCTGGCATGTGCGGCCCTGGCGTGCCGCACCATGTCAGGGTGGCCCATCGATCAGGATGACTCGCGGGCTGCCGGGCCGCTGCCGAAGAGGACGTCGTCCCAGCTGGGCAGGCGCTTGCGCGGCTTGCCCGAGGCGTCCGTCGACTCGCCGCCCGCAGCCGCCGCCGCACCCGTGCGTCGCGGCCGGAGCACGGCCAGCGAGGGTACGGCCGGGACCTCCTTCGGCGCGTCCGAGTCGTCGTCGAAGGCGGAGCCCTGACCACCGCCGAGCAGTGCGGCGGCCCCACCGCCGACGGCCCGCTGACGGGGTGCGTCGGAGCCGGCCAACGCGGCCGGGGAACGCGGGTCGAGACCCCGCCCCGAGGTGCCGCCGAGTGGACGGTCCAGCGACGCGAGCAGGGCGTCCCGCCCGGCCCGGATCGGATCCCGGCCCGGACGGGCCTGCTCGCTGGCGGCCGGCAGGCCGTGCCCGCCCCGGCTCGGCTCGCCGCGCGACGGGCCGGGCAGCGCGTGGCCGCCCCGTTCCGGCGCCGGCTCCTGGCCGAGGATCGGCGTGGGACGCTCGGCGCACAGGTACTGCGCCATGTCGTCGTGCGGGGTGACGTTCTGCCGGAGCTTGTCGAGATCCCAGACGGCCTGCGCGGTGGCCTTGCCGGACGGCCAGGTGGCGATGATCCGCCAGGTGCCGTCGTCGCGCCGGAAAGCGTCCCAGGAGATCTTCTCGGTGTCGATGCCGTGCTGGGCCAGCCGGCCGTTGACCACCTCGGACAGCGGGGTGGCCTTCTCGGCGCCCTTGAGCCGGGTACGCCGGGCGTGCTGGGCGAGCATGGCCCGCTCCTGGAGCACCGGGCCGGCGTAGCGCAGCACCCGGTCGACCGGGACACCGGCGATCCGGGCGACGTCCTCGGCGGACTCGCCGGAGCGGATCCGGGCCTGGATGTCCCGGGGCGACAGCGACGGGGTCGGGTCGGCCCCGGTGGGGACCACGGCGAGCGGCGGCGCACCGGGCTCCGCGTGCAGCACGGTCGCGATGCGTTCGTCGATGGGGAGGGCGAGCAGGCGCCCGACCTCGTCGGCGAGCACCAGCGCCTGGCCGTCCTCGGAGAGGGCGACGAAGCGTACTGGGCGCATGGCGTAGCCTCCGTCCCGCTTCGCTGGCCGTCACGCCACGAGCCGGCCACCCGGGCGTCCTCGCACCACCGTACGCTCATCTGCCAACAGGTGGGGGATGCGAATCCCGCATGTCGTGACTGAGCTGCGGCGATGATCACGGTGGGTGGTGGCAGCGGCCGCTGCCACCACCCACCGTGACGGCTGTGACTAGAGCCGCTCGACCACGTAGTCGATGGCGGCGGTGAGCGCCTCCACGTCGGCCGGCTCCACCGCCGGGAAGAGCGCGACCCGCAGCTGGTTGCGGCCGAGCTTGCGGTACGGCTCGGTGTCGACGATCCCGTTGGCCCGCAGCACCTTGGCGATCGCGGCGGCGTCCACCCCGTCGGCGAAGTCGATGGTGGCCACCACGTTGGAGCGCAGCGCCGGGTCGGTGACGAACGGGGTGGCGAACCCGGCCCGCTCGGCCCAGCCGTAGACGATCCCGGCGCTCTCGGCGGTGCGCTTGGCCGCCCAGCTCAGGCCGCCCTGCGAGTTCATCCAGTCGGTCTGCTCGGCGGCCAGGAAGATGGTCGCCAGCGCCGGGGTGTTGTACGTCTGCTCCAGCCGCGAGTTGTCGATCGCGGTGACCAGGTCGAGGAAGGCCGGGATGTACCGGCCGGAGCCCTTGATCTCGGTGGCCCGCTCCAGCGCGGCCGGCGACATCAGGGCCAGCCAGAGGCCGCCGTCGGAGCCGAAGCACTTCTGCGGGGCGAAGTAGTAGACGTCGGTCTCGCCGACGTTGACGTCCAGGCCGCCCGCGCCGGAGGTGGCGTCGACCAGCAGCAGCGAGCCCGGGTCGGCGTCGGCGACCCGGCTGATCGGCACCGCGACACCGGTGGAGGTCTCGTTGTGCGGGGTGGCGTAGACGTCCACCCCGGCCTCGGCCTGAAGGCTCGGGGCGCTGCCCGGCGCGGACTTGCGGACCGTCGGCTCGCCGAGGAACGGCGCGTCGGAGACCGACTTGGCGAACTTCGCGCCGAACTCGCCGAAGCTGGCGAACTGGGCCCGGTCGCGGACCAGACCGAAGGTGGCGACCTCCCAGAAGGCGGTGGTGCCACCGTTGCCGATGATCACCTCGTAGCCCTCCGGGAGGGAGAAGAACTCGGCGATGCCCCGGCGCAACCGGGCGACCTCGGCGCGGACGGTCTTCTGCCGGTGCGAGGTGCCCAGGTAGCTGGTCGCCACGTCGGCAAGGGCGGAGACCGCCGCCGGACGGACCTTGGACGGCCCGCAGCCGAACCGCCCGTCGGCGGGCTTGATGTCGTCGGGAATCCGGATGGTCGGTGCGTCAGCCACGGTTTTCTCGATCCTTCCGCATGGGCGAGGGCGGGCCCTTCGACGGGCACGGACCTGTGGTGGACGCGTGCGCGGGTGCACGGCGTGGCCGGGTCCGGGCCCGGTCCGGCGTCACTGCCGGCCTTCATCCTCGCACCCGTAGCGGGCCGGATGCCGGCTGGTCCCAGGCCCGAGCCTGAGGCGTCGGCCACACCGGCCCCCCGCAATGGTGCGGCCCGGACGTGGCCGGACGATGGGGACACCGACGTCCGCGGTGCCGCCGCGCGACCCCGGGCGGGCGCGCCGGTGGCCCCCCTGGGCACGTGCGGGGCCTCGACCGCGACCCGGGCGGGCGGGCCGGTCGACCCCCGGGCACGCGCGAGGGGCGCCGACCGGTCGGTCGACGCCCCTGGACGCGGCGCGGGGTCAGACGCCGTGCGGGATGGCGTCCCAGCCCTCGACCTGCTGCGGCTTGCGGGTGCCCGGCCCGATGTAGCGGGCGGACGGCCGGACCAGTCGCTGGAGCTTCTTCTGCTCCAGGATGTGCGCGGACCAGCCGCCCATCCGGGCGCAGGTGAACATCGAGGTGAACATGTGTGCCGGCACCTCGGCGAAGTCCAGCACCACGGCCGACCAGAACTCGACGTTGGTGGCGAGGACGCGGTCCGGGCGGCGGGCCTGGAGTTCGGCCAGCGCGGCCTTTTCCAGCGCCTCGGCGACCTCGAAGCGCGGTGCGCCCAGCTCCCGGGCGGTGCGCCGGAGCACCCGGGCGCGCGGGTCCTCGGCCCGGTAGACGCGGTGGCCGAAGCCCATCAGCCGCTCGCCGCGGTCGAGGACGCCCTTGACGTACCCCTCGGCGTCGCCGCTGCGCTCGACCGCCTCCAGCATGGTGAGCACCCGGGACGGCGCGCCGCCGTGCAGCGGGCCGGAGAGCGCGCCGATGCCGGAGGAGATGCAGGCCGCGGCGTCGGCGCCGGTGGAGGCGACGATCCGGGCGGTGAAGGTGGAGGCGTTCAGGCCGTGCTCGGCAGCCGAGATGAAGTACGCGTCGACGGCCTTGACGTGCCGGGGGTCGGGCTCGCCCCGCCAGCGCTTCATGAAGCGCTCGACGATCGTCTCGGCCTTGTCGATCTCCTTCTGCGGCACGGCCGGCAGGCCCAGGCCACGGGCGGACTGGGCGACGAAGGAGAGCGCGGTGACCGAGACCCGGGCCAGGTCGGCGCGGGCCTGCTCGTCGGAGATGTCCAGCAGTTGGCTGAGCCCCCAGTACGGGGCGAGCATGGCGACCGCGGACTGCACGTCGACGCGGATGTCGCCGGAGTGCACCGGCACCGGGAACGGCTCGGCGGGCGGCAGGCCGGGGCCGAAGCGCCCGTCGACCAGCAGCGCCCAGACGTTGCCGAAGGAGACCTGACCGATCAGATCCTCGATGTCCACGCCCCGGTAGCGCAGCGCGCCACCCTCGCGGTCCGGCTCGGCGATCTCTGTCTCAAAGGCCACGACGCCTTCGAGGCCCGGTTTGAAGTCGGCCATGTCGTCTCCTGGCTTCTGGCTCGGTGCGCCCCGCCGCGGGCTCGGTCCGGCCCGGTACCTTAGGCGACCCTCAGGGATGTGTTCGTGCCATCTTGCCTGGTGAGTAACCAAGTGCGCGACCCGGTGCGACTGTGCTGCACGCGACATCCCCGCCGCTGGACGCCGGGGCGCTCTCCGTGAGACTGATCAGTGGGCCGACCAGCGTCGCCAGGACGTGGGATGCCCGGCGAGAGGGAGAAAGACGTGACGGGCGACACACCCGCCCTGGCGGCCATGCGTAGTGAGTACGCCGCCGACCTGGGCCTTTCCGAGACGGACCTGGCCGCCGACTGGGCCACCCAGTTCGGCCGCTGGCTCGCCGACGCGCTCGCGGCCGGGCTGCCCGAGCCGAATGCCATGGTCCTCGGCACCGCCGACGCCGCCGGCCGGCCCAGCGGCCGGACCGTGCTGCTCAAGGAGTACGACCGGGAGGGCTTCGTCTTCTACACCAACCACGGGTCGCGCAAGGCCGCCGAGCTGGCCGTCAACCCGTGGGCCAGCCTGGTGTTCCCCTGGTTCGTGATGCAGCGGCAGGTGGTGGTGACCGGCCGGGTCGAGCACGTCGACCGGGCCGAGACCGAGGCGTACTTCGCCGGTCGGCCGCGCGGCTCCCAGCTCGGTGCCTGGGCGAGCACCCAGTCCGAGGTGGTGCCGGACCGGGCCGCCCTGGACGAGGCGTACCGGGCGGTGGCGGAGCGCTTTCCGGCCGGGACGCCGGTACCGGCGCCGCCGCACTGGGGCGGGTTCCGGGTCCGGCCGGAGTCGGTGGAGTTCTGGCAGGGGCGGGCCGGCCGGCTGCACGACCGGCTGCGGTTCCGCCGGGCCGAGGGGGGCGACTGGGTCGTCGAGCGGTTGGCCCCGTGACCGACGTCAGAGCGGCCCGGTCGGGTAGCGCCCGCCGCTGGGCCATCGACCTGCGTCCGCTGCGGGTTCCCGCGTTCCGCCGGATGTGGATCGGCAACACGGTGGCGATGTTCGGGTTCCAGTTCACCGCGGTCGCCGTGCCGGTGGAGATGTACGCGCTGACCCGGGACTCCTTCTGGGTCGGTCTGCTCGGTGTCGCCGGCTTCCTGCCCCTGCTGGTGTTCGGGCTCTGGGGCGGGGCGGTCGCCGACGCCCGGGATCGGCGGCGGGTGCTGCTGGTCGGCTCGGCGCTGCTCTGGGTCTCGATGCTCGGCCTGCTCGGCCACGCGCTGTCCGGGATCGGCAGCCCGGTGCTGCTGCTGGCGCTGGTGACCGTGCACTCGATCGCGTTCGCCATCAGCTCACCGGCCCGGTCCGCGATCCTGCCCCGGCTGCTCCCGCCGGAGCTGGTCCCGGCGGGCAGCACGCTGAACTACACCACCTTCACCGCCGCGTCGGTGGTCGGCCCGCTGGCCGCCGGCCTGATCTTCGCGGCCTTCGGCACCGACTCCGGGCTGCCGATCGCGTACGCGGCCGACGCGCTGCTGTTCACCGCGCTGGTGGTGGCGACGCTGCGGCTACCCGCGATGCCGCCGGCCCCACCCCGCGAGGGCGAGGTGCGGCGGGGCGGCCTGGCCGGCATCCTCGACGGCTTCCGCTACCTCGCCACCACGCCGGTGCTGCTCTCCTCGTTCGCCATCGACCTGATCGCGATGATCCTGGCCATGCCCCGGGCGCTCTTTCCCGAGGTGGCGCAGGAGCGGTTCGGCGGCGGGGCGGCGGTGGGGTGGCTCTACAGCGCCATCGCCATCGGCGCGATGCTGGGCGGCCTGACCTCCGGCTGGATCGGCCGGCTGCGCCGGCAGGGGCTCACCCTGGTGGTGGCGGTGGTCGGCTGGGGGCTGGCCATCGCGGCGGCCGGGCTGGCCCGTCAGCTCTGGCTGGTGGTGCTGCTGCTCGCGGTGGCGGGCGCGGCGGACCTGGTCAGCGCGGTGCTGCGGCAGTCGATGCTGCTGATCTACGCGCCGGACCGGATGCGCGGCCGGCTCCAGGGGGTGAACACGGTGGTGGTCGCCGGTGGACCGCGCCTGGGCGACCTGCGGGCCGGGGCGATGGCCGCCGGGTTCGGCACGGGCGTCGCCTGGGTCGGCGGCGGCCTGCTCGCGGCCGGGCTGGCGGTGCTGCTGGTGGTGAGCTTCCCGGCCCTGCTGCGCTACCGGGCGTCGGCGGCGGCGGAGAACGACCGCGCCTGACCGCCCGCTCGGGCCGCCGGGCGGGGGCCGGTCCGGGTGGGCGACCGCCGGGGTGTGCCCCACCGCCGGGGCGGCCGGTCGGTGGCCGCGCGGACGTGGGACGGGTGCGCCGGGTCCGGTGGGCGGGGGAGGGCACCGACTAAGGTCACGGCATGGACAACGCTGCGCACCGCCCACCCTCGGGGACACAGTGGACCATCGCCGCCGACGGCCACCAGGCCGTCATCGTCGAGGTCGGCGGTGGGGTACGGACGTACCGGCGGGACGGGGTGGACTACCTCGACGGGTACGCCGAGGACGAGATCAGCCCCGGCAGCGCCGGACACGTGCTGGCCCCCTGGCCGAACCGGATCAGGGACGGGAAGTACACCTTCGGCGACCGGTCGTTGCAGCTCGACCTGACCGAACCGGCCCGGGGGGTCGCCCTGCACGGCCTGGTCAACTGGGTGCGGTGGCAGCCGATCGAGGAGTCTCCCGATTCGGTCACGCTCGGTTACGACCTGCCGCCGACCCCCGGCTACCCGTGGCCGCTGCGGCTGCGTACCCGGTGGAGCGTAGGGGCGGACGGGTTGCGGGCCGCGCACGAGGTGACCAACACCGGGGCCGAGACCGCGCCGTTCGGGTTCTCCGTCCACCCGTACCTGCGGCTGGCGGGGGTCGCGGTGGACGACCTCACGATGCGGATGCCGGCCCGGACCCGGCTCCAGGTGGACGCCCGGCTGCTGCCGATCGGGGCGACCCCGGTGGCCGGCACCGAGTTCGACTGGACCAGCCCCCGGCCGATCGGCGACGCGCAGCTCGACCTCTGCTTCGGTGACGTGATCCGGGACGACGACGGCGGCTCGTCGGTCACCCTCGGGGCCCCGGACGGCTCGGACGCCGTGCACCTCTGGGCGGACCGTGAGTTCGGCTGGTGGCAGGTCTTCACCGGCGACGCGCTCACCGGCGAGCGGCACCGCCGTTCGGTGGCGGTGGAGCCGATGACCTGCCCGCCGGACGCGTTCCGATCCGGTCGGGACGTGATCGAGCTGGGCCCGGGGGAGACCTGGCGGGGCACCTGGGGCGTCCGGCCCGGGGTCTGAGCGTGGAGTTCGGCGAGGTGGTCCGGCGACGCCGGATGGTGCGCAACTACGACCCGGACCGCCCGGTGCCGCCGGAGGTGGTGGATCGGCTGCTCGACCACGCGGTCCGGGCCCCGTCGGCCGGCTTCGCCCAGGGCTGGGGTTTCCTGGTGCTGGAGGAGCCGGCGGACCGGGAGCGGTTCTGGACGGCGACCACCCCCGAGGGTGGCGGCCGGGAACGGTGGTTGGCGGGGATGCGCCGGGCGCCGCTGATCGTGGTGCCGCACGCCAACCAGTCGGTCTACCTGGAGCGGTACGCCGAGCCGGACAAGGGCTGGGCGGATCGCTCGGTCGACCGCTGGCCGGTGCCCTACTGGTACGTGGACACCGGCTTCGCCGCGCTGCTGATGCTGCTCACCGCCGTGGACGAGGGGCTGGGGGCGTGCTTCTTCGGGATCCCGCCGCACCGGTTGACGCCGTACCGGGAGGCGTTCGGAGTGCCGGTGGAGTACCACCCGATCGGCGCGATGACGGTAGGTTATCGAGCAATCGACCACCGGTCACCGTCGCTGCGTAGGGGGCGTCGGCCGGTGGACGAGGTGGTCCGGCGCGGCCGATGGAGTTGATGCCGGTTCGTCCGCAGTGGGCGGCGGCGCTGAGGAAACCGACAACGGGGAGCAAAACGCGGTGTGGCAGGGGCGGATAGGCTGGCATCGTCATCGGTGCCGCGCGGTGCGGTGCCTCGGCGTGACCCGGCACCACGCCGAGGGTCGGCCCGGCCACGGGGAGGGGAGCGTGCCGTGATCTTCAGAGCGGTCCGGGACGGGCGTCCCTACCCGGAACACCACCTCACGCTCAAGCAGTGGGCGGAGATCCCTCCGCGCCCGCTGCGGCTGGACCAGCTCATCACCACCAAACGTGAGCTGGCGCTGGACAAGCTCCTCGCCGAGGACTCCACCTTCTACGGCGACCTGTTCCCGCACGTGGTGCAGTGGAACGGCGGCCTCTACCTGGAGGACGGCCTGCACCGGGCGTTGCGGGCGGCGTTGCAGCAGCGCAACCAGATCCACGCCCGGGTGCTGGTCTTCAACGGCCAGCCCGAGTGACGGCTCCCTGAGGAGTCGTTAAGGTGGCGGCCATGGGCACTGCGCTGGACCTGCTGGACGTCGACGCCTCGCTGAGCGAGGAGGAGCGGCAGATCCGGGCCGTGGTCCGCCGGCTCGTCGACGACCGGGTCCGCCCGTACGTCGCCGGCTGGTACGAGGACGGCCAGGTCCCGGCCCGCGAGCTGGCCCGGGAGTTCGGCAAGCTCGGCCTGCTCGGCATGCACCTGACCGGGTACGGCTGCGCCGGTTCCTCGGCCGTGGCGTACGGGCTGGCCTGCCTCGAACTGGAGGCCGGCGACTCCGGCGTCCGGTCCCTGGTGTCGGTGCAGGGTTCGCTGGCCATGTACGCCATCTGGCGCTTCGGCAGCGAGGACCAGAAGCAGCGTTGGTTGCCCGCGATGGCGGCCGGCGAGGCGATCGGCTGCTTCGGCCTGACCGAGCCCGACCACGGCTCCGACCCGGCCTCGATGGTGACCCGGGCCCGCCGCGACGGCGACGACTGGGTTCTCGACGGCGCGAAGATGTGGATCACCAATGCGCCGGTCGCCGACGTCGGGGTGGTCTGGGCGCGTACCGACGAGGGGGTGCGGGGCTTTCTCGTGCCGATGGACGCCCCCGGGGTGGGCCGGCAGGAGATCCGTCGGAAGATGTCGCTGCGGGCCTCACTCACCGGCGAGATCGCCCTCGACGGGGTCCGGCTGCCGGCGGACGCCCGGCTGCCGGAGGCGGTCGGGCTCAGGGCACCGCTGAGCTGCCTGACCGAGGCCCGGCACGGCATCGTCTGGGGCGCGCTCGGCGCGGCCCGCGACTGCCTGGAGACCGCCCTGTCGTACGCCACGACCCGGACCCAGTTCGGCCGCCCGCTGGCCGGGTTCCAGCTCACCCAGGCCAAGCTCGCCGACATGGCCGTCGAGTGGAACAAGGGGCTGCTGCTCGCCCTGCACCTGGGTCGGCTGGCCGACGCGGGGAAGCTCCGGCCGGAACAGGTCAGCGTGGGCAAGCTGAACAACGTCCGGGAGGCGCTGGCGATCGCCCGGCAGTGCCGGACGATCCTCGGCGCGAACGGGGTCTCCGGCGAGTACCCGGTGATGCGGCACGCCAACAACCTGGAGAGCGTGCTCACCTACGAGGGCACCTCCGAGATCCACCAGCTGGTCATCGGGCAGCGGCTCACCGGGTTGTCCGCCTTCGCCTGAGTCCGGCCGTCACCCGTTCGGGTTCCTCGCCGCGCGGGCGTCGCACGGTACCCGTAACGTCATCGACAGGTGCACGTGTCTGACGAGGACGGTGAGGGCGATGGCCCGCGACGGTGAGACCCCCCAGAGTGAGTTCCCCGGCTACCCGACCGCCGACACACTGCCCACCCGGTCGGGCGACCCGACCGACCCCGACGCCCCACCGGCCGGCCCGCCCCGCGCAGCCGGCGGCCCGGCCCGGGGCCTGCTCTGGGTGCTCGGCGCGGCGGCGCTGGTCGTGGTGGTGCTGCTCGGCACCCAGGTGACCGGGATCTTCCCGGACTTCCGCAACCCGTTCGCCAAGGAAGAGACCGACCGCAGCCAGCCGCCGCTGCTCAAGTCGATCCAGGATCTCAGCCGCTACGTCGCGGCGGAGGGCAACTTCCAGGTCGTGGTCGACCTCCAGAACGACCGCAACAACGTGCCGGAGTTCCTGCTCAACCAGCGGACCCTCTTCGTCGGGGCGGGCAGCATCGAGGCGTACGTCGACTTCGGCAAGATCTCCGAGGGGGCGGTGGTGCCGTCCGCCGACGGCAAGTCCGTCGAGGTCAAGCTGCCCGCGCCGCAGCTCGGCCAGACCAACCTCGACCTGGACAAGAGCTACGTCTTCGCGGAGGAGCGCGGCCTGTTCAACCGGATCGGTGAGCTGGTCAAGGGCGACCCCAACCGGCAGCAGCAGGTCTACCGGTTGGCCGAGGAGCGGATCACCGCGGCGGCCCGGGACAGCGGGCTGACCCAGCGCGCCGAGGAGAACACCCGCAAGATGCTGGAGGGCCTGCTCCGCTCGCTCGGCTACGAGAAGGTCACCGTCACCTACACGGCCCCCTGACCCCGGGCGGGCCGGCAGCCGGCTGTGCAGAGTGCCGCCTCCCGATCGGGGAGGCGGCACTCTGGTCGGGATCCGGTTCGGGCGGCCAGGTCCGCCCGCGGGGGTCAGTAGCTGGCGGCGTACCGGTCCTCGTTGGGCATCAGGATCCACAGCACCAGGTAGACGATCACCTGGGTGCCGGGCAGCAGCAGCGACAGCAGGAACAGCAGCCGGACCAGGGTGGCCGAGGTGTTGAACCGGCGGGCCAGGCCGGCACAGACGCCGGCGAGCATGCGCCCCTCGCGGGGTCGGACCAGTTTGCGACTCATCGTCGTACTCCCACTCTGCGGCGATCCGCCGCGCTGCATTCCACGGTAGGAACGGGCGGCCACCCTGCCCTCCGTCCCGAGAGTGATCCGGTGGCCCCGTACCCGTAGGTGGTTACCCGAGTCGGCCTCGGCCGATGCCTCCCGGCGCAGGATGCGGCGGGGCGTGAGCTGGGCGGGTAGGCTCGCCGGTCGACACCGTCCCCACCCTGGACGGGATCAGCAGGTCGCCGGGAACCCCGGGCGGCCACGAACCCGGCCGGACCCGGCACCACCGGGCGACGGCGAGGAAGCGCAGCGATGATCAGTGTCTTCGACCTCTTCAGTGTCGGCATCGGGCCGTCCAGCTCACACACGGTGGGTCCGATGCGGGCCGCGCGCACCTTCGTCGCCGGGCTGAAGGCCGACGGGCTGCTGCACACCGTCACCCGGGTCCGGGCCGAGCTGTTCGGCTCGCTGGGCGCGACCGGCCACGGCCACGGCAGCGACCGGGCGGTGCTGCTCGGGCTGGCCGGCGAGAACCCGGAGACGGTGGACACCGACGGCGTCGGACCCCGGGTCGCCGAGATCCGCGAACAGCGCCGGCTCGCCCTGCTCGGTGGCCAGGAGATCGACTTCGACCCGGACCGGGACCTGGTGCTGCACCGCCGCCGGTCGCTGCCGTACCACCCGAACGGGATGGTCTTCGCGGCCTGGGACGCGGCGGGGGTGGAGGTTCGGGCGCGGACGTACTACTCGGTCGGTGGCGGGTTCGTGGTGGACGAGGCGGCGGCCGGGGCGGACCGGATCAGGCCGGACACCACACCGGTCCGGCACCCCTTTTCCACCGGTGCCGAGTTGCTCGACGTCACCACCGCGACCGGCCTGTCGATCAGCGAGGTGATGCTCGCCAACGAGCGGTCCTGGCGCGGCGAGGCGGACGTGCGGGCCGGGCTGCTGGACATCTGGCGGTTGATGCGCGAGTGCGTGGCCCGGGGTGGCGAGCGGGACGGCGTACTGCCCGGTGGGTTGCGGGTCCGCCGCCGCGCCGCCGAGCTGCGCCGCAGCCTGGAGGCGGACGCCGGCTCCACCGACCCGCTGCGCGCGATGGACTGGGTGACCCTGTTCGCGCTCGCGGTCAACGAGGAGAACGCCGCCGGTGGCCGGGTGGTGACCGCCCCGACGAACGGCGCGGCCGGGATCATCCCGGCGGTGCTGCACTACTACACCCGGTTCGTGCCGGGCGCCTCCGACCAGGGCGTGGTCCGGTTCCTGTTGGCCGCCGGGGCGATCGGGGTGCTGTTCAAGGAGAACGCCTCCATCTCCGGCGCGGAGGTGGGCTGCCAGGGCGAGGTCGGGTCGGCCTGCTCGATGGCCGCCGCCGGGCTGGCCGAGGCGTGGGGCGGCACCCCCGAGCAGGTGGAGAACGCCGCCGAGATCGGCATGGAGCACAACCTCGGGCTGACCTGCGACCCGGTCGGGGGGCTGGTGCAGATCCCCTGCATCGAACGGAACGCGGTGGCTAGCATCAAGGCGATCACGGCGGCCCGGTTGGCGCTGCGCGGCGACGGGGTGCACCACGTCTCGCTCGACAAGGTCATCAAGACCATGCGCGAGACCGGGGCGGACATGAAGGTCAAGTACAAGGAGACGGCACGCGGCGGCCTGGCCGTCAACGTGATCGAGTGCTGAGGGGCGTTCGTTCACCGACTGCTAACCTGTCGTCCGTTGTTGTCAGGCGGGAGGCGACGGTGACCGCAGGCGTCACGACGTTGTGGTCGCACCGCAACTCGCTGCGCATCCTGGTCAAGCGTGATCTCGCGGTGAAGTACCAGCAGTCGGTGCTCGGTTACTTCTGGTCGTTGATCGAGCCGCTGGGGATGGGCGCGATCTACTTCTTCGTCTTCGGGGTGCTCTACTCCGGGCCGACCAACCGGCACCTCGGCGAGGCCGCCGGGTCGTACCCGCTCTTCCTGATCACCGGCATCTTCGCCTGGATGTGGACCAGTTCGGCGCTGAGCGAGGCGACCAACGCGCTGACCGGGCAGTCCCGCCTGATCACCACGATGAACGTGCCCCGGCAGGTCTTCCCGATCGGCCGGGTCACCGGCCGGTTCGCCGAGTACGTCGCCGGCCTGCCGATCCTGCTCGCCGTCGCCGCCGTCTACGCCGCACACGGCCGGATCGACCTCGGTTGGTCGCTGCTGAGCCTGCCGCTGGCCGTGGTCGTGCAGGGCACCCTGCTGGTCGGGCTGTCCCTGCTGCTGTCGGCGGTGAACGTGCTGATGCGCGACGTCGAGCGGTTCATGCGGCTGGTCATCCGGGTGCTCTTCTACGCCACCCCGATCATCTACCCGCTGAGTCTGGTGCGGGAGTCCGGGATGCCGGGCTGGGTGAAGGTGGCGTACGAGCTGAACCCGCTGGTCGGCATCTTCCAGCTCCAGCACGCCATCTGGTACCCGGACGAGTTCCCGGACGCCCGGCTGCTGAGCACCACGGTCGCCGGCAGCCTGCTGGTGCTGGTGGCCGGTTGGTGGGCGTTCCGCCGGCTCGAACCGGCCGTGCTGAAGGAACTGTAGGTGCCGCCGATCATCGAGGCGCAGGGTCTCGGCATCCGCTTCGTCCGCAACCGGCGTCGGCAGCTCCGGCTGCGGGAACTCTTCATCCACCGGGGCCGGGCCGCTGCCGCCGGTCAGTTCTGGCCGCTGCGCGACGTCTCGTTCACCGTCGAGCCGGGCGACACGCTCGGCGTGATCGGGCGCAACGGCACCGGCAAGAGCACCCTGCTGCGGTTGATCGCCGGAGTGCTGATCCCCGACGAGGGGCGGATCAGGGTCTCCGGCGACGTCGCGCCGCTGCTGGAACTCTCCGCCGGCTTCTCCAACGACCTGACCGGGCGGGAGAACCTCTACCTGGTCGGCGGGCTGCACGGGTTGTCCTCGGGCTACCTGAAGCGGCACTTCGACGACATCGTCTCGTTCGCCGGTGAGCAGGTGGAACGGGCCATCGACACCTCGGTCCGGCACTACTCGTCCGGGATGAAGGTGCGGCTCGGGTTCGCGATCATCTCGCACCTGCCGCACCCGATCCTGCTGATGGACGAGGTGACCGCGGTGGGCGACGCGGAGTTCCGCAAGAAGTGCTATTCGACGATCGACCGACTGCTCGCGGAGGGGCGCACCTTGGTGCTGGTGTCACACAACGAGAAGGACCTGACCCGGTTCTGCCGTCGGGGGCTCTACCTCGACGGTGGACGGCTGACCGTGGACGGGACGGTCGCCGAGGCGCTCGACGCGTACCACGCCGTGGTGCCGAGGTGACGCTTGCGATCGTGCTCGCCGCCGGTGCGCCGGCCGGGGGCCTGACCACCGGCACGGGCGAACCCCTCACCGACCGGCTGGCCGACCAGCTGCGCCGCGCCGGGGCGGACCGGGTCACCACCGTCGCCGACCTGGTCGAGCTGGCCGCCCTGGTCGACACCGTCACCGGCCCGGTGCTGGTCACCGGAGCCGACCTGGTCGCGCACACGGCCGTACTGAAGCATCTGGTGACCAGCCCGGTCGGCCCGACGGTGGCCCTGGTGCTCACCGACCCGCCGGCCGCCGGCCGGACGGTGGTCCGCGAGGAGCGCGGGCAGGTGGTCGACGCCGGCCCGACGCTGCCCGACGCCACCGGCGTCTTCGGCGGCGCGCTGCGGGTCGGCGCGGACGACCTGCCGGCCCTGGCGGCGGCGGCCCGCGCCGCGCACGGTGCGGTGCCGGCCCGGACCGCCGGCGTCCTCCCGTCGGCGGGGGGCGCGGCCGGCATCCCGGCCGCCCGGACCGCCGACGACACCCCGGCGGCGGGCGGTGTGGCCGGTACCCCGGTGGCCGGCGGTCGGGCGGCCGGGCCCGCCGTGGACCGGCTCTTCGCCGCGCTCACCGATCTCGGCACGCTGACCTTCGCCCACCGGGTACGCCTGCTCGTGGCGCACCGGGTCGCCGACCCGGCCGGGCTGGCCGAGGCCGAGGCGGCCCTGGCCGGGGTGGACGAGGACCGGGCGGAGCTGCGGCTGTCGGTGAAGGAACGGGACGACTTCTTCACCACCTACTTCGTCAGCACCTGGTCGCCGTACGTGACGAAGGTGTGCGCCCGGCTCGGCCTGACGCCGACCGGGGTCACCATGGTCTCGGTGCTCTTCGCGGTGGTCGCGGCGGTGCTCTTCGGCGTCGGTGGCCGATCCGCCCTGGTGGCCGGCGCGGTCCTGCTCTACCTGGGTTTCGTGCTGGACTGCGTGGACGGGCAGTTGGCCCGCTACACCCGGCACTTCAGCGCGTGGGGCGGCTGGCTGGACACGATGGCCGACCGGGCGAAGGAGTACCTGGTCTACGCGGGTCTGGGCTACGGCGCGACGCACGCCGGGTTCCGCTACGGCTGGGCGCTGGCGATCGCCGCGATGATCCTGCAGACCGTCCGGCACATGACCGACGCCTGGTACGGGGTGCTGCACGACGAGGCGGCCCGGCGACCCCGCCCGGCCACCCCGGCCGCCGGTGGGATCGGCGGGAAGCTGAATGCCGCCTCGACCCGGGTGCAGGCGGACACCGGCTCGGTGTCGTACTGGCTGAAGCGGACGGTGGTCTTCCCGATCGGCGAGCGGTGGGCGTTGATCGCGGTCACCGCCGCGCTGTTCGGGCCGTTGGTCAGCCTGGTCTCGGTGCTGGTGTGGGGGGTGCTGGCGTTCGGGTACACGGGCGCGTTGCGGACCCTGCGGGCGCGCTGGATGTGGGTGCCGGTGCTGGACACCGTCGACGCGACGCTGCACCGCGACGACGGGCCGGTGGCGGCCCGGCTGCCGGTGGTCCGCCCGATGGGTCCGCTGACCCTGGCGGTGATCGGGGTGTTCGGGCCGGCGGTGCTGCTGGTGGCGGGGCTGCTCCGGTCGGCCGGCGACGGCGACCCGGGCGGGCTGCGCTGGTGGTTGCCGGTGGCGCTGGTGGTGCTGCTGGTGGCCGGGCTGGGGGCGGGCGCGGCGCACAACGGTCCGCTGGACTGGCTGGTGCCGGCGGCGCTGCGGGCGGGCGAGTACCTCTTTGCCGCCGTGGTCGGGGTGGTCGGCGGGGTGCCGGCCTGGTTGATCTTCGGGTACGTCTTCGTGCTGACCGTGCACCACTACGACCTGACCGCCCGGTTGGAGAAGCGGCAGGCGGCCCCGCCGCTGCACCCGTGGACGCTGGGCTGGGAGGGGCGTTCGGTGCTGCTGGCGGTGGTGGCGATCGCCGGATTTGCCAGCCTTGCCATGGCTACACTCGGTGCGTACCTTTTTGTGGTTTTCGTGGCGAGTGTCGTCCTGGCCTGGGTCGTCCTGCCGGCCCGCGCCACCCGGGCGGCGGCCGTACCGGCGCGGGGTGGTTCGCCGGGCTGACGACAGGGGCGGCCGGATGACGCTGATCAGCTTCGTCGTACCGGCCTTCCGGGTGCAGGGCTACCTGCGCGAGTGCCTGGACTCGCTGCTCGGACAGCCGTACCGGGACATCGAGGTGATCGGGGTCGACGACGCCTCCCCGGACGCCTGTGGCGACATCCTCGCCGAGTACGTCGCCCGGGATCCCCGGGTCCGGGCGGTACGCCTGCCCGCGAACGCCGGGCTCGGTCCGGCCCGCAACGTCGGGCTGGACCGGGCCACCGGCGAGTACGTCTGGTTCCTCGACGGCGACGACTGGCTCGCCCCCGACTGCCTGCCCGAGGTCGCCGACCGGCTCACCGCCACCCGTCCGGACGTGCTCCTGGTCGACCACGTCCGGGTGCACTGGGACGAGCGCGTCACCGGCAGCGCCCTGCCGGAGGTCTTCCCCGAACCGCCCGGCGCGGCGACCTTCCGGCTGGCGGACCGGCCGCAGACCCTACGGCTGCTGCACACCGCCTGGAACCGGCTGGTCCGCCGGGAGTTCCTGACCGGCCTCGGGCTGCGCTTCGCCCCCGGCTGGTACGAGGACGTCGCGTTCAGCTACCCGGTGCTGCTGGCCGCCGGGCGGATCGGCGTACTCGACCGGGTCTGCGTCAACTACCGGCAGCGCCGGGCCGGCGCGATCACCCGGACCCGGGACGACCGGCACTTCGAGGTCTTCGACCAGTGGCACCGGGTGTTCCGCTTCCTCGACGACCGGCCGGAGCTGGCCGGGCTGCGACCGGTGGTCTTCGAGCGGATGATCTGGCACTACCTGACCGTGCTCGGCAACGGCGACCGGATCGCCCCCGAACTGCGGCCGGCGTTCTTCCACCGGATCACCGCCGACCACCGGCGCTTCCAGCCGGCCGAGGGTTACCCGGTGCCGGACGGGGTGGACGGGCTCAAGCACCGCCTGGTCGCCGCCGGCCGGTGGCGCACCTTCGCTGCGCTGCGCACCGCCCATCAGGCGAAGGAGACCGCGCGGGCGACCCGCCGTCGGGCCCGGCCGGTGGCCCGGCGGACCGCCCGGCTGGCCCGGGACGCGCTGCTGCGCGAGTACTACCGGGCCGAACTGCGTCGGCCGGTCGACCCGACGCTGGCCGTCTACGCCGCCTACTGGTACCGCGGGTACGCCTGCAACCCGGCGGCGATCGCCGCCGCCGCCCGCCGGCTCGCCCCGCAGATACGGGGGGTGTGGATCGTCCGACGGGACCGGATCGACACCCTTCCACCCGGCACCGAGTACGTCGTCGCCGGTACCCGCGACTGTCAGCGGGCGCTGGCGCGGGCCCGTTGGCTGGTCAACAACGTGAACTTCCCGGACTTCGTCCGCAAGCGCCCCGGCCAGGTGCACGTGCAGACCCACCACGGCACCCCGGTCAAGGTGATGGGCCTGGACCAGCAGCGGTACCCGATCGGCGCGGTCGGGACGGACTTCGCCGGGCTGCTGCGCCGGGTGGACCGCTGGGACTACAGCATCACCTCGAACGCCTTCTCCACCCAGATGTGGGACCGCGCCTATCCGGCGGACTACGTCCGGTTGGAGGTGGGCTACCCGCGCAACGACCGGCTGGTCACCGCCACCGCCGAGGAGGTGCGCGCGGTACGGGCCCGGCTCGGGGTCGCACCGGGCGAGCGGGTGGTGCTCTACGCGCCGACCCACCGCGAGCACCTGCCCGGGTACCGACCGCCGTTCGACCCGCACCGGCTGCTGGACGTGCTCGGGCCGGCCGGCCGGCTGCTGGTGCGCAGCCACTACTTCCACGACCGGGACGGTCGGGCCCGTCGGCGTACCGAGGGGCGGGTGCTCGACGTGAGCGACGTCGGTGGTGTCGAGGACCTCTACCTCGCCGCCGACGTGCTGGTCACCGACTACTCGTCGGCGATGTTCGACTACGCGGTGCTGGACCGACCGATCGTGATCTACGCGCCGGACCGGGACGCCTACCGGCTGGCCCGGGGGGTCTACTTCGACGTCACCGTCGAGGCGCCGGGCGCGGTCGCGCTGACCTTCGACGAACTGCTCGAGCTCTTCCGCTGCGGTGCGGTGACCGGGGAGCGGGCCGACCGGGCCCGGCGGGCGTTCCGGGAGCGGTTCTGCCCGTGGGACGACGGGCACGCGGCGGAGCGGGTGGTCCGCCGGGTGTTCCTCGGCGAACCGGAGTGATGCGGCCGGATTGCCGCACTGGCGTAATAGGGCTGTCATCAGCCGAACATGGCACGTTTACCCGATGTGCTAACCCGATGATGCTCGTCACAGTCAACCCCGGGGTTCGGCCAAGCTGGGGGAGGAGACGGTGACCACCGTCGCGCTTAAGGACGTCACAAAGGTTTTCCAGGACGGGACACTCGCCGTCGACAACGTCAGTCTCGACGTCAACGACGGCGAGTTCATGGTGCTGCTCGGCCCGTCCGGTTGTGGGAAGTCGACCGTGTTGCGGATGATCGCGGGTCTGGAGGACCCGACCACCGGGGCGGTGATGCTCGACGGCGAGGTCGCCAACGACCTGCCGCCGCGCGACCGGAAGATCGCCATGGTCTTTCAGGACTTCGCGCTCTATCCGCACATGACGGTCGGCGACAACATCGGCTTCCCGCTGAAGTTGTCCGGCGTCGAGCCGTCACCGCGCGGCGAGCGGGTGCAGGACGTGGCGAGCGCGCTCGGCATCGGCGACGTGCTCGCCCGCAAGCCGAACCAGCTCTCCGGCGGCCAGCGGCAGCGGGTCGCGATGGGCCGGGCGATCGTCCGCCGGCCGGGGCTGTTCCTGATGGACGAGCCGTTGTCCAACCTGGACAGCGGCCTGCGCGCCGAGCTGCGCGCCGAGATCTCCGGGCTCACCCGCGAGCTGGGTGTCACCACCATCTACGTCACCCACGACCAGGCCGAGGCCCTGACCATGGCCGACCGGGTGGCCATCATGCGCAAGGGCGTCCTCCAGGACGTGGGCACCCCCACCCAGGTGTACGGCCGCCCGGCGACCCTCTACGTCGCCGCCTTCCTCGGCAGCCCCCGGATGAACCTGCTGGAGGCGTCGGTCTACGTCCACCTCGACCGGTACGTCACGCTGACCCTCGGTGACCAGGCGCTCTACCTGCCCTGGGACGACATCCGCAGCCGGGCGGTGGCGCACTACCACGGCGAGCGGATCGTGGTCGGGATGCGGGCCGAGGCGCTCACCCCGGTCGCCCCGGACACCCCCGGCGACGTGCTCCAGGGCCGGGTCCGCTACCTGGAGCACCACGGGCACGAGTCGCTTGCCTTCCTCGACATCGGCGCCACCGCCATCATGGTGGACGAGATGAGCGCCCCCGTCGAGGACGCCGCCCCGGGCCAGCGTGGGCTGCGCCGGTTCGGCCAGGTCATGTCCCGGCTCACCGGGCGGGCCGTCGACCCGGAGCAGGCCACCACGACGCCCGGCGGCAACCGGACCAGCGTGCTGAACGACCCCGGCCGGCACCACCGCCGCCCGGCCGAGCTGGCGGTACGGCTGGCCCCGTACCCGGCGATCTCGGCGGGTCACCCGATGGCGGTCGCGGTCCGGATGGACGCCCTGCACTTCTTCGACGAGCGGGGCGACCGGATCGACGTCGGCTGGCGCTGACGGTCCGCCCTGCCGCGGCTCCTGGGCTGGTGGACCGGCTGCCCGACTCGCCGGCCACCCACAACCACGTCGGCGGCCCGCACGCCGGCGCCATGTTCACCCTGGGCGAGACCGCTTCCGGCGCGGTGGTGATGGCCGCGTTCGGGCACGTCCTGGACCGGGTCGTGCCGCTCGCCGTGCGGGCCGGCATCGCGTACCGGAAGCTGGCGATGGGACCGGTGCTCGCCACCGCGCGGCTCGGTCGTACCCCGGCCGAGGTGCTCGCCGAGCTGGCTGCCGGGCAGCGTCCGGAGTTCCCCGTCGAAGTGGAGATCGGCACCCCCGACGGCACCGTCACCGGCACGATGACCGTGCTCTGGACGCTGCGTCCGAACCGCTGACCCGGGTCGCGGCCCGGCCGTCGACCAGGGTGGCGGGTGGGGAAAAGGGTTTGCCCGGCCGGGGCGGTGGATAGATTCGTAGCGTGCTGGGCCTACCTGGTCATGTGACCGCCTGCCTCTTCGACCTCGACGGCGTGCTGACCCAAACCGCCAGGGTCCACAACGCCGCCTGGAAACAGACCTTCGACGACCTGCTGCGCCGGCACGCCGAGGCCAGCGGTGTGCCGTTCCGCCCCTTCGACCCCGGCCCGGACTACCACCGGTACGTCGACGGGAAGCCGCGCGCCGACGGGGTGCGCTCCTTCCTCGCCTCCCGGGGCATCACCCTGCCCGAGGGGAGCCCGGACGACCCGCCGGGCGCGGACACCGTCAACGGTGTCGGCAACCGCAAGAACGTCGTGCTGCTCGACCGGATCCACCACGACGGCGTCGAGGCGTACCCGGGCTCGGTGGCCTATCTGAAGGCGGCCGAGCAGGCCGGGTTGCGCCGGGCGGTGGTCTCGGCCAGCGCCAACTGCCGCGACGTGGTCGCCGCCGCCGGGCTGGAACCGCTGCTGGAGGTACGGGTGGACGGGCTGGTCGCCCGTGCCGAGGGGCTGCGCGGCAAACCGCATCCGGACACCTTCCTCGCCGCCGCCGAACTGCTCGGCGTGGCCCCCGCCGACGCCGCCGTCTTCGAGGACGCCCTGGCCGGGGTGGCCGCCGGCCGGGCCGGCGACTTCGGGCACGTGGTCGGTGTCGACCGGGCCGGCCAGGCCGACGAGCTGCGCGCCCACGGCGCCGACGTGGTCGTCACCGACCTTGCCGAGCTGCTGACCGGGCCGACCGCATGATCCGCGAACGCGCCTACCCGGTCGAGCCCTGGCACATCCGGGAGACCCGCCTCGACATGGACGTGCTGGCCCAGTCCGAGTCGGTCTTCGCGCTCTCCAACGGCCACATCGGGCTGCGTGGCAACCTCGACGAGGGCGAGCCGCACGGCCTGCCCGGCACCTACCTGAACTCGTTCTACGAGCTGCGTCCGCTGCCGTACGCGGAGGCCGGGTTCGGCTTCCCCGAGTCGGGGCAGACCATCGTCAACGTCACCAACGGCAAGCTGATCCGGTTGCTCGTCGACGACGAACCCCTCGACCTGCGGTACGGCGAGCTGATCAGCCACGAGCGGGTCCTCGACCTGCGGGCCGGCACCCTCTACCGGGAGATGCACTGGCGTTCGCCCGCCGGCCGGGAGGTGAAGGTCCGCAGCACCCGGCTGGTCTCCTTCACCCAGCGGTCGGTCGCCGCGATCCACTACGAGGTGGAGGCGGTCAGCGGCCCGCTGCGGCTGATCCTCCAGTCCGAACTGGTCGCCAACGAGAACCTGCCGGCGCAGAGCCGCGACCCTCGGGTCGCCGCCGTGCTGGAGTCGCCGTTGCAGGCCGAGGAGGAGCTGACCACCGACGACGGCGGGCTGCTCATCCACCGCACCAAGGTCAGCGGGCTGCGGGTGGCCGTCGGGATGGGGCACGACGTGCACGCCCCGACCAAGGCCACCTTCGAGTCCGAGGGGTACGAGGACTGGGTGCGGACCACCGTCGGCTGCGTGCTCCAGCCCGGCGAGACGCTGCGCGTGGTCAAGTACCTCGCGTACGGCTGGTCCAGCCGGCGCTCCCTGCCGGCGCTGCGCGACCAGGTCGGTGCGGCGCTCGCCGCCGCCCGGCTGACCGGCTGGGACGGGCTGTACCAGGAACAGCGCAAGTACCTCGACGAGTTCTGGGACGCCGCCGACGTCCGGGTCGAGGGTGACCCGGAGGTGCAGCAGGCGGTCCGGTTCGGACTGTTCCACGTGCTCCAGGCGGGGGCACGGGCCGAGCGTCGACCGATCTCCGCCAAGGGGCTCACCGGCCCCGGGTACGACGGGCACGCGTTCTGGGACACCGAGATGTTCGTGCTGCCGGTGCTGACGTACACCCAGCCCAGCGCGGTGCGGGACGCCCTGTACTGGCGACACGCCACCCTGGAACAGGCCCACGAGCGGGCCCGCACGCTGAACCTGGCCGGCGCGGCGTTCCCGTGGCGGACCATCGAGGGGCCGGAGTCCTCGGCGTACTGGCCGGCCGGCACCGCCGCCTTCCACATCGCCGCCGACGTCGCCGACGCGCTGCGCCGCTACGTCCTGGTCACCGGGGACGAGCAGGTGGAACGGGACATCGGCCTGGAACTGCTGGTGGAGACCGCCCGGCTGTGGCGCTCGCTGGGCCACCACGACCGGTACGGCCGGTTCCACATCGACGGGGTGACCGGTCCCGACGAGTACACCGCCGTCAAGAACGACAACATCTACACCAACCTGATGGCACAGCGGAACCTGCTCACCGCCGCCGACTGCGCGATGCGCCTGCGCGACGAAGCCCTCGACCTCGGGGTGACCGAGGAGGAGGCGGCCGAGTGGCGGGACGCCGCCCAGGCCATGCACGTCCCGTACGACGAGGATCTCGACGTGCACGAGCAGGTGGAGGGCTTCACCCGGCTCCAGGAGTGGGACTTCGAGCACACCCCGCCGGAGAAGTACCCGCTGCTGCTGCACTACCCGTACTTCGACCTCTACCGCAAGCAGGTGGTCAAGCAGGCCGACCTGGTGCTGGCCATGCACTGGCGGGGGGACGCCTTCACCGACGCGCAGAAGCTGCGCAACTTCCTCTACTACGAGCGGCGCACCGTGCGGGACTCGTCCCTGTCCGCCTGCACCCAGGCGGTGCTGGCGGCCGAGGTGGGCCACCCCGAACTGGCCCACAGCTACCTGCGGGAAGCCGCGTTGATGGACCTGCACGACCTGAACGAGAACACCCGCGACGGCGTGCACATGGCCTCGCTCGCGGGGGCGTGGATCGCGTTGGTGGCCGGCTTCGGCGGGCTGCGCGACCACGACGGCGCGCTGTCGTTCGCCCCGCGACTGTCCAGCCGGTTGAGTCGCCTGGAGTTCTCGCTGCAGTGGCGGTCGATGCGGCTGCGGGTGGACGTCCGACCGCACCAGACCACGTACTCACTGCGCAACGGCGGCCCGGACACGATGGTGGAGCTGCGGCACCACGGGGAGACCGTCCGGGTCACCTCCGCCGTCCCGGTGACCGTGCCCGTACCGCAGACCCATGAACAGACTCCCGCGCCGGAACAGCCGCCCGGCCGGGCCCCGCTGCTCCGCCTCCCGGAGCCCCGCGTCTGAGCCGTCCCGACCGGTGTTGCGCCGGTCGGGACGGCTGGTGCCGGCGCTGGTCGGGTCGATCGTGTTGCGCCGGTCGGTCGGCCCGGCGCTAGAACTGGGGGCCGTTGGAGGGGCGGCCACCGGCATCGCGCGGTGCCATCGCCCGCGGGTCGTCCGGGGTACGGGCCTGCGCCGCCTCGTCCGCCCAGTCGGGATTGCGCTCGGCGTCCTGTTCGGGGCGGTCCTGCTCGATGGTCCGGGTCTGCTGACGTGCCTTCCGCTTGGCCATGGCGATCCTCGTGATCCGTGCGGGGCGCGGCTGCGCCGGTGCTGAGGTCGTCCCGCGCCTTCCCCCTCGGCGCACCCGCAAACGACCCACCGACTCAGGCTTCGAGGTGCCGGGTGAAGGCGAGCCGCAGGTGGTTCTTCGGCCGGGCGCCGACGATCGAGCCGACCACCTCGCCGCCGACGAACACCAGCATGGTCGGCAGCGACATCACCCCGTACGACCGGGCGGTGGCGGGGTTCGCGTCGGTGTCCAGGGTGACCACCCGCAGCCGGTCGCCGAACTCCCCGGCCAGTTCGGCGAGGTGCCGGGAGGTCCCGGCGCAGGGCGGGCACCACTGCGCCCAGAAGTCCACCACCACCGGCCGGTCGGCGGCCAGCACCGTGTCGGCGAAGGTGGCGTCGGTGACCGCGGTCAGGGTTGCCGTTGCCGTGTCCTGAGACATGTTTCCTCCCGGTGTGCGATGGCCTGGGTGAGCTGGTCGTGCAACTGCCGCCGTACCGTGCCCAGCCGGTCGAGGTACGCGTCCACCTCGGCCAGCTTGCGGCGCAGCACGGCGACGGAGTCCGGGCAGACGTCGCCGGAGGAGTGGCCGGCCCGCAGGCAGGCCACGAACGGCCGGATGTCGTCCAGGCCGAAACCGACAGCCAACAGCGCCCGGATCTCGTGCACCACCCGTAGCTCCGCCTCGTCGTACACCCGGTAGCCGTTGGCCGAGCGACGCGGCCGGACCAGCCCGTGCGTCTCGTAGTACCGCAGCGTGCGGGTGCTCGTGCCGGCCCGTTCCGCCAGTTCGCCGATCAGCATTCGACCTCCTCGGCCCGTTCCCGGCGTCACGCTAGACCTTGTCGCCGGTGTCAAGGCAACGGGTGAGAGCGGCCACCGGGCGGGTAACCGCCACCGGCCGGACGAGCGGGAAGGGGCACACCATGGGGTTACGCGCCGAGGCGACGGTGTCGCTGCGGAACGCCAGGCTGCCGGCGGACATCGACGGGCCGGACGACGCGACGGGCGTGGTGCTCTTCGCCCACGGCAGCGGCAGTTCCCGGCACAGCCCGCGCAACGTGTCGGTGGCCCGGGTGCTCCAGCGCCGGAGGCTGGTGACCGTGCTGGTGGACCTGCTCACCGCCGAGGAGGACGCGGTCGACGCCCGTACCGCCGAACTGCGCTTCGACATCGACCTGCTCGCCGATCGGCTCGCCGGCATCGTCGACTGGCTCGCTGCCGAGCCCGCGCTGGGCCGCCTGCCGGTCGGCCTGTTCGGGGCGAGCACCGGTGCCGCCGCTGCCCTGGTGGCCGCCGCCGGACGTCCGCAGCGGGTCGCCGCAGTGGTGTCCCGGGGCGGCCGGCCCGACCTGGCTGGCGCAGCCCTGTCCGGGGTACGCGCGCCGACGCTGCTGCTGGTGGGCGGTCTCGACGAGCAGGTGATCGCGCTGAACGAGCAGGCCGCCGACCGGCTCACCGCCCCGCACGAACTGCGGATCGTGCCGGGCGCCACCCACCTGTTCGAGGAGCCGGGCGTGCTCGACCAGGTGGCCGACGCCGCCGCCGGGTGGTTCACCCACCACCTTCCCGTCCCCGCCTGACGGTCCGGTCGAAGGCCGACCCCGGTCCGCTTCCTGCGGATCGGGGGAAGCCGGGGTGGGGTGGCCCGGTGGGCGGGCCGGAGTCGGACAGGTGGGTCGGCCGGGGTGGCGGTCAGGCCGGGGTGGCGGGTGGGTGGGTCAGGCCGGGGCGGCCGGGGGGTCGTCGGGGCGGTGGTGCGGGCGCTCGTCCGGTGGGGTCGCCGCGGCCTGTTCCCGGTGGCGCTGGACGGTGTCGACCACCCGGTAGGCGACCGCCGCGATCGGCACCGAGACGAACGCGCCGGCGATGCCGGCGATCAGGGTGCCCGCCGTGACCACCACCAGGATCACCGCCGGATGGAGCTGCACCTGCCGCTTCATGATCAACGGCTCCAGCAGGTTGCCCTCGATCTGTTGTACGGCGATCACCGCCGCCAGCACCAGCAACGCCGTGGTCGGGCCGTTGGCGGCCAGCGCCACCAGTACGGCGACCGCGCCGGCCACCGTCGCCCCGATGATCGGCACGAAGCCACCCAGGAAGGTGATCAGCGCCAGTGGCAGCGCCAACGGCACCCCGAGCAGCACCAGCGCCAGCCCGATGCCGATCGCGTCGATGGCCGCGATGACCATCGTGCCCCGACTGTACGAGCCGAGGGTCCGCCAGCCGACCCGGCCGGCCTCGGCGGTCACCGTACGGTTGGGGCCGGTCATCCGACGCAGCACCCAGTGCCACATCGACCGGCCGTCCTTGAGCAGGAAGAACAGGAGCACCAGGGCGAGCAGGGTGGAGCCGAACGCCTCGGCGGCCGTCCGGGCCCCGCCGACCGGGTCCGGGGCGCTGCCGCCCAGGCCGTCCCGGACCTGCTGGACCAGCTTGTCGAGCTGGGTATCGCTGACCGGCAGGGTCTCGGTGACGAAGTCGCGGGAGCGTTGCAGCCCCTCGTCGAGCTGCTGGCTCAGCTCCCCGAACTGGGCGGCGGTCAGGTTCCACACCAGCACACCCACCCCGACCAGCACGCCGAGCAGCAGCACGACGGTCAGCAGCGCGGCGGGCGCGGCCGGCACCCGCAGCCGGCGCAGGCCCAGCAGCACCGGGTCCAGCAGTGCGGTGAGGAAGAGGGTGACCGCCATGGCGATCGCCAGTGGCGCCAGCAGCACCGCCACCTTCCCCAGCAGGTAGAACCCGAACACCACGACCACCAGGCAGGCACTCCACACCACCGCCGTGCGGACCAGCCAGGGCAGTGCCGCCCAGGCCTGCCGTGGGGTCGGGCGGGCACCCGCGACCGTCACCTCGGGCGTACGCCCGTCACCGTCCTCGACCACGTCGGATCCTCCTCGGTCTCGGCGGGGTCGATACCCGACCCGGCTGGCCGCGACACCCGGTGGCTCAACGCCACGCCGATCGATCCGTTCCGTCCCCCGGACGGCCCGGCGGTGCTTGGTCAGTAAGTGCTCACCTCTGGTAACCATCGAAGACTCTCGCTACTATCCGCAGTCGGGGCATGACTCACCGTGGAGTCGTGTGGGAGTGGGCCGGCGCGCGGCACTGCGGGCCGTCGACGAGAGGGAGCACCCCGGTGACCGAGACAACGCACGCCGCGATCGCCCGGCCGTATCCGTTCAGCGAGCCGCACCGGCTCGACGTCGATCCCCGCTACGCAGAGCTGCGCCGCGACGAACCGCTGATCCGGATCCAACTTCCGTTCGGCGAGCCAGCCTGGCTGGCCACCCGGCACGCGGACGTGCGAACCGTGTTGGGCGACCCCCGGTTCAGCCGGGCCGCCGCCGTCGGGCGGGACGAGCCGCGCAGCATCCCGTACCAGCGGGAGAGCGGCATCCTCGGCATGGACCCACCCGAGCACAGCCGGCTGCGCCGGTTGACGGCGAAGGCGTTCACCGCCCGCCGGGTCGAGGAACTGCGTCCACGTACCCGGGAGTTGGCCGAGGAACTGGTGGCCGGCATGATCACCGCCGGGTCGCCGGCCGACCTGGTCGCGCACCTCGCCACCCCGCTGCCCATCCGGGTCATCTGCGATCTGCTCGGCGTGCCGGTCACCGACCAGGACCAGTTCCACACCTGGTCGGAGGCGATCGTGTCGACCACGTCGCTCCGGCCGGAGGTGGCACAGAGCTACCTCGACCGGTTGTTGTCGTACATGGCGGGGCTGATCGCCCAGCGGCGGGTGACACCCACCGACGACCTGATCGGGGCGATGGTCCAGGCCCGCGACGAGCACGCCGACCGGCTCACCGAGGACGAGATGGTGCGCCTGGCGGCGGGGCTGCTGGCCGCCGGTCACGAGACCACCGTGACCCAGATCCCCAACCTGGTCTACGTCCTGCTCACCGAGCCGGACATCTGGCAGCGGCTGTGTGCCGAGCCGGGCCTGGTGCCGTCCGCGGTGGAGGAGCTGCTGCGCTTCATCCCGCTCGGTGCCACCGCCGCGTTCGCCCGGTACGCCCTGACCGACGTCGAACTCGGTGGGGTGCTGGTCCGCGCCGGTGAGCCGGTGCTGGTCTCCATCCCCTCGGCGAACCGGGACGAGACGGTCTTCCCGGACGCCGACCGGGTGGACCTCGACCGGCAGGCGAACCCGCACCTCGCCTTCGGGCACGGCCCGCACCACTGCATCGGGGCCCAACTGGCCCGAATGGAACTCCAGGTGGTTCTGGAGACGCTGTTGGCCCGCACCCCGGGCCTGCGGCTGGCGGTGCCCCAAGCGGCGCTGACCTGGAAGAGCGGCCTGTTGGTCCGGGGCCTGACGGCGTTGCCCGTCAGCTGGTAGCGGAAGGGACGTGGGACAGATGGGGGAGCACGGCTGGCGGGTGCACGTGGATCCGACCCGGTGCATCGGGGCAGGGATCTGCGCGGGCTACGCCCCGGCCCACTTCGTACTGGTGGATGGGTTGTCCCGGCCGGTGGCCGAGCGGATCGACCCGGCGGACGCGGTGGTGGACGCCGCCGACTCCTGCCCGATGGAGGCGATCGTGGTGTCCGACGTGGCGGACGACAGCCGGATCGCTCCGGAACCGTGACCGGTGTTGGTCACCTCCGGCGGGGTACCCGGAGGTGACCAACACCCCCGGTCAGTCCTGCTCGCCGTGCAGCTCGGCCATGGTGGTGGGCCGCCCGCTCAGTGCGTCCCTGATCCGGTCGACCAGCCCGGCGCCGGGGTTGAGCAGCCGGTTCGCCGGCGGGTGGTCCGGGGTGCCGGGATGCGGGCGGGTCGGCAGGTGCCGCTTGGCCGCCTGCATCCGGTCGGCCAGCTCGACCAGCTCCTCGCGGGCGACCGCGGCCCGCAGTCGGGGAAAGAGCTCCGCCTCCTCTTCCTTCAGGTGGTGCCGGATGCTCTTCGTCAGGTGGCTGAGCAGCGGTTCGAAGCGAGCTTCGGACGGGTCCAGGGGCTCCAGTTCCTTCAGCGTCCGCTCGGCCGCGGCGTGCTCGGCGATCTCGTGTTCGACGATCTGGTCGCCGTCGGGCAACGCCCGGCGGGCGGTCGGGTAGACGTACATCTCCTCGGCGACCGCGTGCCGGACCAGCTCGGCGATCAGCACGTCGACCAGTCGGCGACGATGTTCCGCAGTGCCCTGCCGGGCCTCCAGCTCCACGAAGATCGCCTCGACCTCGTGGTGGTCGGCGGTCAGGACGTCGACGACGTCCTGACCCGTGGTGGCCTGCGCGTTGCTCATCTCGGTGCCCCTTACCGGTTGCGGACGGATCGGCTCCTCGCGGGGCCTGTACCCGCCCCGGGCCACCCGAACCCATCACCGTCGATGAATCGACGCCCACGCCCACCCCGCCTTCCCGCTGCCGCCGCGGTGCGTTCGCCGCGCCACCCGATCCGGGGCAGGGTTGTCGTTGTGCGGGATCACCCGGCGGTGACCGGCCCTAGAGCGACGCGAGGGGTGGGAGGGCACCCAGGAGACGGGTCACGGTGATCTCGATGACCACGCGGTCCGGGTTCGGGCGCGGCTGCCGGTAGCGCTCGGCGTACCGACGCTCCGCCTCGGCCACCGCCTCGGCGTCCGTGCGCAGCACCGCCCGGCCCTCGACGGTCAGCCACCAGCGGCCGTCGACGTGGCAGGCCGCTACCGGAACCCCTGCCGGACCGGCGGCGGCGACGTGCCGGGCCTTGGTCGAACCACCGGACGTGATCACCCGGGCCAGCCCGGCCGCCGCGTCGTAGGTCAACCCGACCGGTACGACGTGCGGCGTGCCGTCGGCCCGCGGGGTGGTCAGCGTGGCCAGATGCCGTTCCCGGCAGAACGCGAGGACACGCTCGTCGTACGGGTCCAACCGATGTCTGCCGGCCATGTCTCTTCCCCGTCTCGTGGCCGGCGTCGTCGCGGCTCGGCCCTGGTCAGGACACGATCTGGCGGGCCTGGCCCTGGCCCGGCGGGGTGCCCGGTTGGCCGGGCAACCGCCGATCGGCCGTCCGGCGCTGATGGGCCAGACGGGTCAGGTAGATCAGCGCCCCGGCCAGCACGCCCATGTCGTCCAGGTAGATCGGGTCGGGCAACAGGTCGACCGGGAGAATCGTATAGACCAGCGCGCCGTAGAAGGCCACCTTGCCGCTCATGCCGAGCGTGCCCAGCAGCCGTCGGGTGCGGACCACCCGTACCGCCAGCAGGACCGCGCCGACCAGCGTCGCCAGGGCCAGGATGCCACCGACGACGACGAGCACCCACATCTCCCGGGACATGCCCGCAACGCTAGCCCAGCCTGGCCCGTTCCGCCCGGCCGCGTGGCCGCGTGGCGCGGCAGCACGGCCCCGAGCGTGGTGGTCAACGGGGACGGCAGCCAGGTGGAGTGCGGAGCGGCATGGTGGTCAGAGAACGACGACAGCGGCCCGACCACGTGCCACGGGGGTGTTCTCCCGGGTGGACTCCGCCGACGGGCGGTGGCTGTCCGGCATCGGTACCAGATCCGGCACCTCCGGCCGGCGGTCGAGCGCGGCGAACGCCTCGTCGCGCAGGCTGCGGGCGGCCGTGCCGGCGAGGTCGGCGGCCCGCCAGGCCGCCTGCTCCCGTTCGACCGCTGCCCGGTGCCGGGCAGCCAGGTGATCCCGCGTCGCCCGGCGTAGCACCAGTTCCTGCTCGACCGGGTGTCGGCTCGGATCCCAGCCGGCGCGGTGCGCGAACACATCATCGAGCTGGGCGTCCGACAACTCGCCCCGGCCGTGCGCGTCCACGGCCGCCCGGTGCAACCAGCGCTCCCGGTCGGCGTACTCGGCCGGGGTCCGCCCGGTGTGCGGCAGGGGCATGGCTGCGGCGGCGGTGAGCCGGCGAACGTCCGCCTCGACCGCCTGCAGGGCCTGCCAGGCCCCCTCGACCTCGTCCTGGGCGGCCAACCACTCGGCCCGTAGCCGGCCGGAGGTGGCGGCTGCCCGGTCGGCGGCCACCGCGACCTCCTCGGCGTACCGGGCGTACTCCCGGTCCTGCTCGGCCCGGTCCGGGTCGGACGGCAGGGCGGCGTCTCGAAAACGGCGGGCAGCCGCGAACTTCAGCCGGTCGGGCCGGACCACCAGGGTCGCGACGGCGACGGCTGCGACGGCGAGCAGGACCAGCCAGATCAGGGCGGCGGCGGGGACATCGGGCAGGACGGCGGAGAAGACGGTCTGCATCACCAGCACCTCGTGGCGAACGTTGGGGACGGGCGGGAGCCCGGCGGGCGGGGATCGGGTGGGCGGCAGATCCCCGGGCGGTCGGCCGGTCGGATCCGAAACGCCCGGACCGGACCAGGACCGGGACCGTTCGGGTGGCCCGTGCCGGTCGGTCGACTCCGAACGATCGGATCGCGTCGGACCGGGATCGCCCTGATCGACCGATATCGATTGGGTGGTTCGGGCTGGGACCGATCGGGCGGTTCGGACCGGGATCCATCGGATGGTTCGGGCCGGGAACGGTCGGTCCGACGGGGACCGGTACCGAGGGTGCCGCGCGACTCAGCTCTGGGGTGGACCGCGTCGGCCGGTGGCGTCCCGGGCCGGGTCCGGCGTCACCGGGTCGGGACCGGTCGGTCGGGCGACGGGGACGTCGGGACGCGCTGCCGGGACCGGCTGCGCGGGCTCGTCGACGGCCTGCTCGACCTCGGCGCGGGCGGCGGTGGGCAACCCGGCCACCCGGGAGGCCACCACGGGAGAGCGGGCGGCGACAGAAGAGCTGGCCGGGCCTGCGGTGGCGGTGAACAGTCCACCGAGGCCGACGGCGAGCACCAGGGCGGTGACCGCCAACCGGGTCAGGTCACGCAGCCTCGACACCCAGACGGGCGGGGTGGAAGCTACGGGATTCACCTGTCCAACCTATCCCTACTCGACCGTCCGCGCAGCGCCCTGGACTCGACCGGGTGGGTGACCCGGGCCACGAGGTCCGCAGTGGACCGTGACGCGCCGCTGCTGTGGAGCGCCACGGGGGCTGTGGCGGCGGCACGTCGGGTGGCCGTGTCGGGCGTCGGGTGGTCGGGCTCAGGCGTCGGCGGCCGGCGTGAGCTGTCCGTCTTGGGAGCCGGCCGGTTGCGGGGTGAAGAGGGCGAGTAGGTCGCCGACCTGGCGATCGGCCTCGGCGGGGTGCCGGAAGTGCCCGCTCGGGTTGATCGTGTACTCGTTGCGTCGGCCGACCCGGGTACGCCGCAGGTAGCCGCCGGTCTCCAGGTCCGCGACGATCGCCTGGGCGGCTCGTTCGGTCACCCCGACCTCGTCGGCGACGTCACGCAGGCGGGCGGTGGGGTTGCGGGCGATGGCGAGCAGCACATGACCGTGGTTGGTGAGGAACGTCCAGTTCCGGGTGCTCCCGGTGCTGCCTGTCGTCTTCGCCATGACGGTCATCGTATGGCCCGTTCCTGGGAAGCCCACCGTCGGCCGCCACCGTGACGTGACGCCGGCCGGCTGGCCGGGCGTGCCCGCTCCGGGGTCAGCCCGCCGTCGGGGCGCTCGGCCGGCTGGCGCGCTCAGGTCCGTCGATGCGGGGCTGGCGTCGGGGCGTGCCGGGGTCGACCGGCGTGCTCACGTCCGCCCGGTCCGACGTTCGACCCGCCCTCGACATCACGCCGACCAAAGCCTGAAACGTGTATCACGAAATCTTGACGTACCTTTCGCTGCGTGTGACCGTGGGAACACGGCCGTCGTCGCCGCCGGCCGGCGTGACCAGGTGCGATATCGGACCGAGGTGAGGCAATGGCCCCGACCACTCCTACCCAGGCGCTGGCCGAGTTGCACGCCGGCAACCGGCGTTTCGTCGCCGGGGCGCCCCGCCACCCCAACCAGGGTGCCGGCCACCGGGCCGCCGTCGCCGACGGCCAGCATCCCTTCGCGGTCATCGTCGGCTGCTCCGACTCCCGGCTCGCTGCCGAGATCATCTTTGACCGGGGCCTGGGTGATCTCTTCGTGGTCCGGACCGCCGGGCACACCGCCGGGCCCGAGGTGCTCGGCAGCGTCGAGTACGCGGTGACGGTCCTCGGCACCCCGCTGGTGGTGGTCCTCGGGCACGACTCCTGCGGGGCGGTGCAGGCCGCCCGGGAAGCCGCGCGCACCGGCACCCAACCTCCCGGGCACCTCTACTCGGTGGTCGCCGCCGTCGGGCCCAGCCTGCGCCGCGCGGCCCAGGAGGGGGTGCACGACATCGACGGGATCGTCGACATCCACATCGCGCAGACCGTCGAGGTGCTGCTCGGCAACTCCCCGGTGATCGCCGCCGAAGTGGCCGCGGGGCGGTGCGCGGTGGTCGGCATGTCGTATCGGCTCGCCGCTGGTGAGGTGCATCTGGTGGCCCCGACGGGCGGTCCCGCCGTCGCCGTGCCCGGTCCCGCCGTCGCCGTGCCCGGTCCCGCCGTCGCCCCGGCGGGTGCTGTCCCGGCCCCGGCTGGTTCCGCCGTCGCGGCACCCGACTCTGCGGTCGCAACGGACGGCCCTGCGGTCGTGGCACCCCATCCTGCCGTCGCGGCGGCCGGTCAGCCGGCCGGCGTCGCCGGCTGAGGCCGAGTGGCGTCGAGGGCCGGACCAGGCATGCCGGGGCGGTCCTGCAACGGCCGTGATCATCCGGGCCGCGCACTCAAGATCAACTCAGCGGCGGCGAAATGGCGGTGTCCACGCGTTCGGGACACCGCCATTTCGCTGACGACGTGTCGTCCCCGGTCCCCGCTCCCGGGCGGCGCGGGGACCGGGGCGGGGCGCTACAGCAGCGACACGTGCACGTGGTCGGTGTGGTTGGACGGTCCGGAGTACGAACTCCAGCCGTTGGCCGGGAACCAGATCTGCCGGTTCCAGATCACGTAGTAGATGCCCAGCCGATCCGCGTTGCGGATCAGGAACGCGGCGAGGTTGTTGCCGTACATCCGGGTGTCGTTGTTGTGCCACGGGCTGAAGCCGCTGTTCTGCAACGACCAGTCGCACGCCTTGCCCTTCGGGTGCTCCCATGGCCCACCGGGCCGGTAGCAGCCGACGAACCGGCTGAAGCCGGCCCGCTTGACCTCCTTGTACATGTGCAGCGTGCGCGGCGTGATGCAGCCGGACGTGGTCGGGTCGTTCTCGCTGCACGACTCGCCACGCCACCCGCCGTCGGCCGTCTGGCCCGGGGCGATGCGGGCCACCGGCGAGGTGGCGTCGACCAGGCCACCGGTGAAGCCCCGGCCACCGACCAGGGCCAGCGCCTTGTCTGCCTCGGTCTTCTTCTTGGCCATCAGGTTGGCCTGCTTCTGCTGCTCACGCACCTCGGCGTCGAGCGCGAGCTTGGCGTTCTCGGCCCGGCTCTTGGCCTCGTTGGCCTTGGCCAGTTTGCCGGCGTTGACCATGTTCAGCTCGTCCAGGGCGGCGGCCCGTCGGACGAAGGCGTCCGGGGCGTCGCTGTCCAGCAGCGCGGCGACCGCGCCGACCCGGCCCGTCCGGTAGGACTGGGCGGCGATCTCGTTGACCTGTGGAGCCAGCGCCGCCAGTTCCTGCTGTGCCTTCTCCACCTCGATGGCGAGCTGGAGTTGGCGCTTCTTGGACTTCTCCAGCCGGTTCTTCGCCGCCGAGTACTCCCGGTTGGTGGCCTCGATGACGTCGGTGAGCAGCTTCGGCTCCTCGTCCTCCTCGTGCCCCGAGGGGGTGGGTGCCGCCGCCACGGGGGCGGCGGCCGGCCCGGCGACGATCGCCAGGGCGGCGAGCACGGCCACTACCGGAGTCAACCAGCGGCGTAAGGGTGCCGTCACAGTTTTCCCTTCCGTCGACCGCCGACCGGGTTAGCTGACGGGTTCGGGGCGGAAGTGGCCCCTACCGCTGGCGCGGATTCACCCCAGGTGCTCGGTTCCCCGGCTCGCCGTACGGCGATTGGGCGGTGGCCCCGCTGGCACCGGTGGGCGCCTTCGGCGGTGACCGGCAGCGAGGTTACCCGAGAGTCCTCCCGGGGATCTACGTCCCCAACACGACCGAATGTGTATTTTCCCGATAGCGGTGGGTAATCGGTGGCGCGGCCGACAGCTGCGACCTCGCTCCCGGTCACGCAGCGGAGTCTCACCATGCGGTGTCCGTGCTCCTCTCCGGATCTGGCCACCGAGCGGGGGCCGGGGTGGACGGTTCGTCGTGCCGGGAGGCGCTCAGCGCCGCCAGCGCCTCGGCACGGTCGGGGGCGGGACGTGGGGTGGGCGTCGGTCCGGTCGTGCCGGCGTCGGCGGGACCGCGCCCGGCGGTGCTGACCAGTGCGGCCAACCCGGTGGTCAGCGGCACCGCCGCCACCAGGCCGAGGGTCGCCACCGCGCTACGGACGATCTCCTGGGCCAGGAACTCACTGGTGAGGATCTGGCTCACCGGTCGACTGTCGGCGGTGAGCAGGAGCAGCAACGGCAACGAGGCACCCGCGTACGCCAGCACGATCGTGTTCACCGTGGACGCGATGTGCGCCCGACCGACCCGGGTCGCGGCCCGGTAGAGCTGCAACCGGGACAACCCCGGACTGGCGTGTGCCAGCTCGGTGACGGTGGCCGACTGGGTGACCGTGACGTCGTCCAGCACACCGAGCGAACCGATGATGATCCCGGCCAGCAGCAGGCCGTGCAGGTCCACGTCACGCTGGTACATCGACAGTGTGGTGGCCTCCTCACTGCCGTACCCGGTCAGGTGGGTGGCGGCGGTGGCCAACGTGCCCAGGACACCGGTCAGCACCAGGCTGCCCAGCGTGCCGAGCACCGCCACCGAGGTCTGTGCGGTGATCCCGTGGGTCAGGTACAGCACCACGAACATGATCAGCGCGGCCCCGGTGATCGCGATCGGCAGCGGCGCGCCCCCGGCGGAGATGCCCGGCACCACGAAGGTCAACAGGATGGCGAAGCTGGCGCCGAGGCCGGCGAGGGCGGCCAGCCCGCGTAGCCGGCCGAACGCCACGATCGCCGCCGCGAACAGGGCGACCAGCCAGAGCAGCGGCGTGCCCCGCTGGTGCTCGGCGATGTGGTAGCTGCTCGTCGACGGATCGGTGGGGTCGGCCAACGCGACGAGCACCACCTTGTCGCCGACGGCCACCGTCGGCGCGCCCGGCCCCGACGGCACCGGCGTCTCGACCTGCTTGCCACTGTCCGGCCCCTGCTCGACGGTGACCGTCACCGTCCCGCACGGGCCGGCGGCGGCCCCCGACGGCCCGTCCGGGGTCTGCGGGGCGGGCGGGCAGGACTCGGTCACCACCCGGGTCACCGTGCCGTGGTGGCGGGGCACCTGACCGCCCTGGTCGACCTGCCGGGTGTCACCCGGCCAGAGCACCAGCGTGGCGATCACCGTGATGACGATGAGCGGAACCACCGTCACGACGAGTATCCGCCGCACCCCGGGCGGGGTGGACGGAGCGGGACGGGTGTGGTCGGCGCCCATGTGTGCGAGTTCTCCCAACGATCCGGGACGGGATACGTGTCAGCCGGCCAACCGGTTCATCCCACGGGCGGCGGGTCGTCGTCGGACGATGGTAGCCACCGTCCCGGTCCTCCCGCGCGGTTCACCGTGCCCGCAGCACGCCGAAGGAAGAGGGTGGAGGCATGGACCAGCACCGGCCAGCCCGCACGGGTCCGGCAGCCGATCCGCACGCCGGGCACGCGGGGCATGCCGGGCAGGGCGGGCATGCCGGGTACACGGGGCACGCCGGGCAGGGCGGGCACGCGGGGCATGCCGGGCACGATCCGGAGATGTTCCGGCGTCGCTTCCTGGTCTGCCTGGCGCTGACGCTGCCGGTGGTGGCGACCAGCCGGATGGTGCTGGACTGGTTCGGCTACTCGCTGGAGTTCCCCGGCCGGTCCCTGGTCGGGCCGGTGCTCGGTTCGGTGGTCTTCTGGTGGGGTGGCTGGCCGTTCCTGGTGGGTGCCGTACGGGAGGTACGGGACCGTACGCCCGGCATGATGCTGTTGATCGCGATGGCGGTCAGCGTCGCGTACACCGCCTCGGTCCTGACCTTCCTCGGCACCTTCGACCTGGACTTCTGGTGGGAGTTGGCGGCGTTGGTGACCATCATGCTGCTCGGGCACTGGCAGGAGACGAAGGCGATCGGCCAGGCCCGGGGGGCACTCGCCGCGCTGGCCGCGCTGCTTCCCGACGACGCCGAGCGGGTCGGCCCGGACGGTGCCGCCGAGCGGGTGCCGGTGACCGGGTTGCGCGAGGACGACGTGGTGCTGGTCCGCCCCGGCGGCCGGGTGCCCGCCGACGGGCGGATCGTGGCCGGCGTCGCCGAACTGGACGAGTCGATGGTCACCGGCGAGTCCCGGCCGGTGGCCCGCGCGACCGGCGACCGGGTGGTGGCCGGCACCGTCGCCACCGACCAACCGATCCGGGTCCGGGTCGAGGCGGTCGGTGAGGCCACCACGCTGGCCGGCATCCAACGCCTGGTGGCCCAGGCCCAGCAGTCCGGTGGGCGGGCGCAGGCGCTCGCCGACCGCTTCGCCGGTTGGCTCTTCTACGTCGCCACCGGTACCGCCGTGCTGACCGCGCTGGTCTGGACCGCGCTCGGTGAGCCGGACCAGGCGGTGGTGCGTGCCGTCACCGTGCTGGTGATCGCCTGCCCGCACGCGTTGGGGCTGGCGATCCCGCTGGTGATCGCGCTCTCCACCGCGCTCGCGGCCCGCGGCGGGGTGCTGGTGCGGGACCGCCTGGCGCTGGAACGGATGCGGACCGTCGACGTCGTGCTCTTCGACAAGACCGGCACCCTCACCCGGGGTGAGCACGCGCTGGTCGGGGTGGCCGCCGCGTCCGGCAGCACCGAGGACGACGTGCTGCGGCTCGCGGCCGGCGTCGAGGCGGACAGCGAACACCCGCTGGCCCGCGCGATCGGGTCGGCCGCCGCCGACCGGGGTGGGGCGGTCCCGGCCACCGGGTTCCGCTCGTTGCCTGGCCGCGGCGTCCGCGCCGAGATCGACGGTACGCAGTACGCCGTCGGCGGTCCGGCGCTGCTGGGCGAGCTGGGCCGGGACCTGCCGCCCGAACTGGCGACGGCGGCGGCCCGGTGGGCCGGACGCGGCGCGGCGGTGCTGCACCTGGTCCGGCTGCCCGACACCGTCGTCGGCCTGCTCGCCCTCGCCGACCAGGTGCGTCCGGAGGCGCGTGCGGCGATCGACGCGCTACGCGCCGAGGGCGTCCGGACCATCGCGATGATCACCGGGGACGCCCGACCGGTGGCCGAGGCGGTCGCCGCCGAACTGGGCTTCCGGCCCGGCGTGGACGAGGTGTTCGCTGAGGTGCTCCCGGCGGACAAGGACCAGCAGGTGACGGGGTTGCAACGGCGGGGTCTGCGGGTGGCGATGGTCGGTGACGGGGTGAACGACGCCCCGGCCCTGGCCCGGGCCGACGTCGGCATCGCCATCGGTGCCGGCACCGACGTGGCGATCGAGTCGGCCGGGGTGGTGCTCGCCTCGTCCGACCCGCGTGGGGTGGCCGGGGTGCTCCGGCTCTCCCGGGCGGCGTACCGCAAGATGCTCCAGAACCTGGCCTGGGCGGCCGGTTACAACGTGGTGGCGTTGCCGCTCGCCGCCGGGGCGCTGGCCGGGGCGGGGATCACGCTCAGCCCGGCGGTCGGCGCGATCCTGATGTCGGCCTCCACCATCGTGGTGGCGCTCAACGCCCAACTTCTGCGCCGGGTACGCCTCGGCGTCGGTGACCCACCCGTCCCGGCCCGCCGACCGGCCGGGGCGGCTAGCGTGGAGTCGTGCGGCGGGTGAGGACGGTGACGACGACCGGGCGGTGGCTGCGGTTGCTGCTGCTCGCCGGCACCCTGCTGGGGCTGTCCGCGATGCACACCCTCGGCCACGGTGCGCACCTCGACGGCGGTCACCCCGCCGGCCACGGCACCTCGGCGGAGCGCCCGCACCGGGCGTCCGCCGGCATGCTGGCGGCGGAAATGCCCGGTGACGTGTGGCGCGTGACGGAGGTGGCCCTGGCCGTCGGGGGGTGCGGGAACGGCTGCCGGGCGGCGTTGCCCGACCGGCCGTCCGAGATGCCGGCGACGGCCTGGAGCGTCTGCCTGGCGGTGCTGGGCGCGCTCACCGTGGCGCTGCTGGTGCTGCTCCTCGTCGTACGGACCAGACCGGCCGCGGTGGCCCGTCCGCCGTCCCGGCCCCGGGAGCCGCGTGCCCCGCCACCCCGCCCGTTCGGGCTCCGGCTCGCCTCGGTGTCGGTACTGCGCAGATAGGACGCCCCGGCGCGGTTTCGCCGCGTCCACCGTCCGTCGCGTACGTCCCGTCCACCGAAAGGTCTGCTCGTGTCCACTCGTACTCTCGCGCGCCGTGCCGCCCTGGCCGGCGTCGGCCTCACCGCCGCGTTCGCCCTGGCCGCCTGCGGCGGCGACCACTCCACCGACGGCGGTCACGGCGGTCACGGCGGTGCGCCGGCCGGGGCCGTCTCGGCGGGCGGCTCCGCCGCTGCGGCCGACTCGGCCGACGTGATGTTCGCCCAGATGATGATCCCGCACCACCAGCAGGCGGTACGGATGTCCGAGCTGGCCGGGAGCCGGGCCGACGATCCCGAGGTCAAGCAGTTGGCCGAGCGGATCAGGGCCGCCCAGGCCCCGGAGATCGCCACCATGACCGGCTGGCTCACCGCGTGGGGGCGGCCCGTCCCGTCCGGCAGCCCGGCCGGCGGTCAGCCGCCCGGGATGGACCACGGCATGCCGGGCATGATGTCCGACGCCGACCTGGTCAGGCTGGAAGGCGCGGCCGGTCGGGAGTTCGACCGGCAGTTCCTGACCATGATGATCGCCCATCACGAGGGAGCGATCACCATGGCCAGGGAGGAGTTGGCCGACGGCCGTGACGCCGGGGCCAGGGCCATGGCGCAGCAGATCGTCACCAGCCAGCAGAGCGAGATCGACCTCATGAGGAGGATCCTCGCCCGTCGCTGACCCGTACCCACGGGTCCTGCCGCCCCGGCCGACCTGAGGTCGGCCGGGGCGGGGTCAGCCGCGCTTCAGCAGGCGGCCGACGGCGGCCATCATCTCGGCGGACATCTCGTCGGCCCGGCCCCCGGCGGCCCCTTCGCGCATGCAGTGCCGGGCGTGGCCGTCGAGCAGGCCGAGGGCGACCTTGTCCAGGGCGGCCTGGACGGCGGAGATCTGGGTGAGCACGTCGATGCAGTACCGGTCGTCGTCGACCATCTTCTCGATGCCCCGGACCTGCCCCTCCACGCGGCGCAGCCGCGCGAGCAGTTGATCCTTGCTGGCGGTGTAGCCCCGGACCGGGGTGCTCGGTGTGGTCATGGCGACAACGATAGCGTACCCCCGGGGGGTATGCTACGGTCGCCGGGCACCGTACCCCTGGGGGGTATGGTGGGAGAAACCGGGAGGGAGAGCTTCATGATCACGAATTACCAGGTGAAGGGCATGACCTGCGGGCACTGCGTCAGCGCGGTGAGCGGCGAGGTGGGCGCGCTCGACGGCGTCACCGACGTCCAGGTGGACCTGGCCTCCGGCGGGGTCACCGTCACCAGCGACGGCCCGCTGGACACCGAGGCCGTGCGTGCCGCCGTCGACGAGGCCGGCTATGCCCTCGTCGAGGCGTGACGGGCCACCGGCCCGTCGGAAACCGAGGTGACCGATGAACACGGCGACCAAGCTGAGCGGCTTCGCCCTCGGCCTCGCGGTGGTGTTCGGCGCGGCGTACGGGGCCGGCCAATTGGCCGGCCCCGACACCCCGGCTGCCGAGACCCGGCACGACCCCGCTGACGCCCCGGACCCCACCACCGGCGACGTCCCCGAACCCGCTGCCGACCCGACGTCGACCGTGACCGGCGGCCCCGGTCACACCCACGGCTGACCGGAGGTGCCGCGATGACCCCGACCACGAAGACCCTGCCCACCGCCCCCCACCTGATCGAACTCGCCATCGGCGGGATGACCTGCGCGTCCTGTGCCGCCCGGATCGAGAAGAAGCTCAACCGGATGGACGGCGTCGAGGCGAGCGTCAACTACGCCACCGAGAAGGCCACCGTCCGGTACGTCGGCGAGATCACCCCGGGCGACCTGATCGCCACCGTCGAGAAGACCGGCTACACCGCCGTCGTACCGCCGCCGCCCGTCCCCGCCGGGGCGGAACCGGCCGGTGAGCCGGTGGACGAACTGCACGGCCTGCGTACCCGGCTGCGGGTGTCCGCCCTGCTGACCGTGCCGGTGATCGTCCTGGCGATGGTGCCGGCCTGGCAGTTCACCTACTGGCAGTGGCTGTCGCTGACCCTGGCCGCCCCGGTGGTGGCGTACGGCGGGCTGCCGTTCCACCGGGCCGCCTGGACCAACCTGCGGCACGGCGCGGCGACCATGGACACCCTCGTCTCGCTCGGCACCCTCGCCGCGTTCGGCTGGTCGCTCTGGGCGCTCTTCCTCGGCGACGCCGGGATGCCCGGGATGACCCACCCGTTCCGGCTGGACATCACCCGTACCGGTGGCGCCGGCAACATCTACCTGGAGACCGCCGCCGGGGTGACCGTGTTCCTCCTGGCCGGCCGCTACTTCGAGGCCCGGTCCAAGCGGACCGCCGGGGCGGCCCTGCGCGCCCTGCTGGAGCTCGGCGCCCGCGACGTCGCCGTGCTGCGCGGCGGCGTGGAGACCCGGATCCCGGTCGACCGGCTCGTGGTGGGCGACCGGTTCGTGGTCCGACCGGGCGAGAAGATCGCCACCGACGGGCGGATCGAGGAGGGCACCTCGGCGGTCGACGCCAGCATGCTCACCGGCGAGTCGGTGCCGGTCGAGGTCGGACCCGGCGACGTGGTGGCCGGTGCCACCGTGAACGCGGGCGGCCGGCTCGAAGTCACCGCCACCCGGGTCGGCGCGGACACCCAGCTCGCCCAGATGGCGAAGCTGGTGGAGGCGGCGCAGACCGGCAAGGCGGCCGTGCAGCGGCTGGCCGACCGGATCTCCGGGGTGTTCGTGCCGATCGTCATCGCGCTGGCCGTCGGCACGCTCGGCTGGTGGCTGGGCAGCGGGGCCGGTCCGACCGCCGCCTTCACCGCTGCGGTGGCCGTGCTGATCATCGCCTGCCCGTGCGCGCTCGGCCTGGCCACCCCGACCGCGCTGCTGGTCGGTACCGGTCGGGGCGCCCAGCTCGGCATCCTGATCAAGGGGCCGGAGGTGCTGGAGTCCACCCGGCAGGTCGACACGGTGGTGCTGGACAAGACCGGCACGGTCACCACCGGCCGGATGACCCTGGTCGACGTCCGCCCGGCCGAGGGGCAGGACCGGGCCGAGCTGCTCCGGCTCGCCGGGGCGCTGGAGGCCGGCTCGGAGCACCCGATCGCCCGTGCCATCGCGGCCGGCGCGGCCGAGGCCGGCGAACTGCCGCCGGTCACCGGGTTCGCCGCCACCGAAGGGCTGGGCGTCACCGGCACCGTCGACGGCCGCGAGCTCGTCGTCGGGCGGCCGAGACTGCTCCGTGAGCGGGGTCTGGACGTACCCGGGGAGGTCGTCCGGGCGGTGACCGAGGCGGAGGCCGCCGGTCGTACGGCGGTGGTGGCGGGCTGGGCCGGGCGGGCCCGGGGCGTCCTCGCGGTCGCCGACGTGGTCCGGCCCACCAGCCGGGCGGCGATCGCCGGGCTGCGTGACCTGGGCCTCACCCCGGTGCTGCTCACCGGGGACAATGCCACCGTCGCGCGGGCGGTGGCGGCCGAGGTCGGTATCGACCAGGTGACCGCCGAGGTGCTGCCGGCCGACAAGGTCGACGTGGTCCGGCGGCTCCAGGCGCAGGGGCGTACGGTCGCCATGGTCGGTGACGGGATCAACGACGCCCCCGCCCTGGCCCAGGCCGACCTGGGGCTGGCCATGGGCACCGGCACCGACGTGGCGATCGAGGCGTCCGACCTGACCCTGGTCCGGGGTGACCTGACCGCCGCGGTGGACGCGATCCGGCTCTCCCGGCGCACGCTCGCCGTGATCAAGGGCAACCTGTTCTGGGCGTTCGCCTACAACGTGGCTGCCCTGCCGCTGGCCGCCGCCGGCTTGCTCAACCCGATGATCGCCGGCGCGGCGATGGCGTTCTCATCGGTCTTCGTGGTCGCCAACAGCCTGCGCCTACGCCGCTTCCGGTCCGCCCCCTGACCTCCCACCCCTCAGCACGTCCCCCTCCCGTGGGCATCGGCGTTGATCAAGAGGTTTGCGTCACCGGGCCGGTCGCTGGTGACACAAACCTCTTGGTCAACCCGGGGAAGCGGCGGGGTGGGGTGTTTTGCGGGTTGGGGGTGGGGGTAACAGATGGGGGTCGGAGGAACTGCTCATTCAGGAGGCTCCCATGGGGTTCGACGATAAGATCGGCAACACGACCGAGAACGCCGCCGGCAAGGTCAAGGAAGGCGTGGGTCGGGCGACCGACAACGAGCGCCTGGAGGCCGAGGGTCGCAACGACCAGGCCAAGTCCAGCCTCAAGCAGGCCGCCGAGAAGGTCAAGGACGCTTTCAAGAGCTGAACCGCGCCACTCGTCACGCCGGACCGACGCTCGTCGGCCCGGCGTGGCGCGCGTCGGGGGTGCAGCGATTCCGCGGTGCAGCGATTCCGCGGTGCAGCGATTCCGCGGTGCAGCGCACCGCACGCCGATTCGATTTCCAGCCGGGTCGTGCGGCATCGTGTTCGCGGTACGGCCGACACACCGAACGGGGAAGTCGATGCACCGCAGCTCCGCCACCGTGCTCACGCTCACCGTCCTCACCGTCCTCGCCGCGGGCTGCTCGGACGGCGGGAACGACACCGAGGCCGCGCCCAGCCCGCCGGCCAGCGTCACCGGCGCTCCCGCCGAGGAGCCCACACCCGACGCGGTGACGACCACCGCCACCGCCACCCCGACCGCGGGCAGCGCCGCGAACACCGCACAGGTCTGTCGCGCCGTCGACCAACTGATCATCGACGGCAGCCGGCAGATCGTCGCCGACTCGACCGACGCCACCCGTCAGGAACTCACCCCCGAGCAGCTCAACGACAAGCTCAAGGGGCGGCTGAACCGGCTCGCCGACGACGTCCGCGAGCAGGCCCGCCGGGCCCGGGACGCCCGGATCAAGAAGCTGGTCAACGAGACCGCCGCGCGGATCGAGGACGGGGCGGCGGCGAAGAGCCCGGCGAGCTGGATGGGCAGCGACTTCGTCGACATCCCGCCCCGGCTCACCCGCGACTGCCACGTCTGAGGCGGTCCGGGGCCTGCTGAGCGATCTCCGTCCCGACCCCGTGCCGGTCCCGGCATCGTCCGGCCGGTCCTCTCCGGCCCGAGGCTCTCCGGCCCAGCTGTCCTCTCCGGCCCAGCTGTCCTCTCCGGCCCGGCCGTCCCGGCGTGGTCAGCGGCGGCCGGGCAGCGGGCGGGCCGGCGGGGCGGCGGCGGCCAGCGAGGCGTGGTCCGCGGCGGAGGTGCCGGACTGCCAGCCCTCGGTGTCCCGCACGGTCAGCCGGGCCCGGGTGACACCGGGGAAGAGGGTGTCCATCCGCTCGCGTACCGCGCCGGAGCGGGCGGCGAGCACCGGCAGCAGCCGGTCCGGCCCGGCGGCCTCCGTCGCCTGCCGGTTCGCCTCGTCGGTCGCGGCCCGCAGCCGCTCGCCGATGCGCCGGGCGAAGGCGTGCAGAAACGCCTCGTCGTACGCCTTCGTGCGTCGGCCGCCGCCCCGGCGTTCCCGGCGTCCGCGCAGCATCGCGGCGGTGGCCTGCACCAGCAGTGAGGTGTGCAGCAGTTCGACGGCCTCCAGATCGGCGGGGAAGCCGAGCACGGTGGCGAAGCCGAGGTCGTCCGACCAGACCGACTCGCACCGGTTCGCCGCCGCCACCTCCTGCACCAGCAGCGCCTTCGCGCCCGCGTACGGGGCGTCGGTGCTGATCCGGACGCCACCGGGCCGGTCCGGGTGGGCGGCGGTCGCCTCGACCAGCGCCCGTTCCAGGCTGTGCCGGGCGATCAGCTCCTGTGCCTTGCCGGTGAACGCCTCCGCCTCGGCCGGGAAGGTGGTGGACTCCGCCTTGGCCAGCAACGCCCGTACCCGGTCGAGGACGCGGGATCCGCTCGGCCCGCTCGGCCCGCTCGCGGTCGGACCGCCGGAGCCGCCGGGCGGTGGGCGGAGCACCGCGACCGGCGGCAGGCCGGTCAGCAGTGCCAACACCTCGATCGCGTCGCGCAGCGCGGTGATCCGGTCCGTACCCTCCCGGGCTGCCCAGTCGCTCAGCCAACCGGCGTCGTCGGCCCAACGGACCCGGGCCTCCAGGCCGGCCAGTTGGTCGTCCCACCACTGCGGCACCGGGCCGGACTGGGTCGCCCGGCCGGCGGCGAGGGCGTCGGTGGCCAGTCGGCCGGGGCGTGCGCCGAGTCGGCGGGCCACGATCCGGGCCACGTCGGTCGGCTGCCAGCCGCGTGGCCAGAGCCGGTGCAGGGCGGCAACCAACCGGCCGAGCAGCGCGGCGTCCACCGACGGAGGGCCGGCGGTGGCATCGGCGGTGCCCAGGCCGTCCGCACTGCCGACCACCAGCAGGTCCAGCTTCCGCTCCGCGTCGCGTACGTCGGTGCCGCGCACCGCCGCGACCGCGGCGGTGATGAGGGCGTCGGCGTCCGGCACGGTTGGTCCTTCCTCGGGGGGTCGACGGCCGGGTAGTGTCCGGATCGTCGGGAGTGTCTGCCCGGCAACGGTACCCGGACCCGGATTGCCCACCCGGGCACTCATCCGTACGCGTCCCGCGCCCGTACTCCTGCCCGGAGTGGACCGAGGTGGACGGGGAGGCGAACGGTGAGCACCCTGACGATGAGCGAGTCCGTCGATCGGGGTCGGCACCGGGGGCGACGCCGGGGCGTGACCCCGGCCGGCGTCCTGACGGCGGTGCTGGTCCTGGCCGGGTTGGCCGCCGGGGGTGCCGTGGTGGCCCAGCGGCAGGGCGTCGACCTGGGCGCTCTCGTCGGCGACGTACGGCGGAGACCGGTCCCACCAGCCGCCGCCGCGGTGCCACCGGCGTCGCCCCGGGCGGCGGCACCGGTCCCGCTCGCCTCCGCCGCGCCCACCGCGCCGGTGCTGCGCTACCCGCAACGGGGAACCGGCACCTGGCGGACGGCGACCGCCCAGGGTGCGGTCGCCGGACGGGGCGGCCAACTGCTGCGCTACCGGGTGGCGGTGGAGGGCGGCATCGACGACGTCGACCCGGAGCGGTTCGGTCGGGACGTGGCGGTGGTGCTCGCCGATCGCCGGGGCTGGACCGCCGACGGCCGGTGGCGGCTGCAACGGGTCGGTGCCGACGCCGCGGCCGACTTCACCGTCCTGTTGACCACCCCGGTCACCCGAAGCGAGCTGTGCGGGGACACCTCGGACCGGTACACCTCCTGCCGCAACGGCGACCGGGTGGTGATCAATGTGGCCCGCTGGGCGCGCGGCGTACCGGACTTCCGGGGTGACCTCGGCACCTACCGGTCGTACGTGCTGAACCACGAGGTGGGGCACCGGCTGGGGCGGGGTCACGAACGGTGCCCGGCGGCGGGCGGGCCGGCGCCGGTGATGCAGCAGCAGACCCTCGGCCTGCACGGCTGCCGGCCGAACGCCTGGCCGATGGCGGGTGGCGCCCTGTTCACCGGCCCGCCCGGCGAGTACGACGATCCGGTCCCGGCCGGCGACTGAGTCGACCCCGGACCACCGGCCGGCGTTCGCCAACTGAGCTGGGTCGGTACGGCGGTGTTCTCTCTCCGGGAGACCGCCATGTCGCCTCAGCGTTGGCCGGCCGTGCGACGGCGTCCGCTGTGGCCCTCCGGGTCTCCGTCCGGCCGAGGGCGGGTGAGATCGGAGCGGTCAGCGACGGGGGAAGGACGCCCAGATGTTCTTGGTGCGGTCGGTGGCGTACCAGCCGACCTCCAGGGAGACCGCCATGGCGATCTGGAGTCCCCGGCCCCCGGCCCCCATCGGCCGGGTGTCGGCCAGTTCGGGGATGGTGCTGAGGTCGTGGTCGGCCACGTCGAGGATGAGCGAGTCGTCGACGGCGAGCAACCGCACAATCGTGGGTGGAATGCCGTGTTTGAGGGCATTGCTGGCCAGTTCGGTGGCGACCAGGGCGATCAGCTCGGGGATCTCGTCCAGGCGCTGTCCGTCGAGGAGCTGCTCACCGGTGAGGGCCTCGTGCAGGGAGGCTCGCAGGGCCCGTAGGCCGGCGGGATCGGCCAGCTCCCACCGCCGCAACTCGGTGGCCTGTGGCGGGGGTGGTGAGGTGAGAAGCTGCGCCATGATCTCGGTTTACCCTGCGTAGTGGTCTCCTATGCCGCGCGGGCTGTCGGGGATTCGTCGTTGCGTGACACCCCTGCGACGTCCGCCGTGCCGGTGCGCCCCGGGTCGGTGGGCGTCGGAGCCGGCGCATGGCGGAGCCGGTGGGCGTCGGGTCGGTGGGCGTCGGTTCGGGGTGGGTGGAGTGTGGTTCGGGACACTGTCGAGGGTGGTGTTCCAGGCGGGAGCAGGCCACCGTCCGCCGCTACGCCGAGGCTCGAGGAGATCGTCCGATTCGGGGCCTGCGTCAGCGCCCGCGTTCGCGTAAAGTCCGCAAACTGGACGGGCCATGTCGGCGACGGAACGCCCCGCTGACGGGTGCCCGTCCGCACGGTTGGGCGCACCCCCGCGCCAGCTCCCGGACCGCCTCAGGAAGAGCCATGACCGCCAGTACGAATGCCCCCAAGGTGACCGTCGTGGTCCCGGCGTACAACTCCGGGCCGCACATCGAGAAGCTCGTCACCTCGTTGCTGAGTCAGTCGCTGCCAGCCGGCGAGTTCGAGGTCATGTTCGTCGACGACGGGTCGACCGACTCGACCGGAGCCCGGCTCGACGAACTGGCCGCCGCCCACCCGCATTTCCGGGTGCTGCACATCGACAACTCCGGCTGGCCGTCGCGGCCCCGCAACCTCGGCGTCGAGCACGCCCGGGGCGAGTACGTCTTCTTCGCCGACGACGACGACTGGTTCGGCGAGGAGGCGCTGGAACGCCTGTACGCCTGCGCGACCGCGCACGACGCGGACCTGGTGGTCGGCAAGATGGCCGGGCACCGGCGTTCGGTGCCGCGCGAGCTGTTCCGGCGCAACCGGTTCGACGCGACGCTGGAGAACGCGCCCCTGATCGACAGCCTCACCGCGCACAAGCTGTTCCGGCGGTCCTTCCTCGTCGAGCACGACCTGCGCTTCCCGGAGGGCAAGCGGCGGCTGGAGGACCACGTCCTGGTCACCCGGGCCTACTTCCTGTCCCGGCACACCTGCGTACTGGCCGACTACGTCTGCTACCACCACCAGCGGCGGGTCGACGCCGGCAACGTCACGGCGACCGCGCTGGAGCCGGCCGGGTACTTCGTCAACCTGCGCGAGGCGCTCGACATCGTCGACGCGCACACCGAACCCGGCCCACTGCGGGACCGGCTGCACCGGCGCTGGTTGCGCAACGAGATGGTCGCCCGACTGCGCGGCCGACGGCTGCTCGACGCCCCTGCCGACTGGCTGGACCAGTTGGTGGGCGAGGCGCAGCGGGTGATCCGGGACAGGTTCGCCCCGGGCGTCGCTGCCGGGCTGCCGCCACTGCAACGGATCATCACCCGGCTCATCGAGCAGGGCCGTACGGCCGATCTGCGCCGGCTCGCCCAGTGGGAGGCGGCCGTCCGGGCGGAGGCCACCGTGCAGCGGGTCAAGCGGGACAGCACCACCCTGACCGTCACCCTCACCGCCGAGCTGTGCTTCGGCGACCGGCCGCTCACCCTCACCACCGACGGTGAGCAGCGGTTGCTGGTGGTTCCGGTGGACGACATCCCGACCGAACTGCGGGACGCGACGACCCGGGTCAAGCAGTCCCGGCTCGACGTGATCGCCCGGCGGCGGGACACCCGGGAGGAGTTCTTCGTGCCGGTCTCCGGCACGGTCGAGCTGGTCCCGTCGGCCGACGACTCGATGCGGCTGGTCCAGCGCGGCATCGCCCGACTCGACGTCGGCGCGCTCAACGGTGGCCGGAGCAAGGGCACCTGGGACCTGAAGGCCCGGGTCACCAGCTGCGGCTGGACCGAGGACGCCGCACTCCCGGTGGCCTTCCGCTGCGTGACCGACGGCGCCCGGCCGGTCGCCGTGCCGTACGTGGGCAGCCTGCGCTTCCGGCTGCGCCGGGCGGTGGCCCGGCGGGTGCCCGAGTCGATCCGGCGGGCCATCCGCCGCTGATCCCTCCCGCCACCACCGGACGGGGTGACCCGCCCGGCACTGCCCACCCACCGGACCACCAGCACCCCACGATTCCCCGGTCTCGTCGGCCGGGCTGATCACTGCGTCCGCCCACCTGCGCGCCGTGACGCCGTGACCGCCGTCACCGGTCCGGTGTCCGGCGTGAAGAACGCGTCAAGAAACCGTGCCCCGCCGTCACGGTCGCGTTATGGCCCCTGTCCCACCGGACGCCACCGCGTTGTGATTGCCCGGCGCGGCCGGAAGGCGGTCGCGGCGTTCGGTTCCGGTTGAGGGAGTCCGCGTGTCTGACGTGGTGTTCGTGCTGGTGACGGTGGTGCTGTTCGCGGTGCTCGCCCTCGTGGTGAGGGGCGTGGAGAAGCGGTGAACGCCGTCAATGCCGTCGGCCTGGTGCTGGCGATCGGCCTGGGTGTGTTCATGATCGTCGCGCTGCTGTTCCCGGAGCGCTTCTGATGACCGCGACCGCGAGCACGGCCGTGACCGCGTCGGCCACGGCCGTCGGTACGACGACAGCCGTGAGTACGACGACAGCCGGCGTCATCTTCGTGTTGTCCCTGGTGGCGGCGCTGGTCGCCGTCCATCGTCCGTTCGGTGACCACATGTACCGGGTGGTTGCCGGCACCCGGCATTCCCGGGTCGAGCGCGGGCTGTTCCGACTGGTCGGGGTGAACCCGGCCACCGAGCAGTCATGGGGCGTCTACGCCCGCAGCCTGCTGGCCTTCTCCGCCGTCTCGGTCCTGTTCCTCTACGCCTTCCAGCGGTTGCAGAACCACCTGTGGCTGTCGTTGGGCTTCGACCCGGTCGTCCCGCACGGGGCCTGGAACACCGCCGTGTCGTTCGTGACCAACACGAACTGGCAGTGGTACGCGGGTGAGTCGACCATGGGCCACCTGGTGCAGATGGCCGGGCTGGCGGTGCAGAACTTCGTCTCGGCGGCGGTCGGCATCGCCGTGGCGGTGGCCCTGGTCCGGGGGTTCGCCCGTAGCCGCACCGGCGAGCTGGGCAACTTCTGGGTCGACCTGGTCCGGATCGTCCTGCGGATCCTGCTGCCGGTCGCGGTGCTCGGCGCGCTCGCGCTGATGATCGGCGGCGTGGTGCAGAACCTCTCCACCGGCACCGACGTGACCACCCTGACCGGCGGCGGTCAGACCGTCACCGGTGGTCCGGTGGCCAGCCAGGAGGTGATCAAGGAACTGGGCACCAACGGTGGTGGCTTCTACAACGCCAACAGCGCCCACCCGTTCGAGAACCCGACGGCCTGGACGAACTGGATCGAGCTGTTCCTGATCCTGCTGATCCCGTTCAGCCTGCCCCGGGTCTTCGGCCGGATGGTCGGCCAGCGCCGGCAGGGCTACGCCATCGTCGCGGTGATGGCCATCCTGGCGATCGGCAGCGTCGCCCTGACCAACGTCTTCGAGCTGACCGGGCACGGCACCGTCCCGCAGGCGGTCGGCGCGGCGCTGGAGGGCAAGGAGGTCCGTTTCGACGTGTCGAACTCGGCGACCTTCGGCGCGGTCACCACGCTGACCTCCACCGGCGCGGTGAACTCGTTCCACGACTCGTACACCGCCCTGGGCGGGATGATGACGTTGGGCAACATGATGCTCGGCGAGGTCGCCCCCGGCGGCGTCGGCGCCGGCCTCTACGGCCTGCTGGTCCTCGCGGTGATCACGGTGTTCGTGGCCGGTCTGATGGTCGGCCGCACCCCGGAGTACCTGGGCAAGAAGATCGGCGCCCGCGAGATCAAGTTCGCCTCGCTGTACTTCCTGGTCACCCCGGCCCTGGTGCTGATCGGCACGGCCGCCGCCTTCGCCAGCGGCAACGACTCGACCGTGTTGAACACCGGCCCGCACGGACTGTCCGAGGTGCTCTACGCGTTCACCTCGGCGAGCAACAACAACGGCTCGGCGTTCGCCGGCATCACGGTGAACACCCCGTGGTGGAACACCGCGCTCGGGCTGTGCATGCTGCTCGGCCGGTTCCTGCCGATCATCTTCGTGCTCGCCCTGGCCGGCTCGCTCGCCCGCCAGACACCCACCCCCGCCTCCGAGGGCACCCTGCCGACCCACCGACCACTCTTCGTCGGGATGGTCGTCGGCGTCACGGTGATCCTGGTGGCGCTCACCTTCCTGCCCGTGCTCGCCCTCGGCCCGCTGGCCGAAGGGCTGTGACCAGCATGAGGAACGAGAACATGTCCGCCACGTCCGTGACCACCGGCGGCGACCAGCCGACCACCGCCACCCCCGACACCCCTGACACCCACGCCGCCCTCGACAGCCACGCGGCCCTCGGTAGTCCCGGCAACCGGGGCGACCGGGCCGGTGGCGGCCTGCTCGACCCGGGGCAACTGGTCCGGTCCCTGCCGGACGCGCTGCGCAAGCTCGACCCGCGCACCCTGTGGCGCAACCCGGTGATGTTGATCGTGGAGATCGGCGCGGCCTTCACCACCGTCCTCGCGGTGGCCGATCCGTCGGTGTTCGGCTGGGCGGTCACCGGCTGGCTCTGGCTCACCGTGGTCTTCGCCAACCTCGCCGAGGCGGTCGCCGAGGGCCGGGGCAAGGCGCAGGCCGCCACCCTGCGCCAGGCCAGACAGGACACCATCGCCACCCGCCTGGTGGGCTGGGCCCCGGGCGCTGCCGCCAACACCTACACCGACGAGGCGGTCGGAGCGCCGGACCTGCGCCAGGGGGATGTCGTCCTGGTCTGCGCCGGCGGGATCATCCCGGGCGACGGTGACGTCGTCGAGGGCATCGCCAGCGTCGACGAGTCCGCGATCACCGGGGAGTCGGCACCGGTGATCCGGGAGTCCGGCGGCGACCGCAGCGCGGTCACCGGCGGTACGAAGGTGCTCTCGGACCGGATCGTCGTACGGATCACCCAGAAGCCGGGGGAGAGCTTCATCGACCGGATGATCGCCCTGGTCGAGGGGGCGAACCGGCAGAAGACGCCGAACGAGATCGCGTTGAACATCCTGCTCGCCGCGCTCACCCTGGTCTTCCTGCTGGCCGTGGTCACCCTCCAGCCGTTGGCGATCTTCGCCAAGGGATACCAGGCCGCCGCGCCCGACACCGGTGCGATCACCGACGCCGGGGTGACCGGGGTGGTGCTGGTGTCCCTGCTGGTCTGCCTGATTCCGACCACCATCGGCGCGCTGCTGTCGGCGATCGGCATCGCCGGCATGGACCGGCTGGTCCAACGCAACGTCCTCGCGATGAGCGGTCGGGCCGTGGAGGCGGCGGGCGACGTCAACACCCTGCTGCTGGACAAGACCGGCACCATCACCCTGGGCAACCGGCAGGCCGCCGAGTTCGTGGCCGTCGAGGGGGTCACCGCCGCCGAGGTGGCCGACGCCGCGCAGTTGTCCAGCCTCGCCGACGAGACACCCGAGGGCAGGTCGGTGGTCGTCCTGGCCAAGAACGGGTTCGGCCTGCGCGAGCGGGAACCGGGGCTGATGCCGCACGCCACCTTCGTGCCGTTCACCGCACAGACCCGGATGTCCGGCGTCGACCTGACGCCGGAGACCGGCGCGACCCGGCGGGTCCGCAAGGGCGCGGCCACGGCGGTGCTGACCTGGGTACGGGAACACGGCGGCCAGCCGACCGAGCAGGTCGGCCGGGTGGTCGACGAGATCAGCGGGCTCGGTGGCACCCCGCTGGTGGTGGCCGAGCACGTCGACGGCGAGCCGGCCCGCGCGCTCGGCGTCATCCACCTCAAGGACGTGGTCAAGGCCGGGATACGGGAGCGGTTCGACGAGATGCGCCGGATGGGCATCCGGACCGTGATGATCACCGGGGACAACCCGCGTACCGCGAAGGCGATCGCCGACGAGGCCGGCGTGGACGACTTCCTCGCTGAGGCGACCCCGGAGGACAAGCTCGCCCTGATCCGTCGGGAGCAGGAGGGCGGCCGGCTGGTCGCGATGACCGGGGACGGCACCAACGACGCCCCTGCCCTGGCCCAGGCGGACGTCGGCGTCGCCATGAACACCGGCACGTCGGCCGCGAAGGAGGCCGGCAACATGGTCGACCTGGACTCCGATCCGACCAAGCTGATCGAGATCGTGGAGATCGGCAAGCAACTGCTGATCACCCGGGGCGCGTTGACCACCTTCAGCATCGCCAACGACGTGGCGAAGTACTTCGCGATCATCCCGGCCATGTTCGCCGGCATCTACCCGAGCCTGGACAGGCTCAACGTGATGCGGCTGGCCAGCCCCGAGTCGGCGATCCTCGCGGCGGTGATCTTCAACGCCCTGGTGATCATCGCGCTCATCCCGCTGGCGCTGCGCGGCGTGCGCTACCGACCGGCCGCCGCGTCGAAGCTGCTCAGCCGCAACCTGCTCATCTACGGCCTCGGCGGCATCGTCGTGCCGTTCGTCGGCATCAAGCTCGTCGACCTGCTCGTCCAGTTCGTCCCGGGGGTCTCGTGATGCGCCTACCCAGCTGGCTCGCCCAACACCTCGCCGCCCTGCGCGCCCTGCTCGTGTTCACCGTGCTGCTCGGCGTGGCCTACCCCCTCGCCCTGGTCGCCGCCGGACGGCTCCCCGGCCTCGACGCGAGGGCCGACGGGTCGCTGCTGACCGTGGACGGCCGGACCGTCGGCAGCGCCCTGATCGGGCAGTCCTTCACCGACGCCGACGGCGACCCCGTCCCGCGCTACTTCCAGTCCCGCCCGTCGGCGGCCGGCGACGGCTACGACCCGACCGCCACCGCCGCGTCCAACCTCGGTCCGGAGAGTGTGGTGGACACCCTCGCCGTCGACCCGGAGTCCACGACGCAGAGCCTGCTCACCCAGGTCTGCGCGCGCAGCCGGGCGGTCGGCGCGCTCGACGACGTCGACGGGCGGCGGCCGTACTGCACCCCGGACGGGGTGGGGGCGGTGCTCGCCGTGTTCCGCGCCGACGGGCTGACCGGCCGGATCACCCGGGTGGTCAGCGTCAACCAGACCGCCCCGGCCACCCCGTTCGTGCCCTCCTGGCAGGGGGTGCCGGTGGAGTTGGCGAAGCCCGGCGAGGACTACGTCGCCGCCGGGGGGCTGGTCACTCCGGTCCGGGGGGACGCCCCGGCGCAGCCCGCCGTCCCCGCCGACGCGGTCACCGCCAGCGGCAGCGGCCTCGACCCGCAGATCAGCCCGGCGTACGCCGACATCCAGGTGGCCCGGGTGGCGCGGGAGCGCGGCGCGGACCCGGCGGAGGTCCGGCGGCTGGTCCGGGAGCACACCACCGGCCGGGCACTGGGCTTCATGGGCGCCCCGGGGGTGAACGTGCTGGAGCTGAACCTGGCCCTCGACCAGCGGTACCCCGCCCGCTGACCGGGCCGGTGGTCGTGGCCCCGTGCGGTCCGCACAGCGAGAGGATGGTCCCGTGCCACGTGGAGAGCTGCGTATCTACCTGGGAGCCGCCCCCGGTGTCGGCAAGACGTACGCGATGCTGGAGGAGGCCCAGCGGCGTGCCGAGCGCGGCACCGACGTGGTGGTCGGCCTGGTGGAGACGCACGGCCGCGCGCACACCGCGGCGATGATCGGCGACCTGGAGGTGTTGCCCCGCCGGACGCTCGGCTACCGGGGCCTCGAGTTCACCGAGATGGACCTGGACGCCGTGCTGGCCCGTCGGCCCGGGATCGCGGTGGTCGACGAGCTGGCGCACACCAACGTGCCCGGCTCCCGGCACGAGAAGCGCTGGCAGGACGTCCAGGAACTCCTCGACGCCGGCATCTCCGTGTTGTCGACGGTCAACGTCCAGCACCTGGAGTCGATCAACGACGTGGTCGCCCGGATCACCGGCACCACCCAGCGGGAGACCGTCCCCGACGCCGTCGTACGCGCCGCCGAGCAGGTCGAACTGGTCGACATGACCCCGGAGGCGCTGCGCCGCCGGATGGCGCACGGCAACGTCTACCGGCCCGACAGGATCGATGCGGCGCTGGGCAACTACTTCCGGGTCGGCAACCTCACCGCGCTGCGCGAGCTGGCCCTGCTGTGGCTCGCCGACAAGGTCGACGACCAACTCGACCGGTACCGGGCCCAGCAGGGCATCTCCGCCACCTGGGAGGCCCGCGAGCGGGTCGTCGTCGCCCTCACCGGCGGCCCCGAGGGGGAGACGCTGATCCGCCGGGCGGCCCGGATCGCCGCCCGGAGCAAGGGGGCCGACCTGCTCGCCGTGCACGTGGCCCGCAACGACGGGCTGGCCGGGGCGGATCCGGCCCAGCTGGCCCGGCAGCGGGTCCTGGTGGAGAGCCTCGGCGGCACCTACCACCAGGTGCTCGGCGCGGACGTCCCGGCGGCCCTGCTCGACTTCGCCCGGGGGGTGAACGCCACCCAACTGGTGCTCGGCGCGAGCCGGCGCGGCCGGTTCGCGCAACTGTTCGCGCGGGGCGTCGGGGTCACCACCACGGCCCGGTCCGGGGCGATCGACGTGCACCTGGTCACCCATCCGCAGGCCGGCCGGGGTCGGCAGGGCGTCGGGGTGCCGGCGGCGCTGTCCCGGCGGCGTCGACTGCTCGGGTTCGCGCTCGCCGGGCTCGGCATGCCGCTGCTCACCCTGCTGCTGTCGACGCTGCCGGACCTGACCCTGACCAACGACATCCTGCTCTTCCTCGCCGGGGTGGTCGGGGTGGCGCTGGTCGGCGGGCTGTGGCCGGCGCTGGTCGCCGCACTCGGCGGGTCGCTGCTGCTGAACTGGTTCTTCACCCCGCCCTTCCACACGCTGACCATCGCCGAGGCGGACAACCTCCTCGCGCTGGGCGTGTTCGTCGGGGTGGCGGTCGCGGTGAGCTGGGTGGTGGACGTGGCGGCCCGGCGTACCCGGGAAGCGGCACGCGCCGCCGCCGACGCGCAGACCCTGGCCACCGTCGCCGGCAGCGTGCTGCGCGGCGAACGGCCGTTGCCGGCGCTGCTCGACCGGCTCCGGGAGACCTTCGCGCTGCGCGCGGTCAGCGTCCTGGAGCTCGTCGACGACGCGCAGGGGCGGCCCGGTCGGGCCCACGAGGAGGGCGCCTGGCGTCGGGTCGCCAGCGTCGGCGACGCGCCGGCGGGCAGCCCCAGCGCGGGGGAGACCACGGTACCGGTCGACGACCGGCTGACCGTGGTGCTCAGCGGCCGTCGGCTGGAGGCCGCCGACCGGCGCATCGTCGAGGCGTTCGCCGCGCAGGCCGCCGTCGCGCTGCGCCAGGAACGCCTCGCCGAGGAGGCGGCCACCGCCCGGCCGCTCGCCGAGGCCGACCGGATGCGCACCGCGCTGCTCGCCGCGGTCAGCCACGACCTGCGTACGCCGCTGGCCTCGGCGAAGGCCGCGGTGAGCAGCCTGCGCAGCCCCGATGTCGACTTCGACCCCGAGGACCGGGCCGAGCTGCTCGCCACCGCCGACGAGTCGCTGGACCGGCTCGGCCGGCTGGTGGCGAACCTGCTCGACATGAGCCGGCTACAGGCCGGCGCGCTCGGTGTCGTCCGGAGCGCGATCGGGCTGGAGGACGCCGTACCCCGGGCCCTGGACGAGCTGGGGCCGGTCGCTGCCGACGTGCGCACCGACATCCCCGCTGACCTGCCGGCGGTCGACACCGACCCGGGCCTGCTGGAACGGGTGCTGGTCAACATCGTCGCGAACGCCCTGCGGCACAGCCCACCCGGGCGACCACCCACGATCACCGCCAGCGCCCATGCCGGGCAGGTGGAGCTGCGGGTCATCGACACCGGCCCGGGTATCCCCGAGGACCGGTGGGAGCACGTCTTCCTGCCGTTCCAGCGGCTCGGCGACCGGGACAACCAGACCGGCGTGGGGCTCGGGCTCGCGCTGTCCCGGGGGCTGGCCGAGGCGATGGGTGGCAGCATCACCCCCGAGACCACTCCCGGTGGAGGGCTGACCATGGTGCTGCGGCTGCCTGCCGCCGACGAGAGGCCGGACCGGTGACCCGCATCCTGGTCGTCGACGACGAACCACAGATCCTCCGCGCCCTGCGGATCAACCTGCGCGCCCGGGGGTACGACGTCGAGGTCGCCGGGACCGGCACGGCAGCCCTGAAGGCCGCTGCCGCCCACCCACCGGACCTGGTGGTGCTCGACCTCGGCCTGCCCGACCTCGACGGCACCGAGGTCATCCGGGGCCTGCGCGGCTGGACCACGATCCCGATCATCGTGCTCTCCGGCCGGGCCGGCAGCGCGGACAAGGTGGCCGCCCTCGACGCCGGTGCCGACGACTACGTCACCAAGCCGTTCGGGGTGGACGAACTCCTCGCCCGGATTCGCGCCGTCACCCGCCGCCTCGCCGCCGTGCCGGTCGACGCCACCGCCGAGGCCCGGGTGGGCCGACACACCGTCGACCTCGCCGCCCGCACCGTCACCCGCGACGACGGCACCGAGGTCCGGCTCACCCCCACCCAGTGGGCGATGCTGGAGAGGCTGCTGCGCCATCCGGGGAAACTGATCAGCCAGCGCCAGCTCCTGCACGAGGTGTGGGGCCCGGAGTACCAGCACGAGACCAACTACCTGCGGCAGTACATGGCGCAGTTGCGGCGCAAGCTGGAGGACGACCCGGCCCGGCCCCGGCACCTGATCACCGAGCCGGGCATGGGCTACCGCTACCGCCCCTGAGCCCGGGGTGAGGCAGGTGTGCCCGGTGTCCGCAGGCCAGGTGGTGATCGCCGGGCGTCCGCCCTAGCCGAGGCCGGTCCCGATCGCCAGGGCGACGACGGCGAGGAGCGGGGGGACGAGCTGCTTGAGCGCCGCGCCGGCCTTCGAGGGCGCCGAGACGAGCAGCACCAGACCGGCGGCGACCATCGAACCGGCCCCGACGAAGACGAGGGTCGCGCCGACGGTCTGCGCGCCGACACCGTAGGCGACGATGCCGACGGCGATCGCGATCGCCAGGAAGAGGTTGTAGAAGCCCTGGTTGAAGGCGAGCGCCCGGGTCGTCTCCGCCTCTTCCCGGGTGGTGCCGAAGATCGAACGTGCGCGGTCGGTGGTCCAGGCGATCGACTCCAGGTAAAAGATGTAGACGTGGATGAGGCCGGCGACCCCGGCCAGTACGAGTCCCGCGACGACCACGACGCTGTTCCTTTGTTCGACAGAGATGTCCGCCGTCATTCTCCCTGTCCACCGTGCTCCGAATCGCATGGTGGCGGGTTTCCCGCCGGCCTCCTACGGTGGGGGGAGACACGGGGGAGGCTCAGCTTGATGGACGCGGGCGACGCGGTGCGTTGGCTCCAGCTCGCCGCGCCCCGTGGTGGGCCGGACGACCTGTCGCTGCTGGTGAACCGGGCCGCGCCGGCGGTCGGCGCCACTGAGATCGTGATCTATCTGGCGGACTACCAGCAGGCCAGCCTCGTGCCGCTGCTCGGTGCCGGCCTGGTCCGCGAGGAGTTGTTGATCGAGACCACCCTCGCCGGCCGGGCGTTCACCACTCTCGACGTGCAGCGCGCGGCCGACAACCCGGACCGGATCTGGGTTCCGCTGCTCGTCGGGTGCGAACGGATGGGTGTGCTGGAGATCGTCTCGTCGGCCGCCGGGGACGGGGCCATGGACGAGCCGGCCTGGGAGCTGGCGACCTGCGTCGGTCAACTCGTGGTGAACCGCCGACCATACGGCGACGTCGTCGAGCGGCTGCGGCGTCGGCTGCCCATGCAGGTCGCCGCCGAGATCGTCTGGGGCCTGCTACCGCCGCTGACCTTCGCGACCGACGACATGGTGCTCACCACCATCCTCGAACCGTGCTACGACGTCGGCGGGGACATCTTCGACTACGCGCTCAACGGTGACGTGCTCAGCGTCGGGCTGTTCGACACCTGTGGGCACGGCATCAAGGCGAGCACCCTGGCCTCCCTCGTGGTGAGCGCCTACCGCAACGCGCGCCGCTGCGGCCTCGACCTGGCGGACACGGCGACCAGCATCGACAGGTGGGTGCGCTCCGAGCACCCGCACATGTTCGCCACGGCGTTGCTCGCCGAGCTGGATCGGAGCACCGGTCGGCTCCGCATGATCAACGCCGGTCATCCCGGTGCCCTGCTGCTCCGCGACGGCAAGGCGATCCGGGAACTGCCGGGCCCGACCGCGCTGCCGCTCGGCCTGGGCCACCTGTCGCCCCGCCGCCCCCAGGTGTACGAGGAGGACCTGCACCCGGGCGACCGCATCCTCGCCTACACCGACGGCATCACCGACGCGCGCAGCGTGGACGGGGAGCGGTTCGGGCTGAAGCGCCTCGTCGACTTCGTCAACCGGGCCCTCAACGACCGGTTGCCCACCCCGGAGACGATGCGCCGGCTGGTGCGCGCGGTCGTCGCGTACCAGGACGATCAGCTCGACGACGACGCGACGGCGATGTTCCTGGAGTGGCGTCCCCCGCGCGCACCGCTGGCCCACCTGCGCGACCTGCGGGCGACGGCCCCCTGAGCCGGCCGTCGCCCGGCTCCCGGCCGACGGCCCCGTCAGGGGGTCAGGATGACCACCCGACCGTCGACGTTGAGGATATGACCGTCGCCGAGGCGGGCGAGGGCCTCATCCCAATGGACATGGCCGCACACCGTCAGCGCTGGCGGGTGGCCGTGTAGGCGCACGGCGATACCAGGGTTCCCGGCCTGTCCGGCACCGCCCGGCGGTCCTTCGTGCAGGACGAGCACGTCGGGATCGCCGGCGAGCACCGCGTCGATCGACGCGAGCTGGCGGCTCGCATGGTGGCGTCCCTGCCGGCTCGGGTCGCCGATGATGCCGCTCACGCCAGCGAAGCGGACGCCTCCGCGATCGACCCACGTGCCGTCCAACAGCGCTGCGGCCGGGCCGAGGTCGCGTATCCCGACGGTCGACACGACATCATGGTTGCCGGCCACGCCGACGACCAATGGGCATCCGGCCGCAGCGAACGCCAGCCACACGTCGTCGACCTCGCCGGACACCCCCGAAGATCAGCACCGGGCGACGAGTACAGGTCACCGGCGAGGACCACCGCGAGGCGATGCGGGGGTGGCAGGAGCCCCTGCTCGGCCCAGACGTGCAGATAGTCGGCCAACGCGACACCCAGCAGCACCGGCGGGCCGCCCCACGGCGACGGGGCCACACCCTGCAGATCGCCGGTCACCAACACCGCGTCACAGCCGTCCGGCACGGCGGCCACCCCCAGGCGACCCACTGTCAGCCGCACCGTCTCGGTCCCGCCGCCGCGACGCGCCTGTTGGTACGCGAGTTCGGTGACGGTCGTGACCTCCGAACCGGTGATACGCACGCCGACACCGTAGCCGCGCCGTCCTGATCCGTCGCGCCGGACCAAGGATCAGAGCTCGCGGGGTCGATCCCGCGACCCCGGCCCGCGCCCGCGTCACCCGCCGGGACGCGTACGTGCCGGGTGGCCGGGCCGCCGAAGCGGGCCCGGCCACCGCGCACCGGTGGAGCTACCGGTCGAGCGGCTTGATCCAGATCTTGCGGTACTGGACCGGGTTGCCGTGGTCCTGGAGCCGGATGGCACCGGCCGCCGGGCCCTCGGGCCGGCTGCCGCCGGTCGGGCCGAGGATCTCGACGTCGTCGTGCACCGTGACGCCGTTCCACACCACGGTGACCCGTGGGTTCTCCACCTTGTTGCCGGCCGCGTCGTAGCGGGCCTGCCGGTATTCGATGTCGTACGTCTGCCAGGTCTCGGGCGGCCGGGCCGCGTTCACGTCGGGCGCCTTCTGGGTGTAGATGGCGGCGGCGTCGTTGGCCTGCGGCGGGTCGATGCCGAACGAGTCCAGCACCTGGATCTCGTAACGGTCCTGGAGGTAGACGCCGCTGTTGGCGCGGTTCTGGCCGGTCACGTCCGACGGGTAGAGCGGCAGCTTGAACTCCACGTGCAGGCGGAAGTCACCGAAGGCCTGCACCGTGCGCAGGTCGCCGTTGCGTACCGTCATGGTGCCGCCCGAGACCGCCCACTCCGGCTCGCGCCCGTCGGTGTGCTGCCATTCGGTGAGGTCGCCGCCGTCGAACAGGGTGATCCGCTCGCCGCGTGGCCGGACGGCGAGCACGTCGAGGTTCACGTGCCCGGAGTCGGCGGCCTCCTTGCGGTACTCGACCACGTTGCGTCCCCGCTTGAGGTGCGCCTTGGTGGTGACGGTGCCCCACTCGTCCCAGGTGACGGTGGAGGGGAAGACCGTCTGCTCGATCCGCTTGCCGTTCACGTGGAGGCTGAGCTGTTTCGGGCCGGAGAACGGGTTCGGGCCGTTGCTGTAGCGCATCGACAGGTCGTAGTTGCCGGCCTCGGGGACGTCGACGGAGATGCGGGTCGACGAGCCGTCGTCGGCGAATCCGGCGGCGAAGCCGGCACCGGAGTAGGCGGCGTGATCGGTGGCCATCCCGACGTCGACGGTACGACCCTCCTCGGCCTCGAAGAAGGTCTGCGGCTGGGACACCCGGCCCGGGATCTCGTTGAGCGTGTACCAGGCCTCGGTGTTCCACAGCTCCTCGCCGTCGGCGGAGGAGAACGGGCGCGGGGAGCGTACGTGCACGACCCGGTTCTCCTTCAGGCCCGGGATGCTCAGTCGGACGGTGCGGCCGTTGGCCGCCAGCACCGCCTTGGACACCCTGAGCGTCTCCAGGTCGAGCTTGGGGCCGCCGTACTGGCTGGTCGCGCCGTAGCGCCACTGGGTCACCTGGTACGCCTCGGCGAGCCGCTGCGCGGTCTCCGGCGACAGCTTCTCGGTGTACTCCAGGTCGAACCCGTTGGCCGTGGCACGCATCTGCTTGACCTCGAAGGTCGAGGTGCCGTTGGGGGTGAGCTTCTGCAACCCGTAGCTGAGCTTGCCCTCCTGCCCCCAGTTGCCGCCGGCGCCCAGGCCGCCCACGTAGAGCGCGCCGTCGGGGCCGAGGGTGACCTCGTTGACCCCCGCCTCCAGGCCCTGCGTGTGCCGGAACACCGCCCCCTGGTACTGCCCCTCGACCTCGTCGAGGAACACCCGCTGCAGGCCGCCGTAGGTCACGTCACCGACGACGAGCTGCCCGGCGTACGGGCCCTGCTGCAACAGCACCGGAGTGGACGGTGAGTTGCCGATCTCGTTCTGCGGGAACCAGACGATGGGCCGGGTCACGGCCTTGTCGTCGTACGGCCCGTCGGGCGTGGTGTAGTGGTTGTAGAACGCGCCCTGCTGGATCTGGACCAGCTTGGACGCGGGCAGCCAGCCGCCCTGGTTGTCGGTGACGAGGACCTCGCCGCGCGGACCCCAGCCGATCCCGTTGGGGGTACGCAGCCCGCCGGCGACGTAGGTGATCTTGCCGGTCCTGGCGTTCACCTTGATCGAGGTGCCCCGGTCAGACGCCGGCTGCGGCACGGTGGTGGCCCCGCCGAGGTTGATGGCGACCGACAGGTTCAGGTAGAAGAACCCGTCCCGGTAGAGCAGGCCGAACGCGAACTCGTGGAAGTTGCCGCCCCAGGGCCAGGTGGCGACCGTGCGACGGTCGTCGGCGACGCCGTCGCCGTCGGTGTCGCGCAGGGCCGTCAGCTCGTGCTTCTGGCTGACGTAGACGGTGCCGTCGACCACCGCGACGCCCTGCGGTTCCCGCAACCCGTCCGCGAACCTGCGGTAGGTCACCTGCCCGGGGCCGGTCTGGCCGGTGACGCCCTCGGCCACGTAGATCTCGCCGGTCGTGTTGTCGGTGCCGCCCCAGGTGCTCAGGACCAGGTCGCCGTCGGGGAGGAACGCCATCCCGGTGACCTGCGGCTGGAACCCCTCGGGGCGCAGGTCGGTGAGGGTGTAGCCGGGGTGCACCCGGTCCAGCGGCAGGCCGTCGCCGGCCGAGTCGGTGGCCCCCTCGCAGTACTTCCAGCCCGGCGCGGTGACCCGTACGACACCCGCGTCAGTGCTCAACGCGGAGTTCGGCACGAGCTCGAAGTCGGTGCTGCCCGGCCGTCGCCATTCGAGCCGCAGCACCTGGCCGCCGCCGTCCTCGAAGTACTCGATGCGCAGCGGGTGCAGGCCGGCGCTGAGGGTGGTCGTCCCTTCCTTGGCGGTCTCGCCGTGCAGCCCGTCGTGGTCGACGACAACCTGGTCGCCGATCGTCAGCCGCGATCCGTCGTCGCTGGTGAGCCGGAAGGTGTAGTCGCCGTCGGCGGGGGCGGTGAGGTTGGCGACGACATGGCTGATGAACCGGTCGGAGAGGCCGAACTCGTCGGTGGTGGTCCAGTTGACCTGCGGCATGAGCTTGTCGACGTTCGGCGTCTGGGCCGGCTTGAGGGTGCACAGCGCCGACAGCGGGGTGCCCATGTCGTACGAGCGCAGGGTGACGCCGGGTTCCTGCGGCGGGACGTCGGCGAGGTGGGGCGCGGCCGTGGCCGGGGCCACGAACGCGGTGGCGAACATGGTCGTCAGGGCGGTGACCGCGGCCCCGAGCGCGGGTCGGCGGCGCCAGCGCCGCCGATTCGAGGTGGTCATGGTTCCTCCTGTGGGTGCGGGCCCGGCCTGGAGGACCGCGCCACTTTCTCCCGGCGGCTGGTTAGTACGATCTCGACACACGAAAGATTGATCGCAGACGCTAGCACTTTTCATCGATGCGGGGAAACTTTTTGATGCACGAGCAAAAGTCTCCCCGGGGTGGCCGTGATTCCGCCGGTTCGTGGGCTGGTGGGGCTGCCGGACCTGAGGCACTATCTCCATGGACTCCGCGCAGCTCAGGCCCAGATTGGTAGGTGAGTCGTGGTGCTGCCCCGTCGCGTGGTCGTTTCCGGTGTGATCGCCACGGTCGTCCTCGGCTCGGCGGTCGGCGTGGCCCTCTGGGCGAGCCGGGAGGACCCGTCGTACCAACCGCCGGCCTCGCATGTGGTGCAGCCCGGAGCGCCCGGTCAGCCGGGCCGGTCGCTGTCCGGCAGCGACCTGTCGCAGGTCTCGCCGCCCGGGTTCACCGCGGCCGACAGCCTGTTCATCCAGGGCATGATCCCGCACCACGCGCAGGCCCTGGAGATGACCGCCCTGCTGGCCGGGCGCACCACCAGCCCTGACGTGACGCTGCTCGCCAAGCGGATCGAGGTGTCACAGAGTGACGAGATCGCGCGGATGCAGCGCTGGCTCGCGGAGCGGAGCGTGCCGAGCGCCGCTCCGCACGGCGGCGCGGGGCACGACGCGCTCATGCCGGGGATGCTCACGCCCGCGCAGTTCGATCAGCTCAAGCAGGCGCGCGACGGGGAGTTCGACCGGCTCTTCCTCACCTCGATGATCCGTCACCACCAGGGCGCGCTGACGATGGTGGAGCAGTTGTACGCCACCGGTGGCGGGCTGGAGCCGGCGAGCGACCAGTTCGCCCGTGAGGTCAACGCCGACCAGAGCATCGAGATCCAGCGGATGCAGCAGATGCTGGCCAAGCTCGGTTGACGCAGCGAAGCCGGGGCCTGTTCAGCACTGCTGAACAGGCCCCGGTCAATGCCTGGCCCGCCGATCCGCCGGACCGGGCGGGTCAGCTGCCGAGCTGGCCGATCAGCGCCTGGGCGTCGCGGACCAGCAGGTTGCGTGCGCCGACGGCGTTGAGTGCGCCGGCCTGGTCGAGGAAGGTGGTCAGGTGCGTGACCGCCTCCGCCCGCTGGCCGCCGGAGGCCGCCGCGCTGGCCTTGCCGAGGCTGGTGGTCAGCTTGTCGGCGTTGCCCGCGCTGACGGTGCCGGCGGACCGGTAGCCGTCGACGAGCGCCTGGAGGTCGGCGAAGGACGTCGTGGTGGTGAACGTGACGGACCGGGCGGTGGTGTTCCCGGCCTTGTCCTTCGCGGTCACCACCAGGGTGTGGCTGCCCAGCGGGAGGCTGGACAGGGCGATCGTCGCTCCCCGGGTCACCCGCTTGCCGTCCAGCAGCGCGCTGTCCGGGTTGATGCCGGGCCCGGAGCCGGCGTCGGTGATCGTCCAGTCCACCGTCACCGCGCCGGAGTCACCGTACGACGTCCCGTCGGTCAGCCCGGACACCTGCACCTCGGGCGCGGTCCGGTCGACCTTGAGCCACAGGCTCCCCTCCCGGGAGGTGTTCCCGGCCCCGTCGATCGCCCGGTAGCGCACCGTGCCCTTGACCTCGGCGCTGATCGTGGCGACGCCGCTGGCCGGCACGTCCACCCAGGTGGCCCCGTCGTCGACGGAGTACTGGCCGGTCCAGAGGCCGGCGATCAGGCCGGTGAGGGTGAGCGTGACGTCACCGGTGTACCAGCCGTTGCTGCCGGTCGGCTCGGCCGGGCCCACCGTGGCGGTGACCTTCGGGTTGAAGGTGCCCGCCAGGTCCAGGACCGCCTGCTGGAGGGTCCGGTACGCCGGCGCGTCCAACTGGTTGGCCAGCGTCCGCAGCTGCGCCTCGGCGGCGAACCGCTTGCCGTCGGCGGCGAAACCGCTGGCCCGCCGCAGGACCTTGTCGACCTCGGCACGCAACGGCTCGTCGATGGCGTCCGCCCGGACCAACTGGTCGTAGTAGGCGCGGGCGACGGCGAAGCTCGGCGTCCAGGTGATCTTCGGCTGGCCCTGCGCGTTGAACCCGGCCAGCTTCACCTGGGCGGCGGCGTCGATCTCGGCCGCCGACAGGTGCGCGCTGGGGGTCAGCGCGAACACGTCGAAGCCGCGGGCGATCTCGTTGCCGTAGAGGTTGCCGTTGTACCAGTACGCCGACCAGAAGCCACCGAGCACGAGCGAGTTCGCGTTGACCGGGCCACGGTCGAAGTACGCGATCTCGCGCGGGTGCTTCGAGTCGGTGAAGTCGAACACCGAGATGCCGCCCTGGTACCAGGCCTGCATCATGATGTCGCGGCCGGGCACCGGGATCAGCGAGCCGTTGTGCGCGACGCAGTTCTCCTGCAGCGACTGGGGCACCGGCAGCTTGTAGTAGCTGGCGAAGGTCATCTTCCGGTCGACGATGTCGAAGATGGCGTTGGCGCCCCACTCCGGCAGGTCGGTGTCGCGGCAGCGGGCGCCGCTGCCACCGCCCCACTCGTCGGTGAAGATCACCTTGGTGCCGTCGTTGTTGAACGTCGCCGAGTGCCAGTACGCGAAGTTCGGATCGGCCACCTCGTCGATCCGCTTCGGGTTCGCCGGGTCCGAGATGTCGATCAGGATGCCGTTGCCCTGGCAGGCACCGGCCGCCAGCCCGATCTCCGGGTACGCGGTGATGTCGTGGCAGGCGTTGGTGTTCGGCGAGGGCGACCAGGTCGACCCGGACGGGTGCCGGGGCGTCACCGGGCCGTTCTGGAGGCCGTCGATCCGGCCCGTGTTCGGGTCCTTGAACAGCCTCGGCTGGTTCACCACGGCGGCATCCTGGGGGGACGCCAGCGGCACCTTGATGACGTCGATCCGCCACCGTGACGGGTTGTCACCGTCGGCGGCGTTGTTGTTGCAGCCCTCCATCGTGGTCGCCGGACGCACCGAGGTGGTGCCGGAGACGTAGACGTAGATGTTGTCGGCGTCCCGGGGGTCGGTCACCACCGTGTGCGTGTGCGAGCCACGGCAGAGCTGGACGCCCGCGACCTGCACCGGGTTGCGTACGTCGGTGATGTCGAAGACCCGGACGCCCTGGAACCGGGTGCCGACGTTGGGGTTCGTGCCACAGTCGACCCGTCCGCGGGTCTCCTCGACGGACATGAAGAGCAGATTGCCGTGGACGGAGAGGTCACCCTGTCCCCCGGGGCACACGACGCTGGTGACCAGCGTCGGGTCGGTCGGGTTGGCGACGTCGACGATGGTGAACCCGTTGTAGTTGCCCTGGAAGGCGTACCTACCGCCGAAGGCGAGGTCCGAGTTGTAGTACGAACCGTTGCCCGGGTTCGTCGGGTCGACGAAGCCTGCCGGCTTGTCGCGGTGCGCCACCTGCTCGAGGTTGCTGATCGCGGACTGTGCGTCGAGCCAGCCCGCGCCGAGGCCGACGCGCGGGTCGGGCTCCGCCGCCGAGGCCGTGCCGGGGATCGCGCCGACCATGAGCAGACCTGCGGCTATCAGGCCGAGTGCTCGTCGGCCGCCGCGTGTTCTGGGGGTTGATGAAGATGTCATGTATCGCCTTCCGATCGAAGGACCTGACGCGACGTCCACATTGAGAGAAACGCGTCGCGTGAGTAGGGACCGTACCGGCGATCGGTGGTTGGTCAAGAAGTCCATGTGACGTATGCCCGTGTTTGTCCAACGGGCCGTGAGTCTTTACCTTCACGTGATCGGGCAGGTCACGACAGTCGTAGGAGCAGGCGGCCCGCTCCTTGCGCCACTCGTCGAGTCCTCGCCCGCACAGGTGGTGCCGACCGGGGTGACCCGGGCGTCCCGGACCCGGGGCTCTGCCGTACTCCCGGTGGTCGTCCGCGGACGACCACCGGGTGCCCTGGTCAGCTGGCCCGGTAGGTGAGGTAACGGCCCTCCGGCCAGCTGTGGAAGTTGTTGAGTTCGGTCGCCGGACCGCTGCAGTCGGTGGTCTGGTAGCCGGGGACGGAAGTGAAGCCGCCGCTCCAGGTGAGCATCCAGGCCGCGTCGGCCGGGACCTGACGGCAGACGCCGTCCGGCGTGGCCTGCCTGCCGACCACTTCGGTCGGGTAGGTCGAGTAGAAGACGAGGCCCGTGTCGGGGTTCTGGAACGGCTCGCCGGCAGCCGCCGGCGACGCCGGTAGCGTCACGGTCAGCGTGGTGGTCAGGGCGGCGGCGAGACCTGCGGCGATTCGGTGGGCGGATGTGCGCATGGGTGTCCTTCCGGGACGGCGTTCAGGGAAGGGGCCAAAGCTCGGTCGAGCTCGGGTCCACAGTGATACACATCGATTTCACCATCTAGCTGGAAAGTCCCTGTGTCAACCAAGTGAGTGCGGAATCCGGACGTCAGCCCCGTCGACCGTCAACGGAGACCCCGTCGCCGCTGCCCGGCAGACCGTCGACGAGCGTCCGGGGTCGATTTCTGGCACCGTGGACATGGTGCAGGACGTCGCCGGGATGACGGTGCACCGGATCGAGGGGGTTTCGTGGAGTTCATGCTGTCGACCCGACAGGAGGGCACCGGCACGGTGGTGGAGGTCGCCGGCGACCTGGACATGAGCACCACGCCCCAGCTGCGCGACCGGCTACGCGAGGTGATGGAGGGCGGCAGCCGGGTCGTGGTGGTCGACCTGACCGACGTCGGGTTCATGGATTCGAGCGGCCTCGGCGCGCTCGTGGTCGCCTACCGGGACCTGCGGCAACGGGACGGCTGGCTCGGGCTGGCCGGGGTCCGCCGGTCGGTCCGCACGGTGCTGTCGATCACCTCGGTGGACCAGGTCATCGGCATCTTCGACACGGTGCGGGACGCCGAGGAGGCGGCACCGGTGTCGTGAGGCGTCCTCACCGGGGCGGGACGCTGGCCCGGGTGGCGTCGGCGCCGGCGGTGCTGCGGCGCGGCCCGTGGCTGCCGTACCAGTCGATGATCAGCAGGGTGGCGTCGTCGGCCAGGACGGGTCCGGTGATGGCCAGCACCGCGTCGGACAGCGCCCGAACCGCCTCGCGCGGGTGCAGGTGCGCGATGCTGAGCAGCGCGGCGGGCAGGTCGAGATCGGCCGCGTTGCGTTCGCGCATGCCGTCGGTGACGACGACCAGCCGGTCGTCGGGCCGGAGGGAGACCTCACCACTGCGGAAGCGCTCGTCGGGAAACATGCCCAGCGGGAAGTTGGCGGGCAGTTCCAGCGGCATGACCCGGCCGTCACGGACCAGCATCGGCGGGATGTGACCGGCGTTGAGCAGCTCGCACCGCCCGGTCGGCAGGTCGATCCGGCCCAGCACGGCCGTCACGTACGCGCCGCGTACGTTGGCGTGCTCGGCGATGGTGGCATTGGCCTCCTCGGCCTGTGCGGTGAGGCCCATCCCACGGCGGCGGGTGTTGCGCAGGCTGCCCACCCCGAGGGTGGCGGTCAGCGCGCTGGCGACCCCGTGACCCATCGCATCGGTGACACTGACGTGCAGCACGTCACGGGCGACGCTGTAGTCGAAGGTGTCCCCGCCGACGCTCGCGGCCGGCTCCAGCCAGCCGGAGAGGGTGAACGCGCCGGCCTCGCAGGTGAACGAGGCGGGCAGCAGGCGGCGTTGGATCTCGGCGGAGAGGGTGAACGGGGTGGTGCGCTGCCCCCACTCGAACAGGTCGGTGTGCCGCTGGTTGGCGATTATCACGAACGCCAACGCATGCGCGGTACGGGCGACCCGGGCGATCACCTCGGCGTCCGGCTCGTCGGGCAGATCGATCTCCAACAGGCCGATGGCCTCGCCGCGTTCGGTGACGGGTGCGAGCAGTCGCCACCGGCCCTCGCCGGGGAGCACCAGGGTGGCCTGCTGGCGCACCGCCTGCTCGTAGGGCCCGCCGTCGAAGGGCAGCACCTCGGCGACCTCCTCGTCCCGGAGGTGGCCGGGGCGGTCGGCGGCCGGTTGGTGGGTGAGCCGCACCAGCGCCCGACCGCTCAGATCGGCGATCAGCAACGAGACGCCGAGCGCGTTCAACGCCGTGGCGATGCCCCCGGTGACGGCCTCGACCGCCTCGACCGGCGCGGCGTCCTCGGCCGACTGCAGCATTTCGGCCAGCACGGTCCGCTCGCTGTCCTCCACCTGTCGAGCATATGCACTCCCGGTGCCCGACGCCTGCGGGGACGACCGTGCGGCGGCCGGGCGTCGGGACCACCCGGCTGGCCGGTCAGGCCGACGAGCGCACGGATCTCGGCGACGAACGGCCGGTCGGGTGGGGCCCCCGGTTCGTCGTCACCGGCCAGGATGACGTCCACCAGGTCGGCGAGCAGTTGCCGCTTGCTGCCGAACATCGCGTACAACGGCTGGCCCGGTGTCCTGCCCGGTCGTCAGCGGCGGTCCAGCTCCGACTCCAGGCGTCGGATGAGCGTCTTGCGGCCCTTCCCCTCGCGCTCCGCGCGGAGCGTCGCCCTGAGCCGGCGGGTGTCGAGATCGCGGACGTGCCGGATCGCTTCGGAGACCGGCAGGTCGGTGAGCGACCCGGCCGACACGGCGGCGCGGCGTGCGCGTCTGGCCGGCCCGGTGTTGGCGACGTACTGCCTGCCGGTCGTCGACTCCTTGCGCTTCTTGGCGTCGGTCGCGCGCCGTTGCTCCGGGGAGAGCTGCTTCCATGCCTGCTCCGGCAGGTAACGGTCGGTCCCGCCGCCGTGGCGTGCGCGGGTGGTGCCCTGCCGGGTCTGCCACTTCTGGTCGCCCCAGCGCCGCAGGGAGTTCTGCCGCTCGTCCCTCGGGCCCTGGTAACCGCCGCCGTGCTGCTGGTACTCCCTGGTCAGCAACTGGGACTTGCGGGCCGACCACTGTCCCGGTCTACCGCCCCGGTCGGACGCCCTGATCTCTTCCTTCAGCTTCTCCCGCAGCTCGGGTTTCGTGTACCGCGCCATGCGGGCTGGATACCCGTGCCTGCTCCCCGTACTCACCGGCGCGCACGGCGTCGCTGGTCGAACTCCGATGAGCGGGTGCGGTCGGGGAACCCGGTGGGCGTTGTCCGGCCCCGGGGGCCGCTCATCCGCAGTCGTCGGTGAGCCGGCCGCGTAGCGTGGCCAGCGCCCGGGTGATGAGCCGGGAGACATGCATCTGTGACACGCCGACCCGATCGGCGATCTCCGCCTGGGTCAGGTTGCCGTGGAACCGCAGGGCCAGGATCTGTTGTTCGCGTTCCGGCAGGGTGGCGAGTGCGGGGCCGGGGGCGACGGACCAGGTGCGGTCACCGAGAAAATCTATGCCCGAAACGCTAGACAATCTGGTCGTGGCTAGCTAACGTTCCTGTAGTAGACAGCAGAGATCGTCGAAGACGCCGACGAAGTGACCGAGCATTGCTCAGGGCCCCGGACTCATGTCGTGGTCCGCTCGGCACAGTGGTGAGAGTTCTGATATCGCACCTGGCAAGGCAAGACCCTGACGTCATTCCAGGTCAGGGCGGCGGGTGGGCCGATGCTGGTTCAGGGCTCGCCCGGCAGGACAGTCCGTCGCACGTGGATGGGGCCATGAAGTCGCGTGGGGCTCCGACACCGGCGGGCAGCACGACGAACATCAGGAAGTTGAAGCAGAGGAAAGGGAGGGCCCGGACACCGTTGGATCGCCCGCCTCCAGGACGCAGTGTGAACCTGGAGCCGGACACCGCAGTTTCCATCGAACGAGAGGTGGTCTCCGGTCACGCTTATGCGATCCTCGCGCCCCAGGCCGCCGAAGGCGGCGGGTGCGGATACGACAACCCGACGAACCTGTCGGTAGATGGTGTTTTTGACCCGTAAACCCAGGGCCCCGGCGCTTCCGCGCCGGGGCCCTCGTCATGAGAGGCGGATGGATGGCCCCACCCGACGACATGTTCGATGACGACGACTACCCCGCCTACACGATGGGCCGTGCCGCAGAGATGACCGGTGCCTCGCAGGACTTTCTGCGTCGACTCGACGAGGCGAAGCTGATCATCCCGGTCCGGTCGGCTGGCGGCCACCGCCGCTACTCCCGTTACCAACTGCGCCTTGCCGCGCGGGCGCGGGAGATGGTCGACCAGGGCACCGCCCTGGAAGCCGCCTGCCGGATCATCATGCTCGAAGACCAACTCGAAGAGGCCCTCCGGCGCAACCAGCACCACCAGCGCCCGAGTTGACCGCAGAGCCCGGTTGCCCGCGGCGGGTGCCTGGACCACCGGCTTCCTGGCAGTTCACCCCCACCTGCACGGCGCGCGCCGACGGATCAACCGCCACTCGTCGTCGAGGTGCACACCGCCGGGCTCGCCGCTGCCGACGTGCCGGCGACCGGGTACGAGACACCCTTTCCCCGTACGCCCCGTCCTGCTGCGCAGCCCCGGTGACCCGCGGTGGGCTCGGCACAGGGCCGAGCCCACCGCTTGCCCACTCACCCGATCCTGGCCGCCGGCCGGGCCACCGGGTGCCGGACGCGGCACCCGGTGTTGCCCGCGACCTTCGGGTGCCCCCGGGCCGGGAACTGGATCACTGCGCTCAGCGTTGCCGGGTCAGCAGGCCGGGTCGGTAGGGCAGGAGGCCGTAGTCGACGCCGTCGGAGCTGGGTGAGCGGCCCTGGTAGAGCAGTTGCAGGTTGCACGGGTCGATGGTCATGGTCTGGTCGGCGCTGGTGCGCAGCAGTTCGCCGTGGCTGATGTCGTTGGTCCAGGTGGCGCCGCTGTTGGCCTTGCCGGCGAAGGGGTTGCTCTCGGTGGCGGCCTGCGGGGTCCAGGAGCCGCCCAGGCTGGTGGCGGTGAACGAGCGGAAGTAGCGGCCGTTCGCGCCGATCGCCTCGACGATCATGAGGTACTGGTTCTGGCCCTGGACCTTGTAGACCTGCGGCGCCTCGAACAGGTTGTTCGTGGTGTCGCTCATGATGGTCGTGTAGCTGGAGCCGAAGTTGCCCGGGAAGTTCCCGATCGGCATGCTGGCCCGGTAGATCTTGCCGTTGTCACCGGCGAAGAACAGGTACATGTTCGTGCCGTCACCGATCACCGTCTGGTCGATCGGACCGGTGTTGGAACCGGTGATGCTCCCCGAGAACAGCGGCTGCGCCGCGGACCAGCCGTTCGGGTTGGTCGGGTCGGACGACGTGCGGTAGGAGAACGCGGTCGCGCCCCACTGGTAGGTGAGCACCCAGATGTTCTTCGGCGCGAAGTAGAACAGCGACGGCGCCACCGTGCCGGAGGACATCCCGTTCTGGCTCGCCGACGCCATCTCCGACCAGTTCGTGAACAGCCCGAAGTTCATCGACCCCCAGCTCGAACCGAAGTCGTGCGTGGTGGCGTAGACGAGCTGCTTGCCGTTGTACGGCGCGACGGTGAAGTCCTTCAGCGACACCCAACCCGACTTCGGGGTGGCCAGCGAACCCGTCGACGACCACCGGTACGACGACGGCAGGGTGCAGTTGCCCGGCGGCGGCGTGGTGGTCGGCGGTGAAGTGGTGGTCGGCGGCGGGGTGGATCCGTCGACCCGGACCAACTGCCACTGCTGGTTGGTGCCGTTCCAGTCGGCGTACTGCACGACGGCCCCGCCGTCGGCGGTGGACGCGCCCTGCACCTCGACGGCCTTGCCGCTGTTGCGGTTGATCAGCTTGACGTAGCCGCCCGTGTCGGCCACCCGGAACTGCTGGTTCGTGCCGCCGTGGTCGCCGTACTGCACGATCGCGGCGCTGTCCGCGGTCGAGGCGTTGGACACGTCGAGCACCTTGCCCGAGTGCCGCGCCCGAACCCGGTAGTAGCCACCACCGGAGTCGACGAACTGCCACTGCTGGTTCTGCCCGCCGGACCGGGTGTACTGCTGGATGCAGGCGTTGTCGGCCGTGGACACACCACACACGTCCAGCGCCTTGCCGCTGTTGCGGTTGAGCACCTCATACCACGCGGACGTGTCGATCGGGCCCGACGTGGGGTTCGGCGTCGCGGTCGGCGGGGTCGTGGTGGGGGTGGGGCTCGGGGTGACGCTGTTCAGCGCGCTCAGGGTCGCGTCGTACGCCTGCTTCTTGTTGCCGTTGCCGTCGAAGAGCAGCGGGGTGCCGCTGGCCCGCCAGGAGTCGGTGTCCCGAATGCCCCAGACGGTGATGCCGTTGCAGCGGGCCACGGCCAGGCAGTCGTTGGTCACGTTGCGGAACGCGGTGGCCTGGCTGCTGCCCGAGCCCTCGATGTCCAGCTCGGTGATCTGGACGTCGACGCCGAGCGCGGCGAAGCTGGACAGGGTGGTGCGGTAGTTGCTCGGGTACGGCGAGTTGGCGTTGAAGTGCGACTGGAACCCGACGCAGTCGATCGGCACGCCGCGGGACTTGAAGTCGCGCACCATGTTGTAGACGGCCTGCGTCTTGGCGTCGTTCCAGTTGTCGGTGTTGTAGTCGTTGTAGCAGAGCTTGGCGTCCGGGTCGGCTGCGTCGGCGGCGCGGAAGGCGGCCTCGATCCAGTCGTTGCCGGTGCGCTGCAGGTTCGAGTCACGTCGGGCGCCGCTGGTGCCGTCGGCGAACGCCTCGTTGACCACGTCCCAGGAGTAGATCTTGCCACGGTAGTAGCTGGCTACCCGGGTGATGTGGTTCAGCATCGCCGAACGCAGGGCGCTGCCGGACATGCTCTGCATCCAACCCGGCTGCTGCGCGTACCAGGCCAGGGTGTGGCCGCGCACCCTCATGCCCCGGCTGGTGGCGTGGTTGACGATCCGGTCCGCGTTGGTGAAGGTGAACTGGTTCTGCTGTGGCTCGGTCGCGTCGATCTTCATCTCGTTCTCGGGAGTCACCATGGTGAATTCCCGATTCAAGATCGTTGTGTACGTGCCGTCGTTCAGCCGGTTGGCGGCGACGGCGGTACCGAAATAGCGACCCGACTGGGCTGCGGCGGCACCCAGGGTGCTCTCGGCCGCCTGGGCGAGGTTGGGCAGCAGGGACACGACCAGAGTCGCGGCGACCGCGGCGATTCCGGAGAACGAGAGCGTTCGAAGTCGACGCCCAGGGGGACGGGTCCGGGAGACCATGTCGATCCTTCCAGGATGGGTGGGAACTCGGAGCTTGCGGTGGGTGGTCCAGCCGCCGAGGCAGGCATGGTGGTGGCTACCGGCGTTGGTCACCCGGGTTGATCGACGCGAGTACCTCCCGGAATCGTGGTTGATCGTTTACGGCCGGGCGCGGACCGATGGCCGTCGGGACGCGTCGAAGCGGTGATCATGGATCGCTCCGGACGCAGGGGCCGGGCGCGATCGTGTTAACGGTCACACTCATCGATGAATCCAGATTTCCAGAAAGTTGCGAATTTCTCAAGCGATAGTTTCGACGGCGTCGGTCGGCCGACGGCGTCGTCTTGCCCCACATGGGGCGGCTGCGACCCCCGACCATCGCCGGTGTGCGCGGCGGTGCGGGTGGCCTCCGTGGTCGGCTCGGCCGTCCTGGTGGCGACCCGGAAATGCGGCTACCACCAGGGCGGATGTGCCTGCGTTGCCGACCGTGGCCCGGTGTCCCCGGTGGCGCTCGCGGTGCCCGGTGCGCCACGGTCGGCCAGTCGTCGGTCCCCGGATGCCGGTGCGGTCGGGGTGGGATGACCGACCCGCCACGGTCGCTGCCGAAGCTCGGCCGGTTGAGCATGTTATCGATAACCTGCTATCTTTCGCCGCAGGAGCGAAGGGCACGCTCCTGGTCACCTCAGTCAGTCGGCAGCGGCACCCGAGGCACCGCCTCCCGCCGCTGCGTCGATCGGTGACCAGTCCGGGCCGCACCGAGCCGTCGTGCCGCCTGCGCCGAATGGGCGCGTCCGCCTACCCGAATCGACTCGCCGACGGCGAGGAGATGGGTGCGAGTCGTCAGCCGCATCCTGCTGTCCCTCCTGGGGTGCAGCCGGCGCTCGCCGGGTCGACTTCGCGCACCACCACCGGGACAAAAGACCCATGGCAAGGAGCCAAGCAATGGTGAAACACAGACACCTACTCCCGACCCTCGCCGCCGCGGCGGTTCTCCTCGCGGCGACCGCCGGCGGCACGCTGAGCGGCGGCTTCGCCGCAACGGCGGAGGCCGCGACGAACGGCACGCTCGCGGCGACCGCAGGCTGCGGCAAGGCCCCCACGCTGACCAACGGGACGCGCACGATCCAGAGCAGCGGACAGAACCGCAGCTACATCCTGCGGATCCCGGACGGGTACGACCGGAACCGCCAGTACCGGCTGATCGTCGGCTTCCACTGGTTGAACGGCTCGGCCCAGAACGTCGCCTCGGCCGGCTACTACGGGCTTCAGTCGCTGTCGAACAACAGCGCGATCTTCGTCGCCCCCCAGGGCATCGACGCCGGTTGGGCCAACACCAACGGTCGGGACCTGACCCTCTTCGACGACATCACCCGGCAGGTCGAGAACGACCTGTGCGTCGACACGACCCAGCGTTTCGTGCTGGGCTGGAGCTACGGCGGAGCGATGAGCTACGCGGTGGCCTGCGCCCGGCCCACCGTGGTCCGGGCGGTCAGCGTCCTGTCCGGCGCCCAACTGAGCGGATGCAGCGGCGGCACCCAGCCGGTGCCCTACTTCGGCATCCACGGCACCCATGACAGCGTGCTCAACATCTCCATGGGTCGTACGCTGCGCGACACCTTCGTCCGGAACAACGGCTGCACCGCCCAGAGCCCTCGCGAGCCGGCCCTGAACAGCTACACCCACATCACCACGACCTACTCCGGTTGCCGCTCGGGTTACCCCGTGCAGTGGGCCGCGTTCGACGGGGACCACACCCCCAGCCCGGTCGACGGGTCGGGCACCCCCAACGACTCCCGGACCTGGACGTCGGGGGAGATCTGGCGCTTCTTCAGCCAGTTCCAGTCCACCACGCCCCCCACCACCGCCCCGCCCACCACTGCGCCGCCGACGACCGCCCCGCCGACGACCGCGCCTCCGACGACCCCGCCGCCCACGACCGCTCCGCCGACCACGCCCCCGCCCACCAGCGGGCCCGGCAACTGCACCGCCACCTACAAGGCGGTCAACAGTTGGCCCGGCGGCTTCCAGGGTGAGGTCACCGTGGCCAACACCACCGCCGGCACCATCAACGGCTGGACCGTCCGGCTGACCCTGGACAGCGGCCAGGCCCTCAGCAGTGTCTGGAACGGCGTCAACACCGGCACCACCGGCAACGTCACCGTCCAGAACGCCTCCTACAACGGCACGTTGGCGGCCAACGGGTCGACCACCTTCGGCTTCACCGCCACCGGCAACGGCACCCCGCCACCCAGCAACGTCACCTGCACCAACTCCTGACCGGGGCAGCATGAGGGCCCGGAGCCGACCGGCTCCGGGCCCCTCGTGACGGTGGGCCGGGCCCGGCACTGCGCCGGGCCCGGCCGATCTCATCGACGCGCCGGGTCGCCGTGGATGATGCCCCGCCCGTAGCCGCTGAGGTAGACCCGACCGTAGACGTCCGGGTCGCCGGTGAGCGTCTCGGGGAGTCCGCCGTACTGGTGCCGATCGTCGTTGATCCGCACCCAACTGCGGCCGGCGTCGTCGGAGCGGAAGACCCCCCGCTGGCCACGTACCTGCGCGGCCACGTAGAGCGCCGGGTAGGTCCGGCCCGGCGCCGCCTTGCCGAAGCCGATGTTGTCGGCGGTCTCCACACTCGACACCCGGTGGAACGTCGCGCCGGAGTCGGTCGAGCGCCACAGCCCGTACGAGGTCCAGGTCGCGCCGCCGGCCACCCAGATCTCACCCTGGTGGCCGGGCACCGCCTTGAGGCGCACCCCCCAGTTGGTCGCCGGTAGGCCGGTGGCCGACGAGGCGGTGAAGCTGGCACCGCCATCGGTGCTGACGTACAGCGTGCCGTTGGAGTACGCGTAGAACTTCAGCGGGTTCACCCGGTCGGCGATGATCATCGCGTTGGCGGGCACGCCCGTGGACGGCGACCACGAGGTGCCGAACCCGACCGAGTGGACGACCGGTTGGCCGGAGTCGCCCGGGGCCCAGACGAACCGGCTGCCGTCGGCCGAGGCGGCGATGCTGCCGCCGGTGTTGATGCCGTCCGGCTCGGTGCCCTGGAACCAGGTGGCGCCGCCGTCGGTGGAGAACGCCGCATGGCTGTCACCGGGCCGGTCGGCGTCGTTGAAGTCACCGGCCCGCACGATCACCCGGGGATTGCGCTCGGCGTAGTCGATGCTGCGGGTGGTGGTGAAGACCGGATTGGTGAAGATCGTCTTCGGGGCGGTGTCGAGGTCGTCGTGGCGGAAGCCGCCGACGTCGCCCATCGCGCTGACCAGCGGGCCGCCGGGGGGCTTGATCAGGCCCTGCACCGCGCCCTCCTCCAGGCCGTCCACCACCGGGGTGATGGTGAAGGTGTCGCCGGAGTCCCAGGCGGTCAGGTTCGTGGTGCCGGCAATGCCGGGGCCGCCGTTGAACAGCAGGCGATCGGAGTCGAAGGGGTCGATCTCCAACGAGGAGATCACCTGACCGATGTTGGGGGAGTAGAGCGGTGGGTCGTCCTGCCGGCCCATCGTCATCCACGGGGTCTCGCTGCTGTCGATGGTGTAGCGCAGCTTGCGGTTGGGCCAGGCGTCCCAGTCCCAGATGCGCGTCCAGGTAGCCCCGCCGTCGGTGCTACGCCAGATGACGCCGTCCGGCCACCAGGAGACCTGGGAACCGACCATGATCGTGTCGGGGTCGTTGCGGTCGACGGTCAGGCCCGAGTAGCCGAAGTAGTTGTCGCCACTGCTCGACGGGACCGGGCTGATCTGCGTCCAGGTGCCCGGGGTGGCCGCGTACTTCCACACGTCGCCCTTGCCGCCACCGAACGGGCCGATGTCGTCGGCGGTGGTGACGTAGAGCAGGTGGTTGACCGGGTCGACCACGCCCCGGTGCGGGAAGTACCCCTTCGGCGCTCCGGCCAGCGGGCTCCAGGTCGCTCCGCCGTCGGTGCTGCGGTAGACCGGGTCGTTCGGGTCGGCGACTCCGACATAGATCGTCTTCGTGGTCTTCCCGTGCCGCCCGGTGTTCCGGTCGAACGCCACCCAGACCAGGCCGGGGTCCTCGGCGGTGCCGGCCGTCTGCGGGTTGTCCCCGGTGTGGGGGAAGCTGGTCACCCGTGACCACCGGGCACCGCCGTCGGTGCTGCGCCACAGGCCGTTGCCGCTGGGTGCGCCCAGGTACAGCACCTTGTCGTCGGCCGGGTCCACGGCCAGCCGCTCGCCCATGCCGCGACCGCTCATGTTGCCGCCCAGCGTGAACGGCAGCTCCGTGGTCTGCCACGAGTCACCCCGGTCGCGGGAACGCAGGATCGCACCGTTGTGGGGGTCCACGCCGTTGGTGTACATCCCGACCGCCGCCCAGACCCGGTCGGCGTCGGACGGGCTGGCGGCGACGCTCGCCACCCCCATGTAACCCCAGTGGTCCCAGCCCACCCAGTCCAACAGCGGCTTCCACGTACCGGTCGCCCCGTTCCACCGGTACATGCCGCCGACGTCGGTGCGTGCGTACGCCAGGTTCTTCCGGGCCTGGCTGAACACGATCCCGCTGACGAACCCCGTACCGCCGATCTTCACGTTCGTGAAGGAGTACCGCGCTGACGCCGGAGGGCTCACCCCCGCGGCCGTCGCGGCCGTCGGGGTCACCCCCGGTGCGAAAGCGCCGAGCGCAGCCACCAGCAGGATGCTGGTCATCCTGCCGATCCCGCGTCGCCGATCCACGTTCGTACCTGACATGTGTCGGTTCTCCGTTCCACCGTGTCGTCGCTGGTGGTCCTCCTGCGATCGCCGTCGCGGCGACCCGGGGACAGACGCTGGGGGCGCTCCCGATCAGGGGGTGATGGGGAAGCGGAACCAGTCGTCGGTGAGTGCGCCGGAACGCCGTCCCGGCGGCGCGGTCGTCGCACCCCGGCGTCCGGTCCAGGTCGGTGGCCCGCCGTCCCGCCACGGCGCCACCGGAGGTACGGCCAGCACGGCTCGCCCGGTGAGCCTTGGCTGCGGTCGCCTCGTGCATCGACGATGAACGATCACATGGGTGTCGTCAAGCTGCTGTGCCCGATCACCGAACGACGGTTCGACGAGTACGCTCGCGGCTCACGTTTCGAGGTCTGCGCGCCGCACGGCCTCGACGACCTGCTCGACGGGGTGTGGCGGCGCAACCCGGCCAGGGCCGGCGCGGAGATCTCCCGGCAGCGACTCGCCCGCCACCGCCCTGCCGAACGCTGGCCCGGGGTCCGCGTGGTGACCTGAGCAGCCCTCGGTGGCTCTTGCCGCACGGCATCTTATCTGACTAAGGTCAGAGAATGCAGGGTGTGCAGATCGACCAGGTACGGCAGTTCAACCGCATCGTCACCCAGCGGGTGGGCGTGCTGCACGACCACTACCTGGGCCGTGACCGGCCCGTCGGGGAGGCCCGGCTGCTCTGGGAGATCGACGGGCCGGGCCAGGACGTGCGGCGGCTGCGTGAGCGCCTCGGGCTCGACTCCGGATACGTCAGTCGACTGCTGCGCGCACTCGAGGCCGACGGTCTGGTGACGGTGGAGCCGCAGCCCCGGGACCGCCGGGTGCGCACCGTCCGGCTCACCGATGCGGGCCGCGCGGAGCGGGCCGTGCTCGACCGCCGCAGCAGTGAGCTGGCCAGTTCCCTGCTCGAACCGCTCAATGTCGCCCAACGCGCCCGCCTGGTGGCGGCCATGGCCGAGGTCGAGCGGCTGCTGACTGCCGCGACGGTCACGCTGGACGACGTCGACCCGGGCCACCCCGACGCCCAGCGCTGCCTGCAGTCCTACTTCGACGAGCTGGGGGAGGACTTCGACACCGGGTTCGACCCCGCCCGGAGCCTGCTGCCCGACGCGGGTGAACTCCGGCCGCCGCGCGGCCTGTTCGTGATCGCCCGGCTGCACGGGGAAGCGGTGGGCTGCGCCGGCCTGAAGCTGCCGCCGGACGCTCCGGCCGAGATCAAACGCATGTGGGTCGCACCCGAGGCCCGGGGCCTCGGCCTCGGTCGCCGGTTCCTCTCCGAGCTGGAGGGACGAGCCGCCCAGCATGGCCGTGACCTCCTGCGGCTGGACACCAACAAGGCCCTCACCGCCGCGATCGGCCTGTACCGCTCCTACGGCTTCCAGGAGGTCGCCGCCTTCAACGACGAGCCCTACGCCCATCACTGGTTCGAGAAGCGGACCACCAGACCGCCATCGGACTGACCTACGGCGTACCGACAGCGGTCGTCCGGTGCTCCCTGTCCGGCCTGCCCGGGGTGCGGCGACCGGGGAGCGGGCCGGTCAACGGCGTGGCGCGGTGGGGCCGGCCGGTCCAGCCCTCCGGCGTCCTGACCCACCACCGCGAGCTTCGCCCTCGGCGCTGCGACGGTGACAGCGGGGCAAGATTGTTGTCGATTCCGGTCAGCTCAGACGCGCGACCTCCTCTGCCCGGCCGACGGCCCGTCCTCGGGTGCGGCGTCCCGATGGCTTTCGGGGTGGCCGGCAACGTTCCACCCGGTGGCCTGAGGTGATGCCGGTCCATTGTGCGGACGTGCGGACGGCGGGGGTCCGCCGCAGCTTCGTACCTCGCCGCCGGCCGCAGGAGCGCCGATCGGGAGGAAATCGCCGACACGGCCACTGCCGCAACGGCGGGTCTTCACATCTTGGCAGCGGTGCGCGCCTCCGCTACCGTCCATGGGAACGCTCCCACAAACTTAGAAACATCTATGTGATTCGGAGGCAACACGTCGTGGCTACCCTCTCCTCGCTCCGCCGTAGATCGGCGGCCATCAGCGTGGCGGCCGTCGCGGGCGCCGCCGCCGTCGCCGTCGGCCTCGCCGGCGGCAGCGCCTCCGCCGGTACGGTCTCCGGACCGCTCTACCGCGACCCGAGTTCGGCCGTCGTCCGCTGGGTCGCCGCCAACCCCGGCGACTCGCGTGCCGCCGTCATCCGCGACAAGATCGCGAGTCAGTCACAGGCCCGCTGGTTCGCCAACTTCAACCCGTCCACCGTGCAGTCCGAGGTCTCCGGGTTCATCAGCGCCGCCAACGCGGCGCAGCAGATCCCGGTGCTCTCGGTGTACGAGATCACCAACCGGGACTGCGGCGGGGCCAGCGCCGGTGGGGCGCCCGACCTCAACCAGTACCAGACATGGGTGTCCAACTTCGCCAGAGGGCTGGGCAACCAGACCGTCATGATCATCCTGGAGACCGACTCGCTCGCCCTGCTGACGTGCCTGAACAGCGGCGAGATCAACGCACGCAACCAGGCGATCTCGACGGCCACCCGGACCATCAAGTCGGCCAACCCCAACGCCAAGGTGTACCTCGACGGCGGACACTCCACCTGGAACAGCGCGGGTGAGACGGCCAACCGGCTCCGGGCGGCCGGCGTGCAGTACGCCGACGGCTTCTTCACCAACGTGTCGAACTTCAACTCCACCTCCAGCGAGGCGAACTTCGGCCGGTCGGTCATCTCCGCCCTCAACGGCATGGGCATCTCGGGCAAGCGCCAGGTCATCGACACCAGCCGCAACGGGGGCGCCAGTGGGGACTGGTGCGGCGACGACAACACCGACCGGCGCATCGGGACGTACCCGACGACCAACACCGGCGACGGCAACATCGACGCGTACCTTTGGGTGAAGCCGCCGGGAGAGGCGGACGGCTGCCGCTACACGGCCGGTTCGTTCCAGCCCGACCTGGCCTACAGCCTGGCCAACGGCGCGCCCAACCCGCCTACTACGGCCCCGCCCACTACGGCCCCGCCCACCACCGCGCCGCCCACCACCGCCCCGCCCACGACTGCGCCGCCGACCACGGCCCCGCCCACCACCGCGCCGCCGACCACGGCTCCCCCCACCACGCCGCCGCCGGCGGGTAACGGCTGCTCGGCGTCGGTGTCGCTCAACCAGTGGTCCGGCGGTTTCACCGCGAGTGTGACGGTCACCGCCGGCTCTGCGGACATCAACGGCTGGACCGTGACCGTCACGCTACCCGGCGGCACTGCGGTCACCGGCGTCTGGAGCGCCCAGGCCAGCGGCACCAGCGGCACCGTCCGGTTCACCAACGTGAGCTACAACGGACACGTCGGCACCGGGCAGTCGACCAACTTCGGCTTCCAGGGCACCGGCACCGGCCCGGGCGCGACGGCCACCTGCGCGGCCGGCTGACCCCACCCGAGGTCGCGGCCCGGCGTGGAGGATCACTCTCCGCGCCGGGCCTGTCCCGTCCTTCGGTACGGGCCGGACCGACCGGTGCCGGAACGACGGATGAGCAAACGTCACCATGCGGCGGTCCGGGGCGACGGCCGCGACGGCCAACCCGAGGCTTGTGGCTGGCCAGGCCGATCGTGCCAGCGCGGGTGTCCCACTCGCACTGGCGGCAGCCGTCGGACGCCCTGATCGGACGGCACCGCGGCACGCGGTGATCGCGCAGGGCACTCGTGTCAGGCGGGCTCGTGCGGCCTCACATCCGGGATCTCAACACGTCGATCTCGCAGCCCGGCGCGGCTGGGTCGAAGCCGTGTTCCACCAGCCAGCGGATCGCCAGCAGGCTTCGCACAGACCACCACGCGCGGATGATGTCGAGGTCGACGTCGGTGCCGTAGCCGGCGAGGACGTCATCGAGGTGCTCCTCGTGCCCGAGCGTCAAGCTGGCGAGGTCGTACAGGGCGTCGCCCTGGCCCGCCTCGGACCAGTCGAGCACGCCGGTGATCTCGTCGTCGTCGACGAACACGTGGGCGATCTGCAGGTCGCCGTGCATGAACACCGGAGTCCACGGCCGAAGCGCGGCTTCGGCAACCCGGCGGTTGCGGGTGACCAGGTCAGCGGGAAGGACGTAGTTCGTGACGAGCCACTGGCACTCGCCGTCGAGGTGTGATGCCCACTCGTCGAGGCGGCGACCGGGCCACGGCGGCACCGGCGCGTCGTGCAGCATCCGTGCGGCGGTACCGGCCGCGGCCCACGCCGCCGAAGACGCGGTCGACGGTTCGCCGAGGCGGCCGAGTGCCCTCCCGGGGAGGGCTGCGAGCGCGAGTACGGGCGGCTTGCGCCACAGGATCTCCGGCGTGGGGATCGGTGCCATGGTCATCGCCTCGACCTCGACGTCGGTACGGGTCTGATCGGCGTCGATCTTCAGGAACACGTCGCCGACGCGCAGGGTCGCGCGCTCGTGATGGGCGACGACGACCTCGACCTCTTCCACGTCGGCCAGTGTCGCGGAGATGACCATCGACGTCACCGGCATTTGTTGCATGCCATCGCGCGGACGACCGCAGCCCGCTGCCCGGTCGCATGGCCGACTCGCTCACGTCGGCTCTGAGCGACGCATGGTGACCTCGCACTCGGCCTCACAGCGGGTCCAAGTGACCCCCCCGGAGAACGCACCGAGGTTCGCCGGTGGCGGCGCGTACGGTAGGTAGGCGGTTGGACGCCGGTGATCTTCGATGGTGTTCGCGGTGTGTGTTCTCCAGCGGATGCCAACCCGGGTCAACCGGTGCCAACGCGGGTCACTGCAGCCGACCGCCGGTCGCAGACCGGGGTCAGTGTGCGCCGGTGTGCTCCCGGGCTGGGGGGAACACGGGTCCGGGTGGAGGTGGGCCACTCCCTGCCACCCCAGGTGAACCCGCAGGTCGCGAGACTAGGCGTTCGCGCCCTCGTAGCTCAGGGAATAGAGCATCGGTTTCCTGCTCAGGTCATTCTTCGGTTGGTCCGACGGGTCCTTGCCGAGATCCTACGAAGCTGTTGCGCCGCGCGATTCTACGGTGCCGCAAGAGCTTGGGCCAGCAGCGTGGCGAGTCTGGCTGGCGCTACACCGACGGCGCCCGCGAGGCAGCGCCTGACGCGATTCAGGTCACCGATCGGTGGCACCTCCTGAAGAACCTCAGCGACGCGGTCGAGAAGGTAGTCCGGGGGCATCGCCGGTGCTGCGGGAGCACACCAACCCGACACCCGCCGTCGCGGCGCCGATCGCGGATTCACGGTGCCCCCGGGGCTGCCGATCAACACGTGGGAGACACCGTGGCGGTGGCAACCGTGCGCCCGGTGCCGTCGTGTGCGGTAGCCGTCGGCGGCCGGCGAGAGCCTACGGGCCGGATCCGTCCCGGTTTTCCGGCGTGGTCGATCCAGCCCGGATCGTGTCATGCTGCACGGACCCCGACGGGAGGACGACGATGGCTGCTGGCGATGCCGTACAGGTGCGGCCGGCGCGAGGGCTGCTGCGACCGCTGGTGTCCGGGGCGACGCTGATCGCGGTCCTGGCGTTGCTGTTCGGGCTGCCGTGGTGGACGTTGACGGTGGCGGCGCGGTGGCCGGCGCCGGTGGTGGCCGCCGGCACGGCCGTGTTCGTCGTCGCGGTGGTCGCGTTTCCCGTTCTGATGTATCTCGGGCACGGCCGCCGGCGGCTGGACTCGGCGGCCCGCGCGGGGGACACGCTCCTTGGCCTGGTCTGGATCCTGTTCGTCTGGGCGCTGCTCGGCAACGTGGCCCGGCTCCCGCTGGCCGCCGCAGGGGTCGCCGATCCGGTCCGGTCCCGATACGTGGCGGTCGGTGCGGCGGTCGTCTCGGTCGTCCTGGCCGTCTGGGGGTACGCCGAGGCGATGCGGGTGCCCCGGGTCCGGCGGGTGGACGTCACCGTCGACCGGCTGGGTGCGGGTCTCGACGGGGTCCGGGTGGTGCTGCTGACGGACACCCACTACGGCCCGATCGACCGGGCTCGCTGGTCCGCCCGCACGATCGAGGTGGTCAACGGCCTGGCCCCCGACATCGTCTGCCACACCGGCGACATCGCCGACGGCACGGTCGACCAGCGCCGGGCGCAGGCAGCGCCGCTGGGCACTGTGCAGGCCCGGCTGGCCCGGGTGTACGTGACGGGCAACCACGAGTACTACGGCCAGGCGCAGGGCTGGGTCGACCATATGCGGGCCCTCGGTTGGGAGCCCCTGCACAACCGGCACCTCGTGGTGGAGCGGGGCGGCGCCCAGCTCGTCGTGGCCGGGGTCGACGACGTGACCGCCGCTTCGTCCGGCGTGGCCGGTCACCGCGCCGACCACGCCGCGGCGCTGGCCGGCGCCGACCCGCGGCTGCCCGTGCTGCTGCTGGCGCACCAGCCGAAGCAGATCGGCGACGCGGTCGCGGCCGGCGTGGATCTGCAACTGTCCGGGCACACCCACGGCGGCCAGATGTGGCCGTTCCACTACCTGGTCCGGCTCGACCAGCCGGTCGTGCAGGGCCTTAGCCGGCACGGCCGGACCCAGCTCTACACGAGCCGGGGGACCGGTTTCTGGGGCCCGCCGTTCCGGATCTTCGCGCCGAGCGAGATCACCCTGCTCACCCTCCGGACGGGTTAGCCCGACCGGGCCGGCACCCACGCCCCACCTGATCGTGGCCGGGGATGCCTCGGTCAACTCTGTTGGCCATCCCGGCCCCAGGATCCGCCCGCATGTACCCGATGCCCAGGCTTCGTGGGTCGCGGGTATGTGGCGGTGTGGTCGCAGGCGCGGTGAAGACGTGCAGTGCCACTCTCGGAGCGATGGACGGCAGCGGTTGCGCGTGTCGACCCTGACTCAGGGGTGCTCCGAACTACTCCGGCCGAACGTCATGAGTCTCTCGAACACCTTTGCGGCATCCCGGCGGCGCTTCTCGTCCGGATGGGCTGCCGCGACAAGGGCAATGCTCGATCGGGGAGCACGCTCAGCACGTTGTCCAGGGTGTTCACCCCCCGCAGGCGAGGAGGTCGGTAGGTCGAGCAGCAGGATCAGCCGCCGTGCCGGCCGTGGGGTTCGGGCGCCCCGGTGAGCCATCCGGGTCATCGCCTGCCACACCACGATCAGCCTGATGACGAACCCGGTGATTGTGCCGGCGAGCACGCCGCTGGGCTCGATCGGGTAGGCGCCGCGCTTCACCGTCCGGGAGTTCGTCGAGTACTTCGCCTGGCTGAAGGTGATGCCACCGGCGCGGATTCCGCTGGCGGTGACCGGGCGATCGAGCGGGTCGGCCTGCTGGAGCGCGCCGACGACCGCATGAAGCACCTCTCCGGCGGGATGCTGCGCCGCGTCGGCGTCGCCCAGGCCATCGTGAACGACCCGCGGCTGCTGTTGTTGGACGAGCCGACTGCGGGTCTGGACCCGGAGCAGCGGTTGCAGTTCCGGGCGCTGGGCCTGGATGCCGTCGTCCTGGTCGGCACGCACCTGATCGAGGACGTCGTGGCGGCGTGTACCCGGGTGAACCTGGTCGACGGCGGGCGGCTGGTCTTCACCGGCCTCCCCGATGAGCTGATCGCCGCCGGTGGGGACGGCGACAGCGGCGACTCCCCCATGGAACGCGGGTACCCGGCGGTGCTGCGCGGCGCTCGAACGGCATCGCGGTGAGGCGCGCGCTGAGGGCGGAACTCCGCCGGGGTACGGTGCCCTTCGCCGCTGTGGCGATGTTCAGCGCCGGAGTGTGGATGGTGGCCGTGCATCCGGACGACTGGGCGGGCGGTGGGCGGGCCTCGCGAACTACCTGCGAATGTCGCTGTTGATCCTGTGCGCTCTCATGATCGCTGCCGGGGCGTGGCAGTCCGGCCGGGAACGGCTGCGGCTGCGGCACATTCTGTGGATGGCCGCACCGCCGCCAGGGAATGCCCCACCTCCCGCGCGTACTACGAGAAGAAACGCGCCGAAGGCAAGAACCACCGGCAAGCCATCCTCGCCCTCGCGCGACGACGCGTCGACGTCCTTTGGGCACTCGTACGCGACCGCAAGACCTTCACCCGACCGGCACCGGCGGTCCGCGCCGCAGCCTGAACAGCACGCTTCAGGCCGACGGAACCCGGTCCCGCCGGCTGCTCGACCCTTGCCCACCAAGATCAACCGGAGTCACATGGAGACTCCGCTTGGTGAAGATCAGAAGAGTAGACGAAAGTCCTGTTCAGACCGTACTTGGGGCATCCGTCATGTGCTTGCTGGGATCTAGCGAATTCACGCAACAGTTAGGTCAGCGAGATCTGCCTCATCGTGGTTCGGGTAGCTGCGTAGATGAAGGGCGGCGGCTCGGCGAGGCAGCGCTCGATATCGCGCCAGCGACTCATCACGACCTCCAACTGGCCGAAGACGCTACCCGCGTCGGCGGCTGTGAGGGCGACCATCTTGGCTCGGTGCTCTCGTACGGCGGCGATTTCCAGTCGGTGCTCCTGGATGTGGCGGTCCCGGGTGATGATCAGCCAGCCGCGGCCCGCGACCTGCGGGATCCACTCTGAGTCCTTCACCGCAGGCGAGGCGATCGGGCACGGCGGGCGTTGGCGTTTGTGTATGACCGTGCCGGGGTCGCCGGGATAGGTGATGTCGGAGCGGAGTCCGGCGAGGACGCGCGCGAGGCCGAGGAGGTCGGCATCGATGTAAAACCGGACCTCGGCAGGCTTGATCCTGCTCACGCCGCGCGCTGGGAGTTCTCGTACGCCAGCGCCCACCGCACGTCGGGCACGTCGAGCTGGTACGTCTCGGCGATCTCCTCGACGTCCAGCCCTGCCTCGTCCTGCTCCCAGAGCACCTCGGTGCTGATCCCCTTGATCGACGGCCGACCGAACCGGACATCCGGCAGGATACGCACCGGTGACTGGGGGTTGGGGTCCGGTCGCCAGCCGGCGGCGACGTCGCCGTCCCAGGTGACCCGCTCGACGAACGCCGCCGACGGAGGAGTGAGCAGCAACTGATTACCGACTGCGGCCACCAGGCAGTATTCCGGGTCGAGACCGGCCTCCGCCTGGGCTTGCAGCACGAGTTTCTTGCCGGCGACGTACGGTCGGCGGTCGGCGAGTGGGTAGGGCACCCCGAACTGCTCCCGGAGCAGGTCGATGAACGCCCGCAACTCGACCATCGGCACCCGGTGGGTACGGCGGTATTCCCGCAAAAGCCCGGCCTCGACGAACTCGGCCCACGTGACCGAACGGGCGCCGCGCGGCTCCGTGCGTAGCACGGGTTTGTGTCGGCGTCCCTTACGCTCGTCGCCCTCCAGCCAGTAGTGCAGCGTCGACTGCGCCACCCGCAGAAGCCGGGCAGCCTCCGCCTCCGAGAAGACCTCACGCTCCAGGACGCTCACCACAGCGCCAGTCTCCCATGCGTTGACTCCTTCGCGGGTCACGGCAGACCCCCACGCGGTGCCTTCATGTCCGGGGTGAAGCCGAGTGTCCGGTATCCGGGCATGCGGCGTGGGAGTGAGGCGGCGAGGATGGGGGTGGCCGGGTCGTGGTAGTCGTGGACCTCGGCGAGGTCCTTGCCGGGCGCGGCGCGGATGACGCGGCCGGCGCACTGGACGAGTAGGCCGTCGTAGGAGATCGGGCCGGCGAGGAAGAGGGTGTCGAGGGCGGGGGCGTCGAAGCCTTCACCGATGAAGGGTGTGGTGCCGATGACGAGCAGGCCGTCGCCAATCTTGGCCTGGTCAAGCCGGTCGACGACGGTCCGTCGGTTGGTGGTGCTCATCGTTCCTTGCAGCACGAGCGCCTGATGTCCTCGTGCGGAGAGCAGGGCGGTGAGAGCTTCGACCTGGGCGACCCGTCGGGTCAGGACCAGACAGTTGCGACCGCGTGTCAGGGCTACGGCGACATCGTCGGCGATCTGGGTGTTGCGGGGCTCGTCGAGGGCCAGTCGCCGGTGTACCTCGGCGAGCGCGCCGGGGGCGTCAAGGTCGATGTCGCCGGGCTGGAAGGTGGTCTCGTGGATGAACAGCGTTCGACGTGGTCCGGCGTCGGTGTGCATCGCTGCGGCGAGGGTGCCTTGTTCCTCGTCGGTAAGGGTGTGGCGGACGGGTCCGAGTTGCCAGGTGACGAGTTGGCCGAGGCCGTCGCGTCGGGTGGGGGTGGCGGTGAGGCCGAGCCAGAACTGCGCGGCGATCCGTTTGACCGAGTGCTCGTACGCGGCGGCGCCGAGGTGGTGGCATTCGTCGACGATGACGTGCCCGTACCCCTGGGTCAGGGTGGCGACGTCGTCGCGCCGGGCCAGAGAGGGCAGCAGCGCGATGTCCACCGTGCCGGTGAGTTTGCGTCGGCCGCCGCCGAGTTGACCGGGCTTGATGCCGAGGAACTGCTCGACGCGGGTGCGCCATTGGTCGGCGAGGGCTTTGCGGTCGACGAGGACGAGGGTGGAGGTGTTGCGTTCGGCGATCACGGCGCAGGCCATGACGGTCTTGCCGGAGCCCGGTGGGGCGACCAGGATCCCGTCGTCGTGGGCGAGAAGCGCGCCGACCGCGTTGGCCTGCCTGCTGGTGAGTTCGGCGGTGAACGCGGCGTCGATCTCGCTCCCGGAGTTTCGTGCGTCCGTGACGGCCAGCCGTGACCCGGCATGTTCGACGATGGTGGTGATGGTGTGCCGCAGGCCCCGCGGGAGGACTAGGCGGTCATCGAGGGTGAGATCGTAGCCCTGGATGAAGCGTGGGGTGTCCCAGGTGGACTTGCGGAGTCGCTGCAGCTCGTAGAATTTCGGGTTGGCCATGGCGGCGGCGTGTTTGAGTGTCGCCAGTGCGGCGGGGGTGAGCTGTCCGGCGTCGATGCTCAGCCCGGCACCGACTTCCGCGTGGACCACCGGAGGGAGCGGTGGGTGGACCTGGGTCGCGGCGGACCGGCTCATCGTGGCGACATCGGCACCGGTGACGGCCTGCTTGGCCTGCCGGGCGATCCGTTCGGCGTCGCCGGGGCTGAGCCGATCAAGGGTCGACAGGAACGCCCACTGATCGGCGTGCGGCTCGAGGGTGCCGAGGTCGAGGAACGTGGTCAGCCCGTCCTTGCGGCGGCGTCCCTGTAGCGGTGCGGCGATGAGGTTGCCGAAGCCGCCCTCAGGAAGGACGTCCTGGTTGGGGAACAGCCGGTCGTACGACCGCAGGTCCATCGACCCGCGCAGCACCATCGCCTCACGCAGCAGGACCGTGCCGACGGCCCGCGCGGTGGCCGCGGGAACAGCGCCGGTGAAGAAGATCCACACGTGGGCGCCGCGGCCGGACTGGGAGATCTCCATCGCGGCGGGCACCGCGCTGGCTCGTGCCGCTTTCACGTAGGCGAGGGCGTCGAGCATCGCCGTTGGCCCGTCGAAGTCGGCCACGACGAAGTGGCAGGTGTTGCCGGGCATCAGTGGGTACAGGCCCATGAACACGTCGCCGACCAGATGCGCCGCGACGACCTCCGTCGTGCGGGGCAGGTAGGCGGCACCGCGCCGGTCCATACCCTTACGCCAACCGCCGGCGACCGCGGGCATCCAACCGGCCCCGCCGGTACGGGCGTTGCTCCACCGCACGGCGTACACGTCGGCCCGGGCCCGGAACCGGTCGGCGAACAACGCCAGCTTGTCCCGAGTCGGCGAGGTCATGGTGACCAGCCCTGGCGGCTCGACCGGCGCGGACAACTGCTCCGGCGCCGCAGTCGTGTCCTGGCCGCGCAACTCCAGCAGACGTCCCAGCCGGGCGTTCTCCGCCCGTAGCCGCTCCACCTCCCGCCGGAGATCGACGAACTCGGCCACCGAACCCATGCCGACCATGCTCGCGCATCGGGCTCCGAGCACCCCGACACCGGTCCGGTATCCTCCGCCGATGGCATCGAAGGGAAGCGTCGCGCTGGAGGCGATGATCGAGGAAGCCACCATCGACGCGTACGGCGACGACGAACAGCTCACCGGCCTGTTCGCCATGATCGAGGAGCACCTGGCGGTGCCATTCACCACCACCGTCCTCGGCGTCGAGGTGACCGTGCGCAAGATCGACCTGACCGCGGACACCATCGCTGCGGTCTGCGCCCGAGGCCACCACCGGCAGAGGATCGACCTCCTCGACCTGCCGCTACCCACCCCGCCACCGGACGGCGCCGCGTGGATCGACGCCTACCGGCACTGGGCCGGAAGGTAGGCCACGGTGAGCGAGTACCAGTACTACGAGTTCACCACCGTCGACCGGCCCCTCACTGCCCGGGAGCGGGCCGAGCTGCGGTCGCTGTCGACCCGCGCCGACATCACCGCCACCAGCTTCGTCAACATCTACGAGTGGGGCAACTTCAAGGGCGACCCGCGCAAGCTGATGGAACGGTACTTCGACGCGCACCTGTACCTGGCGAACTGGGGCACCCGCCAGCTCATGCTGCGGCTACCGAAACACGTACTCGACCCCGCCGTGGTGGCCCGGTACTGCCAGAGTGACAGCGCAACCGCTTGGACCGCCGGCAGGCACGTCATCGTCGACCTCCATGACGAGGACGGCACCGACGAGTGGGACCTCGACGGCCACGGCCTGCTCACCTCGATCATCCCGGTTCGGGCCGGCCTCGCCGCCGGTGACCTGCGCCTGCTGTACCTGGCCTGGCTGCGCTGCGTACAGTCGCAGGAGATTGCCGACGACGAACCCGAACCGCCCGTCCCGGCAGGCATGGGCACCCTCGACGCGGCCCTCACCGCCGTCACCGAGTTCCTGCGCATCGACCCCGACCTGATCGCGGCCGCGGCCGCCGGGTCGACGCCGGCCGCCTCCGGTGAACCGACCGCTGCGCAACTACGCACCTGGGTCGTCGGGCTGCCCGCCCGGGACAAGGACGCCATTCTGGTCGACCTGATCACCGGCGGCGACAGCCACCTACGCGGCCGACTGCTGCGCCGCTACCGCGACGCACACCGCTCCGAGACGCCCACCCCGGCAGCCGCCCGCACCGCCGGGGAACTACTCGCCACCGCCGCGGACCTGCGCGCCGTGCGGGAACGGCGGGACGCCGAGCAGCGCGAACGCGACCGGGTCCGCCGGGAACGGTCCGCCGCAGCCGCCCGGCAACGGCACCTCGACACCCTCGCGGTTGACCAAACCGCCGCATGGCAGCGGGTCGACGAACTCATTGCCACGAAGAAACCCCGCGAGTACGACACCGCCGTACAACTCCTCGTCGACCTGCGCGACCTCGCCGAGCGCGACGGGGGCAGCTCATCGTTCCGGAAGCGGCTGGCCGAGCTACGGGTGGTGCACGCCCGCAAGCCCAGCCTGCTCGAACGCCTCAACCTCGCAGCCCTCGACACCTGACGCTTGGTTCGCCGCCCGGTGACCGCCACCGAGGCGCGCAAGATCGTGGACAGCTCGGCGTTCCGCCGCGACGCCCCTGACCGCGGCGGCTTGGACTCCGAGTGTCCGTCGGGACCCGCAACCGGACATCGAGCTGTGTCGTTTGCTGGGGTGGACCCGGAGGGTCGGGTGACTGCCTGGGTGTGTGCTGCCGATGTCATGGCCAGCTTGGAGTAGGACGCCCCGGCCCTCGCTGATGACCGCTGTATCAGCACTGGATGGAGACTTGCGACCGATCGCCCTTTCCGAAGTTGTGGCTACTGAACCGCGGCGGGTCCACGCCCCCTCACCAGACAACCGAAGAGGGTGATGCCCGATGGGCAGCCTGTGGGCCGGCGTCGATGTCGGCAAGACCCACCACCACGTGTGCGTCATCGACGACGACGGCACCGTGGTGATGTCCGAGAAGATCCCCAACGACCAGCAGTCCATCTCCGGCATCGCCGGGCGGCTCGGTAAGCGCCGTAAGCCGATCCGCTGGGCCGTCGACCTACGCGGTGGACCCGTGTCACTGCTGTTGGCGGTCCTGTTCGACCGTGGCGCGGATGTGCGCTACGTCAGCGGCACGGTCACCTCGCGGATGGCCGAGGCGTTCCACGGGGAACGCAAGACCGACGCGCACGACGCCTACGTCATCGCCCAGACCCTGCGCATGCGCGGCGACCTACCGACCCTCACCGTGGCCGACGGGGTGCAGCAGCAGCTGAAGCTGCTCGTCTCCCGCCGCCTCGACCTGGTCGCCGACCGGGTCCGCATCACTGCCCGCCTCCAGGACCTCCTGACCGTGATCAGCCCCGCCCTGGAGAAGTCGCTGAACCTGCGCAGCCGGGGTGCGCTCCGGCTCCTCGTGCAGTGCCAGACCCCGGCAGGGCTGCGGCGCGCCGGCGAGGCCCGCATCCTGGCCTACCTACGCCAGCACGGCGTGCGGGCCGCCAAGGCACTCACCGCCAAGGCCCTCGCCGCCGCACGGACACAGACCGTCGCCGTCACGGGAGAGGCCACCGCAGCCGGGATCGTGGGCCAGATGGCCACCGACTTGGAAGTGGTCAACGACCGCATCACCGCCATCGAGGAAACCATCGCCGCGGTTGTCGCCGAGCACGAGCTGGGCGAGATCGTCACCAGCCTGCCCGGCATCGGCACCACCCTCGCCGCCGAGTTCCTCGCCCACGCCGGCACCCTCAGCACCTACCCCAGCGCTGCGGCGCTCGCCGCGCACGCCGGCCTCGCCCCGATCTCCCGCGACTCCGGACGACGGCAGGGCCACCAGGTCCGGCCCCACCGCTACCACCGCGGCCTACGCCGGGTGTTCAGCATGTCCAGCTTCACCGCGCTGACCCACTGCCCACGCTCCCGCGCCTACTACGACAAGAAAGAGCCGAAGGAAAGACCCACCGCCAAGCCACCGCAGCCCTGTCCAGACAACGCCTCAACGTCCTCTGGGCCTGCATCCGCGACAAGACCCCCTACCAGCCCAAACAGCCAAGATCAGCAGAGGTGGTGCCATGCGAACTCGCGTAGAGACTCGCCAGCGGATGCCGCCCCGGGTCAACCGGTGCCGACGCGAGTCACCACAGCCGCTCGTGGTCGCAAACGGGGGTTCGTGTGCTCGAGGTGTGCTTCTGGGCTGGGCGAACAGGGGTCCGGGTGACGTGGGTGGACGTGGGCCACTCCCTGCCACCCCAGGTGAACCCCCAGGTCGCTAGACTAGGCGCTCGCGCCCTCGTAGCTCAGGGGATAGAGCATCGGTTTCCTAAGACTGGCCTCCGCCGGTGTTCGCAGGCCGATGACCTGCGGCTTCTTACTTCTTGGCCTCGTGTGCCGGTCGCTGCGGGGCCCTGCTGGGATCGCTTGCTGAGGATCAGCAGGGCCACGCCCTTTCGGACCTCGAAACCCTTTCAGTCCTCAATGGCCCTGACCGGTTGAGGAATAACCTGCGGGCGAGGTCAGTCTGCTGTCGGGGCGGGAGCCTGCCACAGGGTACTGACCGGCATGGCGCGGAGTTTGTCGCCGAACGGCAGCGTGGAGGTTCCGGTGTGGAGGACGATGCCGGCGACGAAGTCATTGCCGAGGCGGTCGGCGAGTCGGCGTAGCCCGCGGAAGTCGTCGGGTCCGACAGTGGTGGCTGCTTTGACCTCGATCCCGACCACCTGCCCAGCTCGGTTTTCGAGCACCGCGTCGACTTCATACCTGCTCTGGTCGCGGTAGTGGGACAGATCGACGAACTGCTCGGACCAGGTGAGCTGCCGGGACAGTTCGGACAGGACAAATGATTCGAGTAGCGGGCCGAACGGTGCACCAGGCCGGAGCAGTGCCCGGGCGTCGGTCGCGATCTCGTTTGCGGCTATACCCGAGTCGATGAAGATCAGTTTCGACGCGGCGGTGGCCCGGGTGCCCAGGTTGCGGGACCAGCCCGGGATCCGTTTGATCAGGAAGATCTCTTCCAGGGCCTGGAGGTAGCGGGCGATCGTCGGCCGGCTGAGTCCGAGGGTGGACTCGAGGGAGTTGGCGGCGATGACGGTCGCGGATCGGGCCGCAAGCAGGCGTACCAGTTTGCGTAGCTCGCCCTTGTGCTGGATGTCGGACAGTTGCCGGACATCGCGGTCGATGAGTGCCTGGACGTAGGCGTCGAGGAACCGTTGGCGGCGGCGCGGGTCGGTACGGGTGGTGGCCTCGGGTAGGCCCCCACGCACTATCCTGGCCGCGTAGTCGGCACGGGTGACGTCCGACTCGTGTCGCAGGTCCGGACCGAGCGTGAAGACGGCGTCGATGAATCCGTCCGGCTCAGCGTCGAGTTCTCCTTGAGAGAACGGCCAGAGTTCCACGGTCTCCATCCGGCCGGGCAACGCGTCCGGGGCGGCAACCATGCCGAACAACCGTGACGAGCCGGTAAGCAGATACCGGCCCGGACGGGGGTCCTCGTCGACTGCTGCCTTGATGGCCAACAGGAGTTCCGGAGCACGCTGAATCTCGTCGATGACCAGGAGCTCGGCGGAGTCCACGAATCCGCCCGGGTCGGCGATCGCCGCCGCCCGGTCCTGGGCCCGATCAAGATCGCGGCGCTCGGCTAGACGATCGCCGGCAACAAGGCGGACCAGGGTGCTCTTGCCTGCTTGCCGTGCTCCGTTGATCAAGACGACGCGGGTGTCCGCCAGGGCGGCATTGACCTGCGCGGCGGCGCGGCGGGGGATCAGCTGCGGTGTGGGCACGGCGTCATCTTAACGGCCAAATTTTCGATCTGCGGGGGCACTAGATTTCGATTTGCGGGATGGTGTGTGTTCGTTATGCGGTCATCTGGTGTTCGATCTGCGGGCCCCGTCAGCGGGGCGGCCGTGGAAGAGATCCATGGCTACGTCGCATTACTGCCGGTTGCGACGAGTTCGGGGAAGGTGCCCTCCCGGCGCTGGCGGAGTGGGGATGGCAGCCAGAGGGTGGGCCAGAGCCGTCGGAGGAGGTCGGCGTCGAGCCCGCCCGACGGTGTCCGCCAGGATCGGCCGGGCCCTGGTCATGGCCGTGGTGCTTCAATGGTGGGCATGCCGCTCGACGAGTTGCGCGTTCTGCTGGGCCGGCATGCCCGGCCCGAACTGGGCACGAGCATCGCCGACGTGCGCATCTTCCGTGCCGACCGGCCCGACCCGCCGACGCCGACCACCTACGGCAGGGTGCTGGCCCTCGTAGCTCAGGGCACGAAGCGGTTCGCACTCGGCGACCGCGTGTACGAGTACCAGGCCGGCGACTATCTCGTCGCCTCGGTCGACCTGCCGGTGACCGCGCACTTCGCCCGCGCCAGCCCGGAGGAGCCGGCGCTCGGCTTCGGCCTGACCCTCCACCCGGCCGCCGTCGCCGAGGTGCTGCTCCAGGCCGACCCGGCGGACCTGCCGGCACCCGCCACCGACGTGCCGGCCGGCCTGGCCGTCAGCAGGGCCCCCGTCGAGCTGCTCGACGCCGCCGTCCGGCTGCTGCGCCTGCTCGATCAGCCCCGCGACATCCCCATGATCGCGCCCCTGATCAAGCGGGAGATCATCTGGCGGCTGCTCACCGGCGAGCAGGGCGGCGTGTTGCGCCAGTTCGGCCTGCCCGACAGCAGCCTCAGCCACATCGCCCGGGCCGTCCAGTGGATCCGCGACAACTACGCGCGGCCGTTCCGCGTCGAGGACGTGGCGCAGCAGGCGGGAATGAGCGTCTCCGCGTTCCACCGCAACTTCCAGGCCGTCACCTCGATGAGCCCGATCCAGTATCAGAAGCAGATCCGCCTGCAACGCGCCCGGCTGCTGCTCGCCGCGAGCCCCGGCGACATCGCCGGGGTCAGCCGCCGCGTCGGCTACGAGAGCCCCGCCCAGTTCAGCCGCGAGTACCGCCGGCAGTTCGGGGGCCCGCCCCGCCAGGACGCGGCCCGCCTGCACGCCCGCACCGCCGCGCGGGTCACGCCCCGCGACAGTTGACCGGAACTCGCGTTCTCTTGCCCGATCCTGCCCGCCTGCGCCGACGGACGGCCGGGTGGCTGATCACCGCCGGTAGCCTGCCCGAGCAGAGGGCCGAGATCGGCCGGGGGCCGACGGACAACGATGGGCGCGTGAGGTACGGGTGGCCGGTAGCGAACTGTTCGGACGCCACGACGACCTGGCGCAGCTCGCCGAGTTCCTCGACGGGGTGCGCCAGGGCGGCGGCGCGCGGCTGATCTGCGGCGAGCCGGGGGTCGGCAAGTCCGCCCTGATGACCGCCGCCATGGAGTTTGCCCTCGCGGACGGGATGCGCGTGCTGCGGGCGTCCGGGTCGGAGTTCGAGGCCGACGTCAGCTACTCCGGCCTGCACCAGCTGCTGCTGCCCGCGCACGCGGCTCTCGACCGTCTCCCGCCCGGTTCGCGCGAGGCGCTGTCGGTGGCGCTCGGCTTCGGCGTCGGCACGCCCCCGGAAGTCCTCCTGGTCTGCAATGCCGCCCTGCTGCTCGTCACGGAGCTCACGGTCGACGAGCCGGTCCTGTTGGTGGTCGACGACGTGCACTGGCTCGACCGCGCGAGCGCCGTCGTCCTCGGCTTCATCGCCCGGCGGCTGGCGGGTGTCCGGGCCGGGCTGCTGGCGTCGACCAGGGCGGGATCGGTGAGCTTCCTCGACCTGCGGGGGCTGTCCGAACACGCCGTCGGGCCGCTCGACGACGAGGCCGCGGGGCGGCTGGTCGACGCCCGCCACCCGCAACTGCCGGCGCGGGTACGCCGACGCCTGCTCGACCTCGCCCAGGGCAACCCCCTCGCGCTGATGGAACTGCCCGCCTTGCTGCTGGGCTCCGTGCGGCGCACGGAGACGCAGCCCGAGGTGGTCCCCCTCAGCGACCGGTTGCAGGCGATCTTCGCGGCCCGGTTGACCGGGCTGCCCGAGGCGACCCGGCGGGTGCTGCTGCTGGCCACCTTCGAGGGCACCGGCGACGTCCGGGTGCTCCGCGCCGCGCTGCCCGACCAGTCCAGCCTGGCCGACCTGGCCCCCGCCGAGCGGGCGCAGCTCGTCCGGGTGGACGACGCCACGGCCCGGATCGCGTTTCGGCATCCACTGATCCGCTCGGCGATCGTGGCCATGTCCACCCACGAGGAGCGCCGCACCGCGCACGTCGCCCTCGCCGGAGCCCTGGTCGACGACGAAGAACGCCGCGCGTGGCACCTCGCGGCGGCCGCTGTCGGCCCGGACGAGGCGGTGGCGGAACTCCTGGAAGAGGCGGCGCACCGGGTGATGCGGCGCGGGGACGGGTTCGCGGCGGTGGCGGCCCTGGTCCGCGCCGCCGAGTTGAGCGCCACGAGCGCCGGCCGGGGGCGGCGGCTCGCCGAGGCCGCGTACATCGGCGCGGAGGCCAGCGGCACCATCGACGACGCGAAGATCCTGCTGACCGACGCGCGTCGGGCGGCTCCCGACTCGGCCGGTTCGCTGCACGCGGCCAACGCGACCGCCTTCCTCATGATCAACGGCGACGGCGACGTGAACACCGCCCACCGGCTGCTGGCGGGTGCCATCGAGACCGGCGACCACGGCTACCGGGCCGACGACCCCGCGCTCGTCGAGGCCATGCACACCCTGCTGCTGCTCTGCTGGTACGGCAGCACGCCGGAGTACTGGGAACCGTTCTTCGCGCTGCTGCGCCGGATCCGGCCCCGGCCGCCGGACGTGCTCGCGCTGGCGAGCGACAGCTTCGCCGACCCGGTGCGCACCGGGAAGGCCGCGCTGGGCCGGATCGACGCGGTGCTCCGCACGCTGACCGAGAACGAGGACCCCACCCGCATCATGCGGATCGGCACGGCCTCGGTGTACCTCGATCGTCTCGGCGACTCGCGGGAGGCGTCCTGGCGGCTGGTCGAGCACGGGCGCAACGGTGGGGCGCCCCGCCGGCACCTCGGAGCCCTGATGCACCTGTGCCTCGAAGACTTCCTGACCGGCCGGTGGGACGAGGCCGAGGAACTCGCCGTGGAGGGCCAGCGGACCTGCGACACCAGCGGCTTCTCGTTCTTCGCGTGGTACTTCCGGTACAACCGGGCGATCCTCGCCGCCGGCCGGGGACGGTTCGACGAGGCGTACGCGCTCGCCGACGAGATCACCCACTGGGCGCTGCCCCGTGGCGTCGCCGCCGCCGCGCTGTTCGCGCAGCATCCCCGGGTGCTCGCCGCCATGGGGCAGGGCGACTACGACGCCGCCTTCGGCCACGCCGTCGCGATGAGCCCGCCCGGCGTGCTCGCCTCCCACGTGCCGCACTGCACCTGGGTCATGTTCGACCTGGTCGAGGCGGCCGTACGCACCGGGCGGACGGCCGAGGCCCGGGTCCACGTGCAGGCGATGCGGGACGCGGACGTGGCTGGCTTGTCGCCCCGGATGGCCCTGCTCCAGGCCGGCGCGGAGGCTCTCGTCCTCGACGACGACGAGTCGGTGACCCGCGTGGAGGCCCTGCTGGCCGACGCCGCGACGCGGCGGTGGCTGTACGACGGGGCCCGGGTGCGGTTGGCCCTCGGTGAGCGGCTGCGGCGGACCCGGTCGCCGGTGGAGGCCCGGCCGCACCTGCTCGCCGCACGGGACGGATTCGCCGCCCTGGCCGCAGAGCCCTGGCTGGACCGGGTGGAGGGGGAACTGCGCGCCTGCGGCCACCGTCCGGCCCCCCGGCAGCGGGGTGACCTGACCGCGCTCACAGCGCAGGAACACCAGATCGCGGGGCTGGCGGCGAGCGGCCTGACCAACAAGCAGATCGCCGAGCGCCTGTACCTGTCCCACCGGACCGTCGGCGCCCACCTGTACCGGATCTTCCCCAAGCTGGGCGTCACGTCCCGGGCGGCGCTCCGGGACGCGCTGTCGCCGCCTGCTGCTGGGCAGACTGCGCGCTGAGCTCGTCGGCCTGCGTCTCCTTCGCTTCGAGCAGCCGCTCCAGGAGCCGCCGGGTGGTGGGGTCGTCGTCGCCGATCCAACGCACCGCCTCCTGCAACGTCTGGACGAGGATCCGCGCCCCGACGAGGTTCTGCGTCACGATGCCGACGACGTCACCGTCGGGGAACGCCCGGAAGGCGACCCGGGACCGGGCGCTCAGGTGTTGCGGGTCGTAGTCGCCGGCGCACCCGAGCTGCCGGATCCGGGTCGCGACCAGCCGCGCGTCACCACGGTCGCGGTCGGCCCCGGCGAACAGGAGCTCCGCGAGCGGCCGGGCCGACGGGGCGCGGACGGCCAGCGCGTGCTGCTCGTACTGCAACGAGGACACGACCAGGCTCGCCAGCAGCACGTTGAGCAGGCGCGTGGTCGCCGAAAGGTCGGCCCGGTTCGACGGCGTGACCGGCCCGTCGTCGAGGTCGAAGAGGGCCCGGTCCCGGACCTCGCGCATCCGCAGCACGGTGGGCGGCGATGCGGGGTGTTCCCGTCCTGATGGCGTCACGCCGTCGATGGTGCGGCGCGGCTCTCGACCCGCGCATCTGTCGAATGACCTAACCCAGGGACGAGGTGCCGGCGGCGGAGGGTCCTCGCGGCCCCGGGCCGGTGCACCAGGAGGCGGCGCGGGCCGGCGGCTCCGCTCACGTCACCGGCCCCGCCCGGCCGCCGGCCTGCCCGGTTCCGGCACGACCGGCTAGGTCATCGGTCGCCGGCGGCCCGGATCTCGGAAGTCGGATGACTGATGAAGGCCGGCCCGGCGGCCCCGAAGGTAGAGCCCAGCCAGGCAATACCGTCGCCGCCGACATCCGGCGGCAGCCGCCGAGGAGAGTGCCCGATGACCATCAGTTACGGCTTCCACGCCACCATGACCGCCCGCCCCGGCAAGGGCGACGAACTCGCCGACTTCCTGCTCGCGTCGCCGTCGCTGACGAACGAGGACTGCGTCGTCTTCCTGATCGGCCGTTCCGCCGCCGACTCCGACACCGTCCACGTCACCGAGGGCTGGACGACCGAGGAGGCGCACCACCGGTTCTTCGCCACCGACGAGGCGCAGGCCCTGTTGGCGCAACTCCAGCCGCTGATCGTCGGCGAGCCGGCATACCTCGACGAGGTGCCGGTCGGCGGCAAGGCCGCCATCTGAGATCCCGCACGGCAATCCGTCCTTCCGCATCGAACACGACAGGAAACCCCTCATGGCACTGACACGTCCCCCCTTCGACCCCGAGCTGCGCGCGCTCCTGGCCGACATGCCGCTCGTACCCGAACTCAACCGCGACGTGCTCCCGCAGATCCGGCAGTTCTCGTCGACGCCCGTGGAGCCGCTGCTCGAAGGCCGGGCGATCGACCGGCGCGAGATCAGCATCGCGGGCCCGGACGGCACGGACATCCCGCTGTCCGTCTTCAGCCCCGCCGGCCCGGAACACACCGCTGCGGCCCCCTGCGTCTACTGGATGCACGGCGGCGGCATGGTGATGGGCGACCGCTTCTCCCAGATCGACATCCCCCTGGAATGGCTCGACCGGTTCGGCGCCGTCGTCGTCTCCGTGGACTACCGGCTGGCACCCGAGGCCACCGGCACCAGCCTGCTCGACGACTGCTACCACGGTCTGCTGTGGGTGGCCGAGCACGCCGACGAGCTGGGCGTCGACCCGAACCGGATCATCGCCGCCGGGGTCAGCGCCGGCGGGGGCCTCACCGCCGGGATCGCCCTGCTGTCCCGCGACCGCGGCGGCCCGGATCTCGCCGCCCAGGTGCTGATCTGCCCCATGCTCGACCACCACAACGACACCACCTCCAGCCGCCAGTACGCCGGCGAGCCCGGCGTGTGGACACGCGAAATGAACGAGTTCGCCTGGCGGTCGGTGCTCGGCGACCTGGCCGACGACGCCGTACCCGATCACGTCTCCCCCGCGACGGCCGACGACCTGTCCGGCCTGCCGGACACCTACGTCGACGCCGGCACCGCCGAGGTGTTCCGCGACGAGGCCGTCGCCTACACCACCCGCATCTGGGCCGCCGGCGGCCAGGCCGAGCTGCACATCTGGGCCGGTGGCTTCCACGGATTCGACGCCCTGTACCCGCAGGCGCGGATCTCGGCCCAGGCCCGCCGCGCCCGCACCGACTGGCTCGCCCGCATCCTGACCCCGGCCGCCGGGCCGACCCGGCCGCAGCTCTCCGGGCAGCGGGCCGGCTGATGAGCGACAACCACCGGGCGGAGTTCCTGCGCGAGTTCCTCCGCGACCCGTTCACCGTCGCCGCGGTCGCCCCCAGCGGCCGGCCGCTGGCCGACCTCGTCACCGCGCCCGTCCCCGGCGCCGGCGAGCCGCTGGTCGTCGAACTCGGCCCCGGCACCGGAGCGTTCACGGCCGCCATCCAGCACCGGCTCGCCGGCCGGGGCCGTCACCTCGCGGTCGAGGTCAACGAACGGTTCGCCGGCCTGCTGGCCGCCCGGTACCCCCGGCTCGACGTCGCCGTGGCCGACGCCCGCGACCTCGGCGACGTGCTGGCACAGCGGGGCCACGGCCGGGCGGACGTGATCGTGAGCGGGCTGCCGTGGGCGGCGTTCGCCGGGGGCCAGCAGGACGAGCTTCTGCACGCCGTCACCGACGCGTTGACCCCGAACGGCGCCTTCACCACGTTCGGCTATACGTTCGCCCGCTGGACGCCGCCTGCCCAACGGCTGCGGCGGGCACTGGGCGACCGGTTCGAGGAGGTCGTGACCGGCCGCACCGTGTGGGCCAACGTGCCGCCGGCGTTCGTGTACTCCTGCCGGCGCCCCCGCGTCACCGCGCGACCGCGCGCGCTGGTGTCCCTGTCCCGCTGAGAACGGCACCCCGAGAGGAGGGTTGGCCACATGGGAAAGCCCCAGGGCCCCGGTCCAGCCGTACATCCGGTCGGCCAGGACCATCGCGCGACGCCGTTCGAGCTGCTCTTCGACCTCGTGTACGTCTTCGCAGCGACCCAGATCACCGCCTACCTGGCCCACGAGCACAGCCCGTACGGTGTCCTGCAGGGTCTGCTGATCCTCGCCCTGCTGTGGGGAACGTGGTCCGGCTACACCTGGCTGGGCAACCACTCCCGGGCCGACGAGGGCCTGATCCGGGCGGGAATGGCCGGCGCGATGGCGGCGATGTTCGTGGTCGCCCTGGCCATTCCCGAGGCCTGGCGGGACGCCCCCGGCGGCCTGCCAGGCCCCGTCGTCCTGGTCTGCGCCTACTTCCTCGTCCGGTGGGTGCACCTCGCGGTCTACGCGGTGGCCGCAACCGGCGACGCCGGCCTGCGGCAGCAGATCGTGATCACCTGGTTCCCCCTGCTGGCGGGCGCGGCGCTGCTCCTGTTCGGGGCGCTGCTGGGCGGCTGGGCCCAGGCGCTGCTGTTCGCCGTCGCGTTGCTGGTGGACTGGGCCGGCATCTACCTCACCGCCAAGCGCGGCGCGTGGCGACTGCACAGCCCGACGCACCTCACCGAACGGCATGGTCTGTTCATCATCCTGGCCCTCGGCGAGTCGACCGTCGCGATCGGCGCGGGTGCCGCCGGCCAGCCCATCGGTGTGCCGCTGGTGAGCGTCGCCGTCCTCGGCATCGGCACCGCCGTCTGCCTCTGGTGGCTGTACTTCGACGCGGTGGCGCCCGCGGCCCGGCGTCGCCTCGTCGAAGCGCACGGCACCGCCCGGGTCAGCCTGGCCGTCGACGCGTACACCTACGGTCACTTCCCCCTGGTCGCCGGCATCGTGCTCACCGCGCTCGGCGTGGAGGGCGTGGTGGCACACGTCGGCGAGGGCGGGCCGTTGGGAGCCTTCTACGCGCTGTCCCTCTTCGGCGGTGCGGCGCTCTACCTCGCCGGGCACCTGCTGTTCGAACGGCTCGTGCACCGTACGACGAGCCTGCCGCGCCTGGTGGCGGCCGGCGTGCTCGTCGCCGCCGGCCCGGCGGCCGCCACCCTCGCGCCGCTGGTCGGTCTGGCCGGTCTGGTCGCCGTCCTGATCGTCCTCATCGTCGTCGAGACCCGCCAGCACCGACGGAACTCACGTCCGACGACGCCACCGGTCGATGCGACGGCGAGAACGCGGAACGGGTCTGTCAAACGAACGGTCTAACCCGGCTTGTTGAGGGTTACTTTCGGTCTGCGGTCAGGCGTCCTTCGAAGGCCATCTCGAAGGCGTTCAGGGCGGGTTTCCAGCGCATGCTCCATCGTCGGCGGCCCTGCCCGGTGAGGTCCGGGCTCATCACGGCGAGGTAGACGCATTTGAGGGCGGTGCCCTCGTTGGGGAAGTGAGGAGCACCGTGACGGCGTCGCCGCGGCTACCCTTGAGGTCATGTCCGACGGGCAGGCGATGTCATTCCGGGTGACCCGGCGGGCACTGCTGGAACTCGCCGCCGGTCTCACTGCCCTGAAGGCTGCCGGCCCTGCTGGAGCGTCCCGCCCGACAGCCGTCGACCCCGCTGTCGTGGACCACTTCGCCGAACTCCGCGCCCTCCTGGTGCAGGCCGACGACAAGCTCGGCGGGCGCACCATCTTGGCTACCGTCGAGCAGCAGATCACGCAGATCGCCGCCCTCCGCCGACAGGCTCGGGGGCAGCTTCGCGACCGGCTTCTGAGCACCGAAGCCCGCTGGAGCGAGTTCGGTTGCTGGCTCAGCGACGACCTCGGCGACCGGGCAGCCGGCGACCGCTGGCTCGACCGCGCGTCCGGCATGGCCCAAGAGGCCGACGACCGGGAATTCAGCTCCTACGTGCTGGCACGCAAGGCGCAACGCATTGTCGGCACCGGTGACGACGACCGCGTCGTCGGGCTGGCCCGTGCCGCCTTCCGCCACCCCGACGTGCCCCCGCGCGTCCACGCCTTCGCTGCGGTGCAGGAAGCACGCGGCAGCACCCTCGACAACGACGCCACCGGCTTCCAGACCGCGATGGAGCGCGCCCACACGCTCGTCGCGACCGACCCGGCCACCGACGACGAGCACGCACTCGGGTCCTTCTGCACACCGCCGTACCTGGCCGCCCAGGAAGGCGAGGGATGGCTCCGCCTCAACCAACCACACCGGGCCATCACCAGCTTCACCACCGCCGTCAACCACTGGCCTGACCGGTACCGGCGGGAACGCGGCATGTACCTCTCCCGGACAGCACACGCCTACCTGGCCGCCGCCGAACCGGAGCAGGCCGCGACCACCGCCGACGAAGCGCTGACCCTCGCCACCACGACCGGCTCAGCACGCGTCCACCGGGACATCCTCGCCCTGACCCGACAGCTCAAGCCCTTCTCCCACCACCAGCAGGTCCGGGAACTCCTCGACCGGGTCGCCGCCACCGGATGACCGACCACCAGACCGACGAGACGTCCCCACCGCCACCGCAGGTGATCGTCGTCGGCCGCGCCAACATCGACATCACCGTCCGGATCCCCCGACGACCACAGCCTGGCCGTACGACATTCGCCTCGGCACCCGCCACCACCACAGCCAGCGGCAAGAGCCTCAACCAGGCCAGAGCCGCTGCCGGCGCAGGTGCCCGAACCACCCTGGTCGCCAACGCCGGCACCGACGAATGGGGCACCTTCCTGCGACGCGCCCTCACCGACGCGGGCGTCGACGTGTCGTTCTTCCAGCTCATACCGTCGGCGCCGACCGGCGTGGCGATCGTGGAAGTCACCCCCGACGCCGAGAACCACATCGTCCTCGCACTGTCTCCCGCCACAGAGTTCACCGCTCAACAGGTACGCGACGCGCTACGGCGGCTGCACGCACCCACCATGCTCACCCAGTTCGACCTTCCACCCGACGCCGTCAACGCCGTCCTCCAGCACCACCGGGCCGAGACACTCATCGGCAACCTCATACCGCATCCCACGCTCGGGTCAGCCGTGCTCACCGCCCTCGACCTCTTCGTCTGCAACGAACACGAGGCCGCCGCGATCCTCGGCCGGCACCATGCCGATCCGACGATCGCGGCTCAGGAACTTCGTGGGCTGGGAACACGGGCAGCCGTGGTGACCGCAGGCGCTCGCGGTGCCGCCTACAGCACCGCCGAACACACCAAGCTGCTCCCCGCACCACAGGTCCACGCCATCGACACCACCGGCGCAGGTGACCAGTTCCTCGGCACCCTCGCCGCCCGACTCACCCAGAACACCCCGCTGGGGCAAGCCATCACCGACGCGGTCAACGCCGCGACGGAAGCGGTAGTACGTGCGTAGCACGGAGCCGTCGCCTGCATCTCGATTCGCCCGGTGACCAAGAACCTGGGTGCAGCGCACGAGTCGAATGGTCGGCCGGACCCTGACGGTCACTGCCGTCTGCGGCGGGAGCGTCAAGTGCTGGCGGCTGATCTTGGTTTGTTGAGGCGGCCGGGGTTAGCCGGCCCTCGAAGGCGGTTTAGAAAGTGTTCAGGAGTAAACTCTCGGGGAGTCCTAGTAGTGCTTTGTTAGGTTGTTCCGGTGTGTCGCTTGTAGGGCTTTTTGGGTTGTGTTTGGCTGCCCTGGTGGACGAGCGAGGACTCACACGGGTGC